>CABYLY010000005.1 GCA_902519945.1 uncultured Pelagibacteraceae bacterium
CAAATGGTAAGGTTGAAAGTAAATTTAATATAAGTTTTTTTACAAATGCTGACTCAAGAGAAGCTGAGCTAGCTGGAATAGCAAGTTCATTTATGGGCTCAATTTTTTCTATACTTGTTTGTTTAATGATAGCTTTTCCTGTTGCGGTTCTAGCTGCAATCTATCTTGAAGAATTTGCCCCTAAAAATAGATTTACTGATTTTATTGAAGTTAATATAAACAACTTAGCAGCGGTTCCATCTATAGTTTTTGGTCTATTAGGGTTAGGAGTTTTATTGGCTATATTTCATTTACCAAGGTCTACCCCATTAGTTGGAGGTATCACTTTGTCCTTAATGACTTTACCAACAATAATTATAGCTGCTAGAGCATCTTTAAAAGCAGTTCCACCAAGTATAAGAGAGGCAGCACTTGCTATGGGAGCAAGTCGAATGCAAACCACAATACATCATACAGTCCCTCTTTCTATGCCTGGCACGTTATCAGGAACAATAATTGGTTTAGCTCAAGCTTTAGGAGAAACTGCACCCTTAATTTTAATTGGAATGGTTGCTTTTGTTAACACGATACCTGGATCACCCATGGATCCTGCTGCAAGCTTACCAGTTCAAATTTATATTTGGGCTGAAAGTGCTGAAAGGGGATTTGTAGAAAAAGTTTCGGCATGTATAATGGTCTTACTTGGCTTTTTAATAATAATGAATTTATTTGCCCAAATAATAAGACATAAGTTTGAGAAAAAATGGAGTTAAAATGATAAAGATTAAAGCAAAAGATGTTGATGTTTTTTATGGAAAAAAACAAGCGCTCTTTAATATAAGTTTAGATATTGAGGAAAATCAAGTAACGGCATTAATTGGTCCATCTGGTTGTGGTAAATCAACTTTCCTAAGATGTCTTAATAGAATGAATGATGTGATTGATATCTGTAGTGTTAAAGGAGAAATTTTAATTAATGATTTTAATATCAATGATAAAAGTTGTGATGTCGTAAGACTAAGAGAAAAAATTGGTATGGTTTTTCAAAAACCCAATCCTTTCCCAAAAACTTTATATGAAAATGTGTCTTACGGTCCAACAATTCATGGTATGGCTCAATCAAAACAAGAAATGGATGAAATTGTTGAAACTAGTTTGAAAAAGGCTGCACTATGGGAAGAGGTAAAAGATAGGTTGCATGAACCTGGAACTGGATTATCTGGAGGACAACAGCAAAGACTTTGTATTGCTAGAGCGATTTCTGTAAGACCTGAAGTTATATTAATGGATGAACCTTGTTCAGCATTAGATCCAATAGCAACAGCACAAATTGAAGAATTGATTGATGAGTTAAAAAAAGAGCACACAATAATAATTGTAACTCATTCTATGGCTCAAGCAGCACGTGTTTCTCAAAATACAGGTTTTTTTCATTTAGGTCAATTGATTGAACATGGATCTACTGATAAAATATTTAAGAATCCTGATAATAAAAAAACGCAAGATTATATAACAGGGAGGTTTGGATAATGTCTGAAGCACCACATACAGTCAAATCTTACGAAGAAGAACTAAAAAATCTTAATGCTAATATAATTAAAATGGGAAGTGCATGTGAAGATTCTTTAGGTAAAGCAATTCAAGCCATTACAACAAGAGATAATAATATTGCAGAAGCTGTTATTCAAGAAGATGAAAAAATAGATAAATATGAGACTTTAATTGAACAGCAAGT
The DNA here is from genome assembly GCA_902519945.1 of uncultured Pelagibacteraceae bacterium. Lineage (GTDB taxonomy): Bacteria > Pseudomonadota > Alphaproteobacteria > Pelagibacterales > Pelagibacteraceae > Pelagibacter. The sequence goes on from CABYLY010000005.1 coordinate 1,715, forward strand.
TGTGAATTTAATTGCTTTAAGACAACCTATGGCAATTGATTTAAGAGAGACAGTAACGGCTTTGAAAATGTCTTCAGATTTAGAAAGAATAGGTGATTTAGCAAAAAATATATCCAAGAGAACACTTTTGCTTAACGAAAATCTTCCAAAGAACTTGGTAGACTCATTGAATAGAGTATCTACCAATGTTCAAAAACAATTAAAATCAACATTAGATGCTTATCTAGAAAGATCTGCGCCAATGGCAGTAAATGTTTGGGAAGGTGATGAGCAAATAGATGATCTAACAAATCTTTGTATGCAAGAAGTTATAAAATATCTTAAAGAAAATGAAAAAAATTTAGAAGATGGAACCCATTTATTGTTTGTAACTAAAAACATAGAGCGTATTGGTGATCATACTACAAATGTTGCAGAACAAGTTTATTATTTAGTTAAAGGCGAATATTTAGAAGGTGATAGACCCAAGGGAACAGAGCCAATTGTAACCGGAGAAAAATGATTTATGTCAGCTCATGTTTTCATAGCTGAAGATGAAGCATCAATTGTTAGTTTGTTAAAGTACAATCTTGAAAAAGAAGGTTATAAAGTCAGTCATTCAGAAAATGGAGAAGATGCTCTTAAACAAATAAAATTGAAACAGCCAGATTTAATATTAATGGATTGGATGTTACCAGAATTATCTGGTGTTGAAATTTGTAAAAACTTAAAAAAAGATAATAAGTTTAATGATATTCCTGTCATTATGTTAACTGCAAAAGGGGAGGAAGAAGACAAATTAAAAGCATTTGATACAGGTGCAGATGATTATGTAACTAAACCTTTTAGTCAAAAAGAATTGAATGCTAGAATTAAATCTTTATTGAGAAGATCTAAACCTCAATCATCATCAGACATTGTAGAATTTACTGATTTAAAAATAGATCGGATTACAAAAAGAGTTTATAGAAAAGATAAAGAAATTACTTTGGGTCCAACTGAATTTAAACTCTTAGATTTTTTTATCAAAAATCCAAAAAGAGTTTATTCAAGAGAACAACTCTTAAACAATGTTTGGGGAGAAAATATATATGTTGAGTCTAGAACAGTTGATGTTCATATTAGAAGATTAAGACAAGCAATTAACATACAAAATACAAAACCTTTAATTAGAACAGTAAGATCAGCTGGTTATTCTTTAGAATCTTGAAGATCTTTGGGTCTTATAAATTTTTTTAATACTCCCTTTTTCTCAACTTCATTCCAGGATTTAATATCAAACTCAATTTTTGCAAATGCTGCTGTTGGGAATTTATAATTCATTAGTTTAAAATTATTCGTATTATGATTTTTTGTAAGATTTCGTACTAAATTTTTCACTGATGGTTCATGGTTTATAATCAAAATTGATTTATATTCACTGGATATTTCTTTAATTTTTTTTACAATTGCATTCTCATCAACTAAATATAAATCTTTTGAAAAATTAACTTTTTTTGGCTTATTAATTTTCTTGGATAAAATTTGAAAAGTTTTTTTTGTTCTTTTTGATGATGAAATTAATGCATAATCAAATTCAAATTTTTTTTTAACAAAAAATTCACAAATCATTTTTGCATTTTTCTTGCCTCTTTTAGTAAGTGGTCTATCAAAATCATTAATACTTAAATCATCCCAACTAGATTTTGCGTGTCTCATGACGTATAATTGATACATAAAATCTAAATATATGACTGCTTTAAAAAAACAACATAAAGAAGAGTTGAAATCTAAATATATAAATAGAGAGCTTTCTTGGTTAAAATTCAACGATAGAGTACTTTTAGAGGCGCAAAATATCGAAAATCCTCTTTATGAAAGAGTAAAGTTTTTATCAATTGCTGGGTCTAATCTAGATGAATTTTTTATGGTCCGTGTAGCTGGGTTATATAGTCAAATAAAACAAGAAGTTGACTCACTAAGCTCTGATGGTTTGACACCTGAAGAGCAAATGGATGAGGTAGTGCTTGAAACTAAGAATCTATTAAAAAAACAGAACAAAATTTTTATTCAACTGATTATGGAATTAAAAAAAAATAATATCAATTTAGTTAAACCAGTTAATTTAAATACTAAGGATAAAAAAAAACTTTTAGAGATATTTAAAGAAGAGATTTACCCTTTATTAACACCATCAGCAATTGATCCTGCACATCCATTTCCATTTATAATCAATCAAGGAAGAGCAATTGTAATGAAGTTAAGAAAAAAAAATAAAAAAAGGATTTTAAACTCAATAATAGTAATACCAAAAGCATTATCTAGATTTATTGAAATTGAGTCTTCAAAAAATCATAAGAAATTTGTGATTCTAGATGATGTAATAAGTTTTTTTGCTAATGAAATTTTTCCAGATCATGATTTAGAAAAGAAAATGATTTTTAGAGTAATAAGAGACAGCGATGTAGAGATTCAAGAGGAAGCAGAAGATTTGGTTAGATCTTTTGAATTGGCTTTAAAAAGACGTAGAACGGGTGATATTGTTCGTTTAGAGGTTCTTGAAAATAGTGATAACGAATTGATAAGATTTATAATTAATAAATTAGATATAAATCCTGACTATATTTATGATGTTGCTGGCCTTGTTGGAATTCAAGATATAGATCAAATATGTAAAGTAAAAAATCCAAAATTAAGATTTAAACATTTTACACCTAGAGAAGTTGAAAGATTAAAAGAATATAATGATAATTTTTTTGAAACTATTAAAAAGAAAGATTTAGTTGTTCATCATCCTTTTGAAACATTTGACTCAGTAATTGAATTTTTAAACCAAGCAGCAAATGATAAAAAAGTTATAGCTATAAAACAAACTCTATATAGAACAACTCTAGACTCACCTATTGTTAAAGCTTTAATAACAGCTGCAGAAAACGGAAAAACAGTTACCGCTTTAATTGAAATTAAAGCTAGATTTGATGAGGAAGCTAATATTCAACTATCAAGAAGTTTAGAAAAAGTAGGTGTTCAAATTGTTTATGGTTTTGCTAAATATAAAACTCATGCAAAATCATCATTAGTTTTAAGAAGAGAACAGGGTAAAATACAAACTTATTTTCATTTAGGAACTGGCAATTATCATCCAGTAAATGCTAAAATTTATACTGATTTGTCTTTATTTAGTTGTGATAAGAAAATGGCATCAGATGTTGAAAAGTTTTTTAATTATGTAACAGGATACGCAAAACCAAAAAATTTAAATAAAATTTCTATTTCGCCAGTAAATATGAGGCAAACCTTAAATGAAAATATTGATGCTGAAATTAAAAATTCTAAAAATGGAAAATTTGCAGCTATTTGGGCAAAAATGAACTCTTTAGTAGATCCAGAAATTATTGATAAATTTTATGAAGCTTCGAATGCTGGTGTAAAAATTCATTTATTTGTAAGGGGTGTTTGTTGTTTAAGACCAGGAGTAAAAGATAGATCAGAAAACATATTTGTAAAAAGTATCATAGGAAGATTTTTAGAGCATTCTAGAATTTATTGTTTTAGTAATGGTACAAAAAAAATGCCTAATAGAAATGCAAAAGTATATATTTCGTCAGCTGATTTAATGCCGAGAAATTTAAATCGAAGGGTAGAACTTCTAGTCCCAATTGAAAATGAGACTGTTCATGAACAGATCTTAGATCAAATAATGTTGGCAAATTATCTTGATACTAATCAGAGCTGGGAACTTGAAGCTGATGGTAATTATAAAAAAATTAAATATAGTAAAAGCGATTCCTTTTCAGCTCATGAATATTTTATGAATAATCCGAGCTTATCTGGAAGAGGTAAAGCTAAACTAAGAATGCAGCCTAAACAACTGCACTTAAGATTGATTAAAAGTGGAAGTAATTAAAAGTAAAAATAGTTTAAAATTAAATCAGGCTAAATTAGCTATAATAGACATTGGATCAAACTCTATAAGAATGCTAATTTATGAAGATTTCAGTTCTTCTCGTGTGCCTTTTTTTAATGAAAAAGCAGTTTGTGAACTTGGAAAAAATTTAGATAAATCGAAAAAACTTCACAGATCTGGTACTGAATATGCTTTAAAAGTTTTAAAAAGATTTTCTGAAATTTTAAATGTTTCAAAAATCACAAATCTAAAGATTATTGCAACAGCAGTTATAAGAGAAGCAACTGATACAAAACCTTTTATTGATGAAGTTGAAAAACTTTTTAAAACTAAGATTAATATATTATCAGGCGAAGAAGAAGCTAAATGCTCAGCTGAGGGAGTAAAAATAGGTTTTGAAAATGTTGATGGATTAGTTGCTGACCTTGGCGGTGGTAGTTTGGAGTTAGCCCGAGTTGAAAACAATATAGTAACCAATAAAACCTCATTACCTGTTGGTGTTTTAAGATTAATGAATAATCCTATAGTTAAAAAAAGAAATTTAGCAAAATATATTAAAAAATTATTAAGAGATGAAAAATGGCTCTCAAAAAAGAAATTTAATAATTTATATTTAGTTGGAGGTACTTGGCGTGCATTATTTAAATTACATCTTTTTCAAAATAATCATCCAGTACACATAATTCATCAATATAGTATTGATAATAATGTTTTATCTAAGTTTGTTGAAAAAATTTCTTCTTTTAATAAATCCAAACTTAAAACAGTTGAGTATATTTCAAAATCTAGAACACCATATTTACCTTATAGCTGTATTATACTTGATGAAATTATGAAAGTTTCAAATCCAAAAAAAATTATTTGTTCTATCAGTGGTTTGCGTGAAGGATCTTTATCAATTGACCATTTTAAAGATGTAAAAGAATCTGAAATTTTTTACAAAGCAATTGAGAAGGTTGCGCAAAAAAGAGGTGATTTAGGGTCAAATTATAAAAAATATTATGATTTTATTCATCCAGTTTTTGAAGGTAATGAGCACTTTAATAAGAAATTATTATATCTGGCATGTGTATTAAGTCATATGGATTGGGGATTGGGAGCATTTCAAAAAGCTGAATTGGTATTTCAAGAAACGATAAATACTCCTTTACTTAGATTGACTCATAAAGAAAGAATACAATTAGCTTTGTCATGCTATTGGCGGTACTGTAGTATCAAGTATAATCCAAAGATCGAGTATTTAACTTTTTTGAATAATAATGAAATTTTTTCAAGCAAACAAGTTGGTGCAGCATTGAGATTTTCACAATCATTGACCTCGATATCTACGATATTTCTTGAAGAGTTTAAATTGTATAAAAGAGGTAATGCTGTATTTTTAAAAATTCCATCACAACATCAAGAAATAATCTCAAAACAAGTTACCAAAAGATTTAAAGCTCTTGCTAGAGAATTATTTTTAGAGCCAAGAGTAATTTATTCAAATAATTCAAAATAAACTTAAATTAATTAAATTTTAATAATAAGTAAATATTTCTGTAACTTAATCTTTTTAAGATAATTTAAAAAATTTAAATATTCATTATTTTTTCCCCTGTTTAAATTTTGTTAATTAGCTTCTTTCTTCCTTCTCATTTAAGAGAAGGAAGAAAGACAATTTGGAATTAATTATTTATAGATGCAGGAGACTGCTCTGCATTCTTCTTAGCAAGTTTTTTTGCTTTTTTTTCAGCAACCTTTTTTTCTAGACCAGCAATTTTAATATTAAGGCTTGATAATTTTTTTTCTTTAGCTGTAATTTTATTTTTAAGTTTATCAATTGATTTTAATATTTTTGTTTTTTTCTTTTCATTCTTTTTTAGTTTTTTTCTCATTACTGCCTCCGAATTATTTGATACTTAATTTAATCATATAATCCTAAAATAAAAAGGATATTTTGTTACAACCTATAGTTTATAGTTTTTTAAGACCTGTTATTAAATAAAAAAACATTGCTATATGAGAACTATTGTTGAATTTTTGATTTAATATTAATTTAAATATCTCTCTTTGATTAAAAAGATGAATTCTAATACCTTGTTCTGGTTTCGAAATTTTAATTAAGTCTTCTGTGTAATAACCAGTAATTTTAGTAGTTAGTCTTCCAGGTTCAGTATAAAAAGTTATTATTTTACTCAATTTTGATCTTGATCTATATCCTGTTTCTTCTCTTAATTCCTTATATGCTGATTGCAGAGTTGTTTCCTTTTTTTCCACTATGCCAGAAGGAAACTCGTAATTAATTTTATTAATTGGAACTCTTTTTTGGGAAACTACTACATATTTGTCTTTTATCTTAGGTATTACTAATGAAAGATTAGAAGTTTTAAGATAATGATAAAACTCTTTTTTTTTAAATTTTTTGTTAATTAAACTTATTCGATTGGTAAGTTTTATATTTTTCAATTTTTTTCTAAAAATAACTTTTTAACAATAAGTACAGCAATTAACATTCCAATAAGCTCTGCTAAAATATAATAAGGAGTATTTAAATAATTAATACCAGTAAAAGACTCTGTAAATGTTCTAGCAATTGCAACAGCTGGATTTGCAAAAGAAGTTGAAGAAGTAAACCAATAACCTGCAGTAATATAAAGCCCAACACTAGCTGCAACAGTAATTTTACCTGACTTCATTGAACCAAAAATTATTATTATAAGCCCTAATGTTGCTATCACTTCAGATGTTAGTATATAAATTCCATCTCTTGATTTAGTAGATAATTCATAAATTTCATGTTCAAAAAAGAAATTAGCTAAACCAACACCAATCAAGCAACCAACCAATTGAGCAGTGATATAGTAGGCTAATAGTTTCCTTTTTAATTTACCTGTTATTGTCATTGCGATACTTACAAATGGATTAAAGTGAGCTCCTGATACATCAGCAAAAACAGTAATAAGTACAAATAAACCTGCACCTGTTGCTATTGTGTTTGCAATTAACATTACCGCAACGTCATTGGTTAAGTTTTCAGCCATTAAACCTGAACCAACAATAATCATTACTAAAAAACAACTTCCTATTAGTTCAGCAAGAAAATAGCGACTTTTATTTTTCATAAAGCAGTTCCTTTATTCTTTTATGAATATTATTGTAAACTTTTTCTATTATTTCATCTTTTTTATTTAAGTCGTTTGTTTCATTAAGTAATTTAACAGGATCCTCTATATCCCAATGAATTATCTGATCTTTATTTGGCCAAATAGGACAGACTTCGTTATTGGCATTATTACAAACTGTAATCACATAATCCATTTTAATTTGACTATCAACGAACGTATTAAAATTTTTAGATCTATAATTTGAAAGATCATAATGTTTTGATAATAAATAATTCTTCACATCTTCATTAATTTTTCCTGTTGGATTACTCCCAGCACTAAAACCTTTATACATATCGTCATACTCGTTATTTATTATACTTTCAGCAATAATACTTCTTGCTGAATTACCTGTGCAAACAAACAATATATTCTTCATTTAAAAAATAATCTTATAAATTCCAATAACAAATAATGGAATTTGTAATCCAAAGTTTGTTAGGATTGCTTTATCTTTGCTCATAAATCCAGCTATAGTCCATCCAACAACTCCTAATCCATGAAAATATATATTTAATGGATATATATTTAAATTAGTAAGGAGTATTCCCACTAAAACTAGAAACGTACTGATCCACTTTAGATATTTTTTTATAAACATAAAATTCCCTTTCGATGTTATTATTTCAGTTATGTTAAGAATTTATTACAGTTTATAGGAAAAATAATCTTATTTTGTGTCTTCCCAATCAAATCTTGGAAAAGAATCAAAAATTTTAAATATGCCATCTGACCATTGATCACAGACCTTAGAATATTCAGTATCAGTGATATTTAAGCATTTTTGTGAGGCAATTTTATATTCATCTTTTTTATAGACAGCAAAATCAATAGGAGGGCCAACGGTTAAATCACTTTTTAAGGTTGAGTCCATTGAGATTAGAGCACAACGTGATGCATCACCAATAGATACGCTAGGTTTTATAACTCTATCTAAAATAGGTTTACCGTATTTTACCTCACCAATAACTAGATAAGGTTTGCTATCAGCAGGTTTTATATAATTACCTTGTGAGTATACAAGGAATAGTTCAAGAGGCTGACCTTTAATTTGACCTCCAACTAAAAATGAAGATCCTAACAAAACAGTGTCAGTATTTATTCCTTTTGGAGCTGAATGCTCTATATTTAAAGATCCTATATATGATGCAATTTGATCAAAATCTTTACAAGTATTTAAATTCATTATTCCACTGTCACTTTTGAGATCTTTTTCAATAGACTTATATACTGCTTGAGATGTGCCTAGATTTCCAGAAGTAACTATAATGACACTTCTGTCACCGACATCATGCACAAACATTTTCGAATAAATGTTAACGTTATCTAATCCAGCATTCGTTCTAGAGTCTGAGGCAAACACAATTCCGTCCTGAGCTTTAATGCCAACACAATAAGTCATAATACTATTAATAATTATTAATTAATTAACATATAATTAAATTCAAGCATAGCTGATATAACTATATCACAATTGAATGTTTACCCTAATTATTAAACAATCCTTTTATGAGCGGTAAACTTTGGGACAATTACAATGCTACTAAAGCATATGATGGTTATTTTACTAGTGAGAATAAATTAAGAAAACATGCTGTCATAATATCAAATATTTTAGAAAGATACGGAAAAGATAAACTTCAAGAAATTGAGAAAAATTGCCAAAGCACAATAAGTGCTAGAGGAATAAATTTTAGAGTTTATGCTGCTAACAACAGAGCAGAGGAAAAGAAATGGCCATTAGATATAATTCCAAGAATTATACCTAAAACACAATGGAACAAAGTAACCAAAGGTCTTAAGCAAAGAGTTAAAGCTTTGAATTTATTTATTGATGACGTTTATAATCAAAAAAAAATTTTTAAAGACAATATTGTACCAAAAGAAATCATTTTTAATTCACCTTATTATGTAAAGGAATGTGAGGGATTTTCACCTAAATATAAATCATGGGCAAATATATCTGGAGTAGATTTAATCAGAAATAAAAATGGAGATTATCTAGTTCTAGAAGATAATCTCAGAGTACCTTCAGGGGTCTCTTATATGCTTGAGAACAGAATGGTTATGAGAGATGTCTTTCCTGAACTTTTCACAAGATATAAAGTTGCATCAATACATCAATATACAAATAAACTTTTTAATTGTATGAACGAATGTATACCTAAAAAAACTACTCATCCTCACATGGTGGTATTGACACCAGGAATTTATAATTCTGCTTATTTTGAACACTCTTTTTTAGCTGAACAAATGGGCGTTGCATTGGTAGAGGGAAAGGATCTTTTTGTCGAAAACGATAACGTTTATATGAAGACTGTAAAAGGTCCTTTAAAAGTTGACTGTATATATAGACGACTAGATGATAATTTTTTAGATCCTAAAGCTTTCAATAAAGACTCTTTAATTGGTGTTCCAGGATTATTTAAATGCTGGTTGAAAAAAAACGTAGGTATTGTCAATGCAATTGGTACTGGTGTAGCTGATGATAAAGTGGTTTATTCATATGTAAATAAGATGATTATCTATTATTTGGGTGAGCAACCTGTATTGAGTCAAGTTGAGACTTACCTATGTCATGACGAAAAACAGAAAAAGTATGTTTTAGAAAATTTGTCTAAATTGGTTGTAAAACCAGCTAATGCATCAGGTGGATATGGAATAATGATAGGACCGAAGGCATCTGCAAAAGAGAGAGAAGAAGTAGCACAAAAAATTAAAAAAACCCCCCGAGAATATATTGCACAACCTCTTGAAACATTGTCAACAGCTCCAACTATTACTGAAAAAAACATAGAGCCTAGACATCTAGATCTAAGACCTTTCGTTTTAAGTGGCAAAAGTAGTTATGTTACAACTGGTGGACTTACTAGAGTTGCTCTCAGAAAAGGAAGTACAATTGTAAATAGTTCGCAAGGTGGTGGATCGAAAGATACCTTAATAGTAGAATAATTGTCTATCTAATAATTTTTTGTTATTAGACTGTAAGAGAGTAACTGTATTAAAGAAAATTACTTACATATTTATGAATAAAAAAACCAACAACTATAAATCCTAAGCCTGTGCCGTAAATTAAGAAGAAATTCATATTAAATGATTTTGCAAAAAAGAAGGGTAAAAAAAATAAATAACTCACAGGTATCGCTACTAGTATGCTTTTAGTAAAAAGAATCGTTTTTTCTATATCATTATGCTCATAGTAGGAAAAAGCTATAGCTATGAGTGATACAAGGGGTAAGGCGATAATAAAACCTGCAAGCTTTGGATTTTGCCCTGAAAGCCAACTGGCGAATGCTATTATTATTGCTGCGAGTATGATCTTTAAGGTAAAAAATATCATCAATAATTCAAATTTATTTGGTTATACATTTTTTGCATAAACCAAAAAATTCAAGATTATATTTACTATATTTCATACCAGCTTTATCTTTAAAATTTGATAGATACTTTGAAAGATTAGAGTTGCTAATTTCTGTTACTTTTTCGCAACTTTCGCATATTGAAAAAGCAGTAGCTTTTGACACCTGACAACTTGAATTTTGACAAGCTATGAAAGCATTTCTACTTTCAATTTTATGTATTTTTCCTATTTCAACCAACTTATCTAGTGCTCGATAAACTTGTAATGGAGCTTTGATACCTTTTTTTTGAACATTAGAAAGTATTGTATATGCCTTTAAAGGTTCAGATGACTTATCAATCAAATTAAAAATAATTTGTTGATTTTTTGTTAGATTATGTTCTTTATGCATTTTACTCACTTTACTGATTCCTCACTAGTTTTTCAATTTAATAGATTGTTTAATTCTAAATAAAGAAAGTAAAAATAATAGTAAAGCAGCAGTTATAATTGAAGGTCCTGATGATGTATTAAACTCTAATGATGAAAATAATCCTAAAATAACAGCCAACAATCCGCCTATAATTGAATAGATCACCATACTTTGCGGACTAGTTGAAATATTTCTAGCCATTGCCGCAGGAATGATTAGCATCCCCGTTATTAATAATAAGCCAATCATCTTGATTGATATAGCAATTAGTGCTGCCATTAAGATTGTAAATATAGCTTTAGCTCTCTCAGGATTTAAGCCCTCTGCTTCAGCTAATTCATAATTTACTGTTGATGCAAATAAAGGTTTCCATATTAATTTTAGAATAAGAAGAATTAATGCTCCTCCTATCCATATAATTAATAAATCATTTACTGTCACTGCTAATATGTCACCAAATAATAATCCCATTATATCAAATCTAATAAATGTTAAAAAACCTATTACAACAAGTCCAACAGCCAAAGATGAGTGAGCTAGAAGACCCAGCAAGGCATCACCTGGTAAATTAGTTCTTTTTTGAAGTTGTATTAAAGTTAAAGCTATTAAAGAGGAAATTATGAAAACTGATAATGCAATATTGAATTCCATTGTAAAGGCTAATGTTACTCCTAATAATGCAGAATGAGCTAAGGTATCACCAAAATAAGATAATCTCCTCCAAATTACAAAACAACCAAGAGGCCCTGTTACAAAAGCAACTCCAACTCCAGCTACCAATGCTCTTATAAAGAAATCATCAAACATTTAATTTTTTTTTATTTCACCTTCATCAGTATGAATATGGTCATGCCTATGCTCATACCTTGATAGTATTTCTGAAGCTTGTTCACCAAATAAAGCTTTGTATTCGTTATTTTTTGCAACATCCATCGGCGATCCTGAACAACATACATGACCGTTTAAACAAACAACATGATCTGTTGCACTCATTACAGTATGTAAATCGTGTGATATCAATAAGATTCCACAATTTAATTCATCTGTAATCTTTTTAATAAGTTTGTATAAAGCGATTTCACCAGTATAATCAACTCCTTGAACTGGCTCATCTAATACCAATAACTCAGGTTTTTTTGAAATAGCTCTTGCAAGTAATACTCTTTGGAATTCACCACCAGATAAGTCTCCTAAACTTTTATCTTTAAGATGAATAACACCAGTTAATGACAAAGCTTCATCTATTGTTTCTTTATTAAGATTTTCTGTTAACACCATGAAATCATTTACTCTTAGTGGTAATGTCCAATCAATTGAAATTTTTTGTGGAACATAACCAACCTTATTTGTGTATTTCTCAACAGTGCCATCAATTTTTTTATAAATACCTAAAGCAATTTTAGCTGTTGTGCTTTTTCCTGATCCATTTGGACCAATAAGAGTAACAATTTTTCTTTTTTCAACTTGTAGTGATACTCCTTTTACAAGCCACTTACTATTTAAACAAAACCCAGCATTATTTAGTTTTACAAGTATATTTTGATTAGAGTCCATTTTATTTCTTGACATATAAATTTTATATTACTAAAAAGCGTTATATTATAACATATTAACTATACAACATATGAAAAACATTCAAAAATTACCGTTTATATTAACAATATTATCATTCTTAACTATCTTTACACCTGCTAATGCTGAAATTAAGGTAGTAGCATCAATAAAACCAATTCATTCACTTGCAAGCTATTTAATGGATGGCGTTGGTAAACCTGATTTAATTGTTGATGGTTATGCTTCACCACATGGATTTGCACTAAAGCCATCTCATGCAAAAATGATTCAAAATGCAGATATTATATTTTGGGTAGGTGAAGACATAGAAAGCTTTTTAGAAAAACCATTAAAATCAATTGCAAAAAAAGCTGAAAAAATTGAATTAATGGAAATTAAAGGGATAACTAAACTAAAGTTTAGAGAAAGAAATATTTTTGAAGGTCATGACGATCATGGTCATAAAGAAGACGATCACGATGATCATGCAAAGAAAGAGGACGATCATGATGATCACGATCATGACAAAAAAGAGAAAGAACATGGTCATGACGAACACGGACATGATGATGATCATAAAAAAGATGGTCACGATGATCATGGACATGAAGGCCACGCACATGGTGAACATGATCCACACATTTGGTTAGATCCAATGAATGCAAAAGTAATTTTAAGTGAAATGGCAGAACATTTAATTGAGAATGACTCAAAAAATGAGGCTAAATATAAAGAAAATTTAAAAAAGGCCCATAAAGATTTAGATAAACTTACTAAAAAAGTAAAATCGGAATTAAATAAAGATTTTAAATCAATAGTTTTTCATGATGCATATCAATACTTTGAAAAAAGATTTGGAATTAATATTTTAGGTGCATTTACAGTTAATACAGACGTAATGCCTGGTGCTGAGCAATTAGCTGAAATTAGAGAAGTAATTGAGCATGACAAAGTAAGTTGTATTTTCTCAGAGCCTCAATTTAATCCTGATATCATTAAAGCTGTAGCAAAAGATACCAACGTTGCAACAGGGGTCATTGATCCATTAGGAGCTACTCTTAACCCTGGAAAAGATTTATATTTTGATTTAATTGGTAACATGTCTAAGTCATTTCAAGGCTGTTAAAAATATACCTTAAAGTGTTATTACTTGATCTGGTGGATTTGAACCTAGAGCAGAATACAATTGTGGGAAGCAACCAGCAACTACACCATCAACTAAACCCTTCGCCTTAACATCACCACTTCCACATTGCTCAAATGTACCATCAGCTAAACCTCTTCTCACCGCACACTGATCGCAAACCATCAACAACATTTTTTTTTCTTTTGCAATCTTTGCTAAACGTTCGCCAATAGGATTACCTTTTTGTAAACAAAAAATGTTATCATCAAAGAAAAACATTCCCAAAACATTTACCAAGTGTTTATTTTCCTCTAGCTGAGGTAATATCATTGAGCTTAATTGATAAGTACTCGACATATTGTTTCTAAATACATACGCAACCTTCATATTTTCTCCTTTTAGTATAATTATTATTATATAATTCTAGATGTTATATTATAACAAAATAAATAATTGATCAAATAAAAAAATAATCTATTAAAGGATAATTCAATAATTGGAATTCTTGATCTTGGTAAAGATTTATATTTAATCTAATCTGCAACATATCAAAATCTTTAAAAGGTTATTAAATAAAAATTGATCTTTAGTCATAAATAATATCTAATAATAAAATGAGTACAGTTTCCCTTTCCTTAGATGAAATATTCAATTTAGCTAAGAATACTTTATTAGCTAACGGATGTGATGACGAGACAGCATCTATTCTCTCAGATTTAATTAGAAACGCAGAAAGAGATGGGTCTTTATCTCATGGTTTATTTAGATTACCTGCATATGTAAGTGGTTTAAAAAGTGGGAAAATTAATGGTAAAGGAAAACCTGAAGTAAAAAAGATTTCTTCATCAGTAATAAAAGTCCTAGGGAATAATTGTTTAGCCCCTGTAGTTTTAAATAAAGGTTTACCTGAATTAGCTAAAGCTGCAAAAGAAAATGGTGTTGCTGTACTTGCAATTAACAATTCACATCACATGGCAGCGATGTGGCCAGAGACAGAAAAATTGGCTGAAGAAGGTTTAGTTGCCTTTGCCTGCACATCCTACAAACCTGCGGTAGCGCCTGCTGGAGCGATCAAGCCATTATTTGGTACAAATCCTATTTCATTTGCATGGCCGCGACCTAATAAAACACCAGTCGTTTATGATATGGCAACTGCTTCGATGGCAATGGGTGAAGTACAAGTTGCAAAAAGAGAAGGGCACAAAGTTCCACTTGGTACAGGTTTAACTAAAGATGGTAAAGAGACAACTGACCCAGGAGCAATAGCAGATGGAGGTGTGTTACTTCCTTTTGGTGGTTATAAAGGTTCAGCAATAGCAATGATGGTAGAGTTAATGGCTGGAGCTTTAGTTGGTGATAATTTTAGTTTTGAGACAGCAGCAAAAGATAACAATGATGGCGGCCCGCCAAGTGGAGGAGAGTTTATTATAGCTATTTCACCAGATAAAACTTCAGGAACTAATTGGCAAAAACACGCAGATGAATTTTTTGAAAAGATGAAATCTTTTGATGGTGTTAGACTTCCCGGTGAAAGAAGACATAAAAATAGATTAGATAAGGGTCCTAGAAATATAAACAAAGAGTTGGTAAATAAAATAAAGTCTTTAAGTTAAAGTTATTTCAATTGGTGTATGGTCTGACGGTTTTTCGCGACCTCTTGGATCTTTATTGATATTAATACCTTTAACCTGATCAATCAAAGAATTTGAAACTAAGAAGTGATCAATTCGCATCCCATTATTTTTTTGCCAAGCACCTCTCATGTAGTCCCAAAAGGTATATCCTTCCTTAGTCTCATTAAAATGTCTATAAACATCATTAAAACCAAGATTAATCATTTCTCTTAATTTTTTTCTTATTTCTAATCTAAAAAGCGCATCATCTTCAAAGCTTTTAGGATTATAAACGTCCTCTGGAGCAGGAATAATATTAAAATCTCCAGCAAGAATAATATTTGAATTTTTTTTACTTAAACTCTTTAATTGTTTGATTAAACTATCTAACCATTGTTTCTTGTATTTATATTTATCCGTATCTACAGGATTTCCATTTGGAGTATAAATATTTATTAATTGAATATTTTTCTTTTTATATTCAAATTCAGCTGAAATAATTCTTGATTGCTTTAATTTATCTTTAATCAAGTCTGTTCTGATATTTTTCAATTTTCCCTTAGAGATAATTGCAACACCGTTGTAACTTTTTTGACCGTATACATGACTTTCATAGTCCATTGCTGAAAAATCGTCGAAAGGAAAATTTATATCTTCTGTCTTAATTTCCTGCATCATGAGAATTTCTGGTTTATATTTAAGAAGATAACTCTTTATATTATCTATACGAGCCCTAACAGAATTTACATTCCATGAAGAAATTATCATTAAAGAGAAAAAGAAACCCCACAACCGCAAGATGACTTAGTTTGTGGATTTGTTATTTTGAATTGTTCACCAATTAATTCTGAAACATAATCAATTTCAGACCCCTTTAATAGATCTGCTGAGGTTTTATCAATTAAAATATTTTCGAAATTCAGGTCATCTTTTGATTTTTCTTTTTCAAAAGAAAATTCATATTGAAAACCTGAGCATCCACCCCCTTTTATAGCGATTCTAAAAAAAGACCCCTTATCTTTTCTAGATAACAAAACATTGATCTGTTTTAGTGCTTTATCAGTAAATTTAATTTCTTTAATCATAAATGATCACTGGTATTAGTAATATAATACTTAAAATTTTAATTTAAAGGATGAAAAAATACTCAAAGCTTGGAATTTTTAAAAGTAAAGGAAGGATATTTAAGGAATCTTTATCAAAATATAGATCCCCATTTCAAAGAGATAGGGATCGTATTATTCACAGTGCATCATTTAGAAGATTAAAACACAAAACCCAAGTGTTCGTTAATACTGAAGGAGATCATTATAGAACAAGGATAACTCACTCAATGGAGGTTGCTCAAATTGCAAGATCAATTGCTCGTTATCTTAATTTAAATGAAGATTTGGCTGAAACATTAAGTCTTGCTCATGATTTAGGACATACACCTTTTGGTCATGCAGGTGAGGATGCACTGAATGATTGTATGAGCTCGCACGGTGGATTCGATCATAATTTACAAACCTTAAGAATTGTTATGTTCTTGGAAAATAAATATTTAAAATTTGATGGATTAAACCTTACAATTGAGACTTTAGAGGGTCTATTAAAACATAATGGTCCAGTCGCAGAATTAGATATAGTGGATAAGCTAATTGGTATTAAAAAATTTAAAAACATGATGGATTTTGGTACATACCCACCACTTGAGGCCCAAATTTCAGCTATTTCAGATGATGTTGCTTATAATAACCATGATATTCAAGATGGAATAAAAGCAAATTTATTTAAACTAGATGAGTTAATTGAAATAAATTTTTTTAAAAATATTTACAGAAAATATAAAAATAAGATTAATAAAAGAAATTATAAAGTAATTACTTATCAAATAGTAAGAGACTCAATTGATATCATGATAAAAGATTTAATTGTCAATACCATAAATAATCTTAAAAAAAATAAAATTAGTAAATTTAAAGATATAGGTAAAAGAAATGTTATTTTGGTGGATTTTTCTGAAAAAATTAAAAATTCTGAAAGCGAAATTAAATCATTTTTGAGAACTAAAATGTATAATAATAAAAATGTGCTAGCAAAAAACGATAAAGGTAAGATTATTATCAAAAAATTATATAAAAAAATAATCAATAATCCTAAAAAATTCCTTTCCAAAGATGCATTATTTCAAAATAAATATAGAGCTGTATCAGATTTTATCTCTGGAATGACCGATAGATACGCTATAAATCTTTATAACAATATTAAATGAATATTTTTGATCATTATTTAGATAAAATAAAAAATATTTTATTAGACTTAGCTGACGAAGGTATAATCTCACTACCTGAAAAGTTAGATGGAATAAATACAGAAATTCCTCCAGAAAAATTTAATTGCGATCTTTCAACTAATGTGGGGATGGTTTTGTCAAAAATAAATAAAAAAAATCCAATAGAAATAGCTCAAACTATTGCTGACACTCTTAAAAAAGAAGATCCGTTAATTAGTGAAATTTCAATTGTAAAACCTGGTTTTATAAATATTAAATTTAAGCCAATATTTTGGACAAATTTTATTCAAAAAATTATTGAAAATTCAAAAACATTTGGAAAAAATATTAAAGAGAAGAAAAAAAGTTATCTTATTGAATTTGTTTCAGCTAATCCAACAGGCCCATTACACGTAGGTCACTGTCGAGGTGCAATATTAGGTGACGTAATTGCTAATGTTTTATTATTTAATAATCACAAAGTGACAAAAGAGTACTATGTAAATGATTATGGTAACCAAATAATAAATTTTACTAAATCTGTTTATTTTAGAATAAAAGAGATTAAGTTTGGTGAACCATTTCCAAATGATGAAGATTTATATCCAGGTGATTATTTAAAAGATTTTGCCAATAATATTATTTCATCTAATAAAAAGATGGACTTTAGTAATTTTAATAATATTTCAGATGAATTAACCTCTCTTTCTATAGATGAGGCGCTTAAACTTATAAAAAAAAATCTTAATAATCTTGGTATAAACCATGATAATTTTATAAGTGAAAAGAAATTAGTTTTAAATCAAGAGGTAGAAAAAGTAATAGATTATCTTAGAAAAAGTAAATTTGTCTATGAGGGTAAAATAAAAGCACCTGCTAGCGAAGACTATGATAAATGGATTGAACGAGAACAATTACTTTTTAAATCAACAGATTTTGGAGATGATAAAGATAGAGCACTACAAAAATCTGATGGCACTTGGACATATTTTGCAAGCGATGTTGCATATCATAAAAATAAACTTGATAGAAATTATGATTGTTTAATAAATATTTTGGGAGCAGATCATGCTGGTTATATTAAAAGAATTTCTTCTTCAGTAGAGGCTTTATCAAGGTCAAAAGAAAAACTTATTTGTAAGGTAAGTCAATTAGTTAAACTTATTAAAGATAAAAAACCTTTTAAAATGTCTAAAAGAAAAGGGGATTATATTACAGTCGAAGATTTAATCAGTGAGGTTGGAAAGGACGCAACAAGATTTATAATGTTAAATAGAAGTAGTGATGTAGAATTAGATTTTGATTTTGATAGTGTGGTAGAAAAATCTAAAGACAATCCACTTTATTATGTTCAATATTGTTATGCTAGAATTGCATCAGTTTTTAGGCATCTTGATATGAATTTAATTGATGATGTAAAAATTAAAAAATTTGATTTTGAATACTCTGATGCTGAAATAAAAGTAATAAAAAAGATTTCTGAGTGGCCAAAATGTGTAGAGCTTTCTAGTGCAAAGCTAGAACCTCACAGAATCCCAACATATTTGTTTGAGTTGGCTTCTTTGTTTCACTCATATTGGAATTTGGGTAAAGACAATCCACAAAAAAGATTCATTAATGATGAGAAAAAAATTAATGATGATAAGTTGATTTTCCTCAAAGTTATTTCAAATGTAGTCAAATCTGGTATGGATATTGTAGGTGTAAATGTTCCTGAGAAAATGTAATGATTAAAGAAATAAAATATTTTTTTTTTACATTTGTAATTTTTTTATTCATATTTTTAACAGGTAAATTTTATTTTTCAGATACAAATAAGAAAAATTCATATCGAGCGTTGAGTAACATTGATAATAAGATTGATAAATTTTCAAAAAAATTACCTATTTTAGAGGACGATACTAAAAATATTATAGAGTATGTTGAAAAATCAAATAACCAAAAAAAGCGTTTTAATTTCTGGAAATTACTAAATTCTAATGAAGAATAGAAGATCTTTTATAGTAGGGATCAAATCCACAAAACTAAATAACAAAGAAAAAATTTTTTTAAGAAAATATAAACCTTGGGGTGTAATACTTTTTACAAGAAATATAAAGAATATTAATCAAACTTTTAAATTAACTTCTTCAATAAGAAAAATATTTAATGATAAAAATTACCCAATATTAATTGATCAAGAAGGTGGAAGAGTGAATCGATTAAGAAATATCATATCCTTTGATAATTTAACGTCCGAATTTTTTGGTCAACTATATGTTAAAAATTATAAAGAATTTGAAATTTATTATAGATTATTCATTGATAAGACATCTTACTTATTAAAATCGATTGGAGTTAACATAAATACTTCACCTGTACTAGATTTGAGAGTAAAAGGAGCATCTAAAATTATTGGTGATAGATCATTTTCTAAAGATCCGAAAATAGTATCTAAAATTGGGGATTATTGTATAAATTTTTTTCACAAAAATAAAATTGGCACTGTAATTAAACATATACCTGGCCATGGTCTTGCTAGTGTTGATAGTCATAATTTTACTCCACTAATCAATAAAGATAATAAATATCTTACTAAAAATGACTTTAAGAGTTTTAAAAATAAAAAAACCTTATTTGCAATGACAGCACATATAATTTTTAAAAAGATCGATGAAAAAAATCCTGTTACACATTCTAAAAAATTAATTAAATTAATTAGGAATAAGATTGGATTTAGAAATATATTAATCTCAGATGACTTATCGATGAAAAGCTTAAAGGGAAATCTTAAGGAAAATGCAATTAAAGCGTTTAACGCAGGTTGTAATTTAGTATTACATTGTAATGGAAATTTAAAAGAAATGGAAATTGTTGGAAAAGAATCTCCAATAATTAATCAATTTATCCATAAAAAAACATCACAATTTTATAAAATAATAAGCTAATATCATTGAATGATAGAAAGTGATTCATCTCTATTTAAAGTTGAAATAGAAAATTATAATGGCTCGTTAGAAGTTCTATTAGATCTAGCCAAAGCACAAAAAGTTAATTTAGAGGATATATCAATTACTAAATTAGCTGATCAGTTTCATGATTATATAACAAACAATAAAGAATTAAATTTAGAAATTGCATCTGAGTACTTACTAATGGCAACATGGTTAGCTTATTTAAAATCAAAATTATTATTACCTG
The DNA here is from genome assembly GCA_902519945.1 of uncultured Pelagibacteraceae bacterium. Taxonomy (GTDB): domain Bacteria; phylum Pseudomonadota; class Alphaproteobacteria; order Pelagibacterales; family Pelagibacteraceae; genus Pelagibacter. The sequence continues at coordinate 22,223 of CABYLY010000005.1, forward strand.
GGACACCAGAGGAAGAATTCAAAATTCATGAGGTCGCAGAAAAGCTCAAATTGCAATTAAAAAAACTTGAACTTATTAGACTATTATCTGAACAAATGCTTAAAAGAAAAAGACTAGGTAAAGAAATAAGAACTAGAGGAAGCAAATCAGGGATAAGTCCTATTTATAACAGTGAATATTCAATCAATTTATTTGAATTATTAAAGACTTATTCAAGTATAATTATGACCAAAGATTTTCAAAAAATAAATATTCCAAAGTTGCCAGTTTTTACAACAGAAGAAGGTATCAAAACAATTAGAAATTTTTTTGGAAAACTAATAGATTGGAAAAAACTTGATGATTTAATTCCAAAAAATTTCAAACATAGCTCGAAATATAAAAAAACTGGTCAAGCTGGAATATTTGCTGGATCTTTAGAGCTTGTCAAAGAAGGTAATCTAAAAATTAAACAATCGAAATTGTTTGATGATATTTATATCAAGGAAAATAAATGATTAAAAAAAAGATAAAAAAGAAAAATAATATAATAGAATTTCCTAGTAAATTATCCTCTGTAGAGAAAGAGATTGAAGCAATAGTTTTTGCTGCTGCTGAACCTTTAGATATCGAGACTATTAGTAATAAAATATCAAAAAAAATTGATGTCGAAAAAGTATTAATGAAGTTACAAACAGAATATTCAAGTCGTGGTATAAATTTAGTATGTATTTCTAAAAAATGGTCTTTTAGAACTTCACCACATCTATCAAAATTAATGATTCAAGAAAAAACAGTTGAAAAGAAATTATCTAAAGCAGCAATTGAGACACTTGCAATTATAGTTTACCATCAACCAGTAACTAGAGCTGAAATAGAGGAAATTAGGGGAGTAGCTTTTGGTACTAATACTCTAGAAATTTTAATGGAACTCAATTGGGTAAAGCCAGGCGGAAGGAAGGATGTGCCGGGAAGACCAATTCAATATAAAACGACAGATGATTTTTTAAGTCATTTTAACCTCCAAAAATTATCTGATTTACCTACGGTTGATGAATTAGGTGCTGCTGGACTGATAGATAGTACAAATATTGACAACGCAGTATTTGGAACTGGAAAATTTTATAAAGAGAAACAGGAAGAAAAAAAAGAGAATATTTATTCAAATATTGATGAAATGCTTAGTAGTACTCTCGATACAGAAGATAAAAAATAGATTTGAAATATTAGAAAGTTAATAAAAAGGTACTTTTAAATTATTAATAAAAAGGATATAAGTTTTGTATGAGCATTGGAATTTGGCAAATAGCAATTGTTGTAATACTTGTAGTTTTACTCTTCGGTAGAGGTAAAATATCTAGTTTAATGGGTGATGTCGCTAAAGGGATAAAAAGTTTTAAAAAGGGTATGGCTTCAGATGTGAATGAAGATAATGAGCCCAAAAATATTTCCGACGAAAATCAAGATACTAATAAAAAAGAATAAATCACATGCCTACAATTGGTTGGTTTGAGATTTTAATTGTTGTTGCAATTGCAATTGTTGTACTTGGTCCAAAAGATTTTCCTATAATGTTAAAAAAAGTTGGATCATGGATTGGCACAGCAAAAAAATATATCAACAATATTCAAAACGAAGTCTCAAATATCGAAGTTGATGATAAGCAAATAGAAGAAAAAGAGAAAAATAAAGATGAGTCATGATGGAAATGATAGTGGCTTCATAAGTCATATTGCTGAATTAAGAAAAAGATTGATACACAGTTTTATTTTCTTAATAATATTTTTCATTGGATGTTATTTTTTTGCAGAGCATTTGTATGGTTTTTTAGTAGATCCTTATGCCCAAGCGGTAAAAAATGATGGTGTCGATAGAAGATTGATTTTTACAGCATTACAGGAAACTTTTTTAACTTATTTAAAAGTTTCTTTTTTTACTGCTTTTTTTGTAACGTGCCCATTTATTCTAATGCAAATTTGGAAATTTATTGCACCTGGACTTTACAAACATGAAAAAAATGCAATTTTACCCTACCTAGTTTTAACTCCTATACTTTTTTTTCTTGGAGGAATTTTAGTTTATTATTTAATAATGCCATTAGCGATTAAATTTTTTTTATCATTTGAAAGTAGTGGTTTGTCAACAAATCTACCCATACAACTAGAGGCAAAAGTGAATGAATATTTATCTTTAGTAATGAAACTCATTTTTGCATTTGGAATTAGCTTTCAATTACCTGTCGTTCTTAGTTTGCTAGCAAGAATAGGCATAGTTGACTCTGAGTTTTTAAAAAAAAGAAGAAAATATGTTGTAGTAATTATATTTACAGCAGCAGCATTACTAACACCACCTGATCCAATTACGCAAATTGGTTTAGCAATTCCATTATTAATATTATATGAATTATCTATATTTTCTGTAAAGTTTATTGAAAATAAAAATATAAAAAATTCTGATGCATAATTTAAAAGAAATAAGAAAAGATTTTAAAGCCTTTAAGTCAGCCATTGAAAAAAGAACCATAAAAATTGATTTAGATGAAATACAAAACTTAGATGTTGAAAATAGAGACTTAATCTTAAAAAAAGAAACTTTAGAGAAAGAAAAAAAAGAAATTTCTAAGTCCAAAGACAAATCTTTGTTTGAAAAATCCAAGGAAATTTCCTCAGAAATTGATGAAATAACAAAGAAACAAAAATTAGTAAAAGAAAATTTGGATAATATTCTATCTAATTTACCTAATGTTCCCCATCCAGATGTTCCAATTGGAAAAGATGAGAACGATAATATTGAAATTGGAAAATTTGGCAAAATACCTGATTTTGAATTTGAACCTAAGTCTCATTATGAAATAGGTGAAAATTTAAAAATGTTAGATTTTGATCTTGCAACTAAAACAACTGGTGCAAGATTTGTTTTTGTTAAAAATAAATTAGCTTTACTAGAGAGAGCCTTATCAAATTTTATGCTGGATACTCATATCTTAAAAAATGGATATTTAGAAATTTCACCACCATTGCTAGCATCTGATAATACAATGTATGGTACAGGCCAACTTCCTAAATTCGAAAATGATCAATTTGAGGTAAAACTTGAAAAAGGATCAGATAGAAAATTTTTAATCCCAACTGCCGAGGTGATACTAACTAACATTGTAAAGGATAAGATAGTAGATAATAGCTCTTTACCTATGAGATTCGTTGCTTCAACACCTTGCTTCAGAAAAGAAGCAGGTAGTTATGGCAAAGATACAAAGGGAATGATTAGACAACATCAATTTTATAAAGTTGAATTGGTAAGTATAGTTGAACAAGAAAATTGTCATGAGGAATTAGAAAGAATGACAACTTGCGCAACAGGCATATTAGATTTATTGGAATTACCTTATAGAAAAATGATTCTATGTAGTGGTGATATGGGTTTTAGTGCTGAGAAAACTTATGATATTGAAGTTTGGCTTCCATCAGAAAATAAATATCGTGAAATTTCATCTTGTTCATCTTGCTCTACATTTCAAGCTGTGCGAATGAAATCGAGATACAAAAATTCAAAAAAGGAAACGCTTTATGTTGGAACCTTAAATGGAAGTGGATTAGCTATTGGCAGAACTCTGATTGCTATTCTAGAAAATTATCAGCAAAAAGATGGTTCAGTTAAAGTTCCAAAAGTTTTGAGACCTTATATGAATAATCTTGAAAAAATCTCATTGAATTAAAGTTGTTTTAATTCAATAGATGGTATAAAAATTCAATTTTAATTAAGGAGTTTTATGGAAAGTTCAGGAATAGGTCAATTTATACCTCTTATACTAATTTTTGTTATTTTTTATTTTTTCTTAATAAGGCCTCAACAAAAAAAAGTTAAAGAACACAAAGCTATGGTGGAGAATTTGAAAAAAGGAGACAAAGTTGTTACGTCAGGAGGAATAACGGGAGTTATCACAAGAGTTGTAGATAATGACAAGGTGGAAGTTGAAATTGCAGACAATGTAACTGTAGAAGTTATAAGGGGCACTGGTATTCAAAGCCTAATGAATTCTCAAGAAGTTAAGAAATAACTTTTATAATATTAAAGTGTTATATTTTTCAAAATTTAGGATAATTTTTATTATATCTATTTCTTTGTTATTTATTTTTATAGCATCTTCAAATATTTTAAAATTTAGCAATTCATTACTTAATAAAAAGATTAATTTAGGTTTAGATTTACAGGGGGGATCTTATCTTCTTTTAGAAATTGATAATACTCCTGTTATAGAACAAAAATTACAAAATTTTACAATAAGTTTAAGAAATTATTTTAAAGATAAAGATATAAGAATAAATAATATAAAGTTAGATAATCAAAAAATTTTATTTTCAACTGATCAGAAAAATAAGCAATTTATTTTAGAAACTTTTACAGATGAAGAAAGTGAGCTAAACCCTTACTATCCAAGATTTAAGTCTCATCAACTAGAAATTTTTGAGGAAAATAATTTTTTTATTGTAAATTATTCTAGACAAGGTCTAATCGAACTTAAAACATCTTCTCAAGATCAAGCTTTAGAAATAGTAAGGCGAAGAATTGACGAAATAGGTACAAATGAACCAAATATTCTGAAGAGAGGTAATGATAGAATTTTAGTTGAACTGCCAGGATTAGATGATCCCATGAGAATAAAATCTTTACTAGGTAAAACTGCAAACCTAACTTTTAGGTTTGTTACGAATAACGCTGAGGACTCTTTTGGAGCTGAAAAATTAGAATATGAGGATGAGTCTGAGGAGGCAATGGTAAGTAAAAGAATAATTCTAAGCGGTGAAAACCTTTTAGATGCTCAACCGAGGATGGATAGTGAAACTAATGAAACTGTTGTAACTTTTACACTTGATAGGGTAGGTGCAAAAAGATTTGGTAAGGCAACATCAACTGGTATTGGAAAACAATTGGCTATAGTTTTAGATGGCAAAATTATAAGTGCCCCAGTTATAAGAGATACAATTGCAAGTGGTTCAGGACAAATTAGTGGCGGATTTACTTTTCAATCGGCAACAGATTTAGCACTTTTACTTCGATCTGGTGCATTACCTGCACCCTTAAATATAATCGAGGAGAGAACTGTTGGTCCAGATTTAGGACAAGACTCAATTAATGCAGGTTTGATTGCTTTAATAATTGGTTTTTTTCTTGTTATTCTTTTTATCTTTGTGAAATATAAAATATTTGGTCTGATTACTAATCTAGCATTAATTTTAAATTTACTTTTTTTGGTTGGTATTTTAACAATTTTTGAGGCAACATTAACTCTTCCTGGAATAGCTGGTATAATTTTAACCGTTGGTATGGCAGTTGATGCAAATGTTTTAATTTTTGAGAGAATTAAAGAAGAATTAAAAAGTGAAAGAAATAATCTTATAGCATTCGATAGCGGATACACAAAATCTAGAACTGCAATTTTAGATGCAAATATAACGACTTTATTAGCCGCGATAATATTGTTTTTTATGGGATCTGGGCCGATTAAGGGATTTTCTTTAACATTAGGTATAGGGATTTTTACAACACTATTCTCAGTCTATTTTATTGCAAGATTGTTAACTGCTTTATATGTCTCAAAGAATAAAGAGAAGGGAAATTTGATTTAAATGATAGCATTTAATAAATATTATAATCGTTTTAATATACTTTCAATTTCTTTGGTTACTATTTCTTTATTATTATTGATTTTTAAAGGACTTAATTTTGGTATTGATTTTAAGGGTGGAACGTTAATTGAGTTAAGATCAAACGATCAAAAAATTACCACTTCATCATTAAGAGATAATTTAAGTCAAATGAATTTAGGAGATGTTTCAGTTAAAAATTTTGGGAATAAAACAGATTTTTTAATCAAGTTTGAAAATAACAGTAACAAAAATGTAATAGAGGAAATCAAACTAAGTTTAGATAAATCTTTTGGAAATAATTTTAGTTTTAGAAGAGTTGAAAAAGTTGGTCCTAAAGTAAGTTCAGAGTTGTTGAAATCAGGTGTTATAGCAATATCTGTAGCCTTAACTCTCATGCTAATTTATATATGGATTAGATTTGAATGGCAGTTTAGTCTTGGTGCAATTTTAGCATTATTTCATGATGTTATAGTCACTTTAGGTTTATTTTCATTATTAGGGTTAGAAATAAATTTGTCAATTGTTGCAGCGGTTTTAACCATAGTTGGTTATTCCATGAATGATACTGTTGTAATATATGATAGAGTAAGAGAAAATCTCAGAAAATATTCAGATATAAAAATTTTTGAATTAACCAACACATCTATAAATGAAACTTTATCTAGAACTTTAATTACCTCAATTACAACTTTATTAGCTTTGTTATCAATATTCTTTTTTGGTGGTGAAATTTTAAAAGGTTTTTCATTAGCAATGATCTTTGGAGTAATTTTTGGAACTTATTCATCCATATATATTGCAAATCCTATTTTAGTTAGATTGAATGTTTCACAAAAAACTGTATTAAGAGAAGAAAGTAAAAACTAATATAAATTTTGTGCAGCGACCATTGTCAAAAGCATTGGCACTGATAATAAAGTATTAGTTCTTGAAAATATCATGGCAGTTTTTGCAGATTTGGCTTTTATATCTGGGTCACATTCAACAATTCCTAATGCCCTTTTTTGATTAGGCCAAATAACAAACCAAACATTGAAAGCCATAATTAAACCAAGCCACATACCAAGTCCTATCGCAGTATGTTTTGGAATAGCTGAGCCTATACTTAGTGTCATTGCATCATGAAGGTATCCGTTAAGCCAAGCTAATATAAGACCTGAAATAACTGTAAAAGCAGCTGCCCATCTGAAATAAAATAAGGCTGCTGGTGCAATCACTTTTCCTATTGCTGGCTTCTGCTCATCTGGAATTTTAGCCATATTTGGGATTTGAACGAAATTGAAATACCAAAGTAAACCAATCCACATAATACCAACCACAACATGTACAAATCTAGCTAACCAACTCCAAAAAAGTCTATCAAAACTAAAACCGTCATTTTGATAAAATAGTCCTAAAAATAAAATTATTGCTATAGCTAAAGACGTATGAATAGTTTTTGACAAAGATGATAATAGATTACCCATTAGGCGAATATACTAATTAATTTTTGATATAACAATATTTTTTTATTATTTTAGAAGTGGTCTTAAAAATTTTCCTGTATAACTTTTATCAATTGCGCAAATTTCCTCTGGTTTTCCCTCTGCGATAATTTTACCGCCTTTAACACCACCCTCAGGACCCATATCGACAATATAATCAGCCGTTTTTATAACATCTAAATTATGTTCGATAACAACAACTGTATTACCTAAAGCTACAAAGGTATGAAGTATTTCAAGTAATTTTTTGATATCATGCTGATGTAAACCAGTGGTTGGCTCATCAAGGATATACATTGTTCTACCTGTAGATCTTTTAGATAATTCTTTAGCTAATTTGATTCTTTGGGCTTCACCTCCTGATAATGTTGTTGCTTGTTGACCTATTTTTATATAACCCAAACCAACTTTTTTTAATGTCAGTAACTTTGTTTTAATATTAGAAATGTTTTCAAAATATTCACAACCCTCATCGACTGTCATATTTAATACGTCAGCAATACTTTTATCTTTAAATTTGATTTCTAAAGTTTCACGATTATATCTTGTACCCTTACATTCATCACACTGAATATAAACATCTGGTAAGAAATGCATTTCGTAAGTAATAACACCATCACCCTCACATGCTTCACATCTCCCACCTTTTACATTAAATGAGAATCTACCAGGCCTATAGCCTCTAGATTTTGACTCTGGTAAACTTGCAAACCAGTCTCTAATTGGACCAAAGGCACCAGTATATGTGGCAGGATTTGATCTGGGAGTTCTTCCAATTGGCGATTGATCGATATCAATTATCTTATCAACTAATTCAGTGCCTTTAAATCCTTTAAAAGGTTTTGGAATTTTTCTAGACTTGTTATTATTTAAAGTTAAGTTTAAAGCGTTATAAAGAGTTTGTAGTACTAAAGTTGATTTACCACTTCCTGAAACACCCGTAACACAAGTTAAACTCCCTAATGGAATTTTAAGGTTTACATTATCTAAATTATTTCCTGTAGCACCCGTGATTTCTAAGAACCTTCCATTTTTTGCTAGTCTTCTTTTCTTTGGAATTTCAATTTTAAATTTTTTTGAAAGATATTTACCTGTAATACTATCTTTATTCTGAGTAATTTCTTTAAAGGTTCCTTGAGCAACTACTTGACCTCCATTGTTACCTGCTTCTGGTCCAAGATCGATAATATGGTCTGCATTCTCCATAGTCTCGGTATCATGTTCAACCACTATTACTGTATTACCGAGATCTCTTAATCTTTTTAAGGCATTAATTAATTTTACATTATCTTTTTGATGAAGTCCTATAGAAGGTTCATCTAAAACATATAAAACTCCTGTCAGACCAGAACCTATTTGTGATGCTAATCTTATTCTTTGTGCTTCACCTCCCGATAATGTACCTGATTCTCTGGAAAGCGTAAGGTAGTCTAATCCAACATTTAATAAAAAATTAAGCCTCTCATTTATTTCTTTTAAAATATGTTCAGCAATTTTTAATTGTCTTTTATCTAGATTATCCTTCAAATTTTCAAACCAATTAGCTGCATCTAAAATTGACTTTTCAGTCACTTCACTAATATGTAAGCCATCAATTTTTACACAAAGGGCTTCATCTTTTAATCTATGACCATTACAACGTTCACATTTTGTATCTGATTGATATTGAGATATTTCTTCTCTTTTCCAATCACTGTCGGTTTCAAGATATCTTCTTTCTAAGTTATTAATTACGCCCTCAAATGTTTTTTTATGCGAATATTTTTCATATCCATCATCATAGGTAAATTTTATTTCTTCATCATCAGAGCCGTAAAGTATGATATCTTTTATTTTTTTTGGTAATTTTGACCACTTTTCATCAAGAGAAAAACTGTAATGTTTAGCCAATGACGCCAAAGTTTGCGCATAATACAATGTTGTTGTTTTCGCCCATGGTTCTATTGCACCATCACTTATACTTTTTTTTTCATTTGGTATAACTAAATTTGGATCAACATTAAGTTTCACACCTATACCTTCACACTCCTCACAAGCTCCAAAAGGACTATTGAAAGAAAATAATCTTGGTTCTATTTCTTCAATTGTAAATCCACTTTCAGGACATGCAAATTTAGTTGAAAAAATTAATTTCTCTAATTTTCTAAATTTTTTTGGCAATGTTTCATCTTCGTATTCAACAAACAAAAGACCATTTGATAAATTTATCGAAGTTTCGATACTTTCTGCTAATCTATTACCCAAAGATGAATTAAGCACTATTCTGTCAACTAATATCGAAATATCATGTTTTAACTTTTTATTTAATTCAGGTATTTTTTCTATATCATACAATATATTATCAATCTTAATCTTTCTAAAACCTCTTTTTTTGTATCCTAAAATTTCTTTTTTATATTCACCCTTACGTCCTCTTACGACTGGAGAATAAAGGTATATAGTAGCTTTTTTTGGCAGTTCTTTAATTCTATCTACAATTTGACTGATTGTTTGTGACTTAATTGGCTTACCTGTAAATGGTGAATATGGTGTACCTGCTCTTGCGTACAACACTCTCATGTAGTCGTAAATTTCAGTGACGGTCGCAACTGTTGATCTTGGATTTTTTGATGTATTTTTTTGCTCAATTGATATAGCAGGACTTAATCCTTCTATAAGATCAACATTTGGTTTTTTCATTTTATCCAAAAATTGTCTCGCATATGCTGAGAGACTTTCTACATATCTTCGTTGACCTTCAGCGTAAACTGTATCAAAAGCCAATGACGACTTTCCTGATCCAGACAAACCAGTTATCACAACAAATTTATCCTTTGGAATTTCCAAAGAAATATTCTTAAGATTATGTTCTTTAGCCCCCTTAATAAGTATCTTTTTAATCATATTTTTTGTTGCTTTGACTTAATAATATTAATATTCAGAGTAAAATTGTGATATAAAACTAATTAACAAATTAAACAATTAATAAAATATTATGGCTGGAAGTTTGAATAAAGTACTTTTAATAGGTCGTTTGGGCGCAGATCCTGAAATAAAACAAATGGTTAATGGTAAAAGTGTTGCAAGACTTAGCCTTGCAACTAGTCAATCATGGAAAGATAAAAATACAGGTGAGAAAAAAGAAAAAACTGAATGGCACCGTGTAGTTGTATTTAATGAGGGGTTGGTAAATGTTGTTCAACAATATTTAAAAAAAGGAGCTCAAATTTATGTTGAGGGACAATTAACAACACGAAAATGGAAAGATGAACAATCTGGTCAAGATAAGTATTCAACTGAAATTGTTATTCAAGGATACAATTCTTCACTTACAATGTTAGGTGGAGGTAATTCAGGTGGAGGAATTTCAAATGATAATTCCCAATCTTCTATGAGTAATAATGAAGAAGTTTCTCAAATATCCAACGACATGGATGATGAAATTCCTTTTTAATTTCTATGCAAAAAACCGAAACTCCAAAAGATAAAAATATAAAATTGATATCAATGCATGATGAGATGAGCTCATCTTATCTTTCATATGCAATGAGTGTTATTGTAAGTAGGGCTCTTCCAGACGTAAGAGATGGTTTAAAACCAGTCCATAGAAGAATCTTATATGCTATGTATAAAGGAGGATATGATTGGTCAAAACAATTTAGAAAATCAGCTAGAATTGTTGGAGATGTAATAGGTAAATATCATCCACATGGCGATCAATCTGTTTACGATGCCCTAGTAAGAATGGTGCAGGATTTTTCAATGAGTTTACCACTTGTAGATGGACAAGGAAATTTTGGCTCTATAGATGGTGATCCAGCTGCTGCTATGAGATACACTGAAACCAGGCTTTCAAAAGTATCTCAATTTTTAATTGATGATATTGAAAAAAATACGATCAATTTTAAAAGTAATTATGATGAAACTGAAAAGGAACCATCAGTTTTACCAGCACAATTTCCAAATTTATTAGTTAATGGAGCAGGGGGAATAGCGGTTGGTATGGCAACAAGTATTCCGCCGCATAACTTAGGTGAAGTAATAGACGGAACTTTAGCTTTGATAGAAAATAAAGAGATTAAAGTAAAAGATTTAATGAAACATATTCCAGGACCTGATTTTCCTACTGGTGGTGTTATTATTGGAAAAGATATTATTAAACAAGGTTATAACAAAGGAAGAGGATCATTTAAGATAAGGGGAGAAATTTCAATAGAAAGTTTAAAAAACGGAAGAGAAAGACTTGTAATTACATCGATACCCTATCAAGTAAATAAATCAGTATTGAATGAAAGAATTGCTCAATTGGTTAGAGAAAAAAAAATTGAGGGTATTAAAGATATAAGAGATGAGTCTAATAGAGAGGGTATAAGAGTTTCTATAGACTTAAGAAATGGTGTAGAACCAGAAACTGTAAAAAGACAATTATATAAAAATACTCAAATAGAAAGTTCATTCGGCTTTAATACTTTAGCAATTGTTAATGGAAAACCTGAAACTTGTAACTTAAAAGATTTTTTATCAAATTTTTTAAGTTTTAGAGAAGATGTAGTAATCAAAAAAACCAAATTTGATTTACAAAAAGCAGAAGAGAGAGCTCACGTATTAATTGGATTGTCTGTATCAGTAGAAAATTTGGATAAAATTATTAAACTTATCAGAAGTTCTAAAAATCCGGAGGATGCAAAAAAACAAATTTTAAAGACTAAATGGAAAATAAATAAATCACAAAAAATGATATCTTTAACTGAGAATAAAAAAATAAAAGGTTTGTATTCTTTATCAGAAACTCAAGTAAATGCAATTTTAGAATTAAGATTGCAAAAACTAACAGCTTTAGGAATTAATGAAATCGAAATTGAAATTAAAAAATTAGCAGAACAAATTTCTAGATTTAAAAAAATTATTTCTTCAAAAAAAGAATTATTAAAAGTAATAAGTGAGGAACTTAAAAATATTAAAGATAAATATTCATCGCCTAGAAGAACCAAAATTATTGATGCTGTTTTGAACTATGATATTGAAGAAACTATTCAAAAAGAATCTGTCTTAATCACTGTAACTTTGCAAGGATATATTAAACGAGGCTCTTTAAACAAAGTAAAAACTCAAAAAAGAGGAGGAAAGGGTAAGACTGGTATTACAACACGAAATGAGGACTCAGTAGTTCAAACCTTATCAGTTAACACACACACATCAGTTTTATTTTTTTCCACAGAGGGATTAGTCTATAGAGTTAAAGCATGGAAAATACCCGAGGGCTCTGCTGCATCTAAAGGTAAGTCCTTATTCAATATTCTACCATTAAAAAATCACCAATCTATAAGCTCAATTATGCCTTACCCTGAAAATGAGTCTGAGTTAAAAAACTATCAAATCGTGTTTGCAACTTCTCAAGGTAAAATAAGAAAAAACAGTTTGGACGATTTTTCTTCAATAAATTCATCAGGTAAAATTGCCATGAAACTCGATACTAATGATAAAATAGTGGGAGTTAAAATTTGTAAGGAAGATCAAGATATAATTTTAAGTACTAAATTTGGAAAATGTATAAGATTTGAGTCAAAAAAACTTAGAATTTTTAAAGGTAGATCATCTAAAGGCATTAAAGGAATTATGTTGGCTCCAAATGATGAAATAGTTTCTTTATCAATAATTGATAATGACAAAAAAACTAAAAATGGAAAATCTAAAGATGAAAAATCAGAAATTAAAGCTAAAGAAAAATTTATTTTATCTATTACCGAAAATGGTTATGGAAAAAAAACACTACATACTGATTATCGTGTTACCAATAGAGGCGGAAAAGGCATAATAGGAATAGTTAATTCACCAAGAAATGGTAATATTTCATCCTCCTTTCCAGTATTTGAAGGTGATGAAATTTTGATATCTACCAATAAAGGAAGAGTGATAAGGGTAGCGGTAAAAGAAATTAGAACTGCAGGTAGAAACACACAAGGAGTTAGAATTTTTAAATTATCAGGAGACGAAAAAGTTGTTTCAGCATCTAAAATAGATGATAACTTGGTGTGATGAACAATAAAGTTGCAATCTATCCTGGTACATTTGATCCAATAACATTTGGCCATATTGACGTTATAAAAAAGGGTTTAAAACTATTTGATAAAATAGTTGTTGCTGTCTCAGACGTTGAAAATAAAAGTTATCTTTTCTCATCAAACGAAAGAATAGATATTGTTAAGAAAGCTTTATTTGGTGATTTAAGATTGAATAAAAAAAAAATTATTGTTATTTCGTTCACATCTTTGACTACTGATTTGTGTAAAAAATATAAATCATCTATTATTTTAAGAGGATTAAGAGCAGTTTCTGACTTTGAATATGAATTTCAATTAGCAGGTATGAATAGAAAATTAAACAATAACATAGAAACATTATTTTTAATGTCTGATGTAGAAAATCAAATTATATCTTCAAAATTTGTTAAAGAAATTGTTAAATTAAATGGAGATATAAAAAAATTTACTACAAAAAATACAATTAGATCTTTAAAAAAGAAATATGAATAAAGTATTTATCAACATAATAATATTATTTTTTTTAATAACCAATCAATCATTATCAGAGGAGAACATTATGATTTTAAAATTAAAAGATGGAGATGTAAAAATAGAATTATTCGAGGATGTGGCACCTAACCATGTTAAAAGAATAAAAGATTTAGCCAATTCAGGAAAATATGACAATGTAGTTTTTCACAGGGTTATTGATGGATTTATGGCGCAAACAGGAGATGTAAAGTTTGGTAAATCTGATTCAAGTGAATTTAATTTAAGAATGGCTGGTATGGGTGGTTCAGAACTTCCTGATTTAAAACAAGAATTTAATAGCCTTCCACACGATAGAGGCACATTATCAATGGCAAGATCCTCTGATCCAAATAGTGCTAATAGTCAATTTTTTATATGTTTTAAACCAGCTCCCTTTTTAGATAGACAGTATACTGTATTTGGAAAAGTTATAGAAGGAATGGAATTTGTTGATAAGATTAAGAGAGGCGATGAAAATAATAATGGTTCAGTTTCTGATCCTGATAAAATTATAAGTTTTAAATCTCTCTAATTTTGAAATGGCATTAAAAAAATTTGCCTTTAAAGTTTTAAAAAAAGATAATTTTTCAAGAACCGGAATAATCGAGACACATAGGGGGAATATACATACTCCTGCGTTCATGCCAGTTGGAACTCAAGCTACTGTTAAAGCTTGCACAATAAATGATATAAAAAAAACTGGTTCAGAAATAATTTTAGGAAACACCTATCATTTAATGATCCGTCCTGGAGCAGATAGAATAAAAAGTATTGGTGGTTTACATGAATTTATGAATTGTAGTTTACCAATTTTAACTGATTCAGGAGGTTTTCAAGTTATGTCTTTATCAAAATTAAATAAAATTGATCGAGAAAAAGGTGCAATTTTCAATTCTCATGTTGATGGAAAAAAATTTTGTTTAAGTCCTGAAGAAAGTATCAAAATTCAATTAGCTTTAAATTCAGATATTGTAATGATTATGGATGAGTGTCCAAAAAACACTAAAGACTACAACTTAATTAAAGAGTCTATGGAATTGTCATTAGACTGGGCAAAAAGATCAAAAAAATCTTTTGGAAAAAACCCACACAAAGGACTTTTTGGTATAATTCAAGGAGGTTTATTCACAGATCTTAGAATTCATTCTTTAAAAGAATTATTGAAAATAAGTTTTGATGGATATGCTATTGGTGGCTTAGCTGTTGGAGAGACACAAAGGGAGATGTTTGACGTATTAGATGGTATCAAAAATGAATTACCACCAGATAAGCCACATTATCTTATGGGAGTAGGAACTCCAGCTGATATCTTGGGGGCTGTGAAAAGAGGTGTAGATATGTTTGACTGTGTTTTACCTAGTAGATCAGGGAGAACTGGTCTTGCTTTCACCTGGAATGGAAGAGTAAATATTAAAAATAACAAATATCAAAATGACAACTCTCCTCTCGATAGTAATTGTAAAAATTTCGATTTAAACAAATATTCGAAAAATTATCTTAATCACTTATTTAATACTAATGAAATTTTGGGCTCAATGCTATTAACACTTCACAATATAAATTTTTACCAAGAATTGATGTCAGCAATAAGAGATAATATAAATAAAGGCACATTTGAGGAATTTCACGATAAATACATAGATAAGTTGCAATAAAAACAATTTGTCTCACAAAATCTTATTTGAAATATTAAAATAATTCTGTATACACAACCTCATTCATTTGATGAATTAGGGCCGTTAGCTCAGTTGGTAGAGCAATTCCCTTTTAAGGAATGGGTCGATGGTTCGAGTCCATCACGGCTCACCATTTCTTTATTATGATTTAATAATAGGTGGATATTCTAATGTAATTTCTGACATCCATTCATTTATCTTTTTAATTCTATTTTCAGCAGATGGATGAGTACTCATAAACTCGGGTGGTGATTTTCCTTTATTAAACTCTTTCATCCTTTCCCAAATTTTTGGTGTTTCTCTTATGTCATAGCCAGATAAAGAAGAAAATATCATACCCAAATAGTCTGCTTCGCTCTCCTGCTTTCTATTAAATGGGTTCATTATTCCAAGTTGTGATAGTAGCCCAACTGTATTCATACCAGTAGCTCTATTCACTTGTGATAATTTTCCACCAGTAAAAATATCTAGTAACTGTGTTCCGGTATTTAATAGCGCTCCTCTGCTTGCTCTTTCTACAGAATGTTTTGCAACAGCATGTGCAATTTCGTGTCCCATTACGGATGCTAAACCGTTAGTATTTTTTGTTACATCAAAAATTCCTGTATATACCGCAATTTTTCCACCTGGCATACACCAAGCATTTCTTACTTTCTTATTATCAATCAATATATACTCCCAATCAAAGTTAATAGTTGGATCATCTAATTTAGCTTGATAAAAATACTCACTAATAGAATTTTCCATTCTTTTACCTATTTCTTTAATTTCATTAAGTGATTTCTTATCATCACTCATTTTTTCTCTCTCTTTAACTTTTTCAAATATTGCAGCTGCTTGAGCATTTAACTTTGACTCAGGGATTATCTTTAACTGGCGTCTTTCGGTTATAGGAGCAGTAGCACAAGAATTTAGTATAAAGCCACAACAACCACAACCAACATATGATAAAAATTTTCTTCTATTCATTTTCTAATAACATTGATATTATATTTTCTGATGAATCTAAATAATAAAATTTTATTATTCCTTTTCATATTGGCAATTTTTTTTGTAATCTATTCAAGTTTTAAATAAAATATGGCAAAAAACAAAAAAAAGAAATCGCTCACATTAATTTTAAGAAATTATTTCATTACTGGAGTAGTTGTATTAATTCCAATAGGTTTCACTTTATATTTAACAAAATTTATCATTGGTATTTCATCAAAAATAATTCCTGAAAATATAAACCCTAATAACTATTTACCATATGCAATTCCAGGCATAGAAATTCTAATTTCAGTAATATTTATCACTATTGTTGGCGGCTTATCATTATCTTTTTTAGGTAAACGAATACTCAAGCTAATTGATGATTTATTTAAAAGAATTCCAGTTCTAAGAACAATTTATTCTGCAATAGTTCAAATGACTGAAACATTTTCTAATAAAGATGATAGTGGCAAAAAAAGTGTTGTTTTAATAGAGTATCCTAGAAAAGGTGTTTGGGCTGTTGGTTTTGCGACTAAAGAAAATAAAAGTGAAATGGCTGAAAAAACTAATAAAAAATTGATCAATGTTTTTGTTCCAACCACACCTAATCCTACAAGTGGTTTTTTACTTATGTTTCCAATAGATGAAGTTATTTATCTTAACATGACATTTGAAGAAGCATCTAAGTTTATTGTGTCAGCTGGAACGTCTACAGGTAAGAATTAAGCAATATCATTTATAATATCTGCTCGATCATATAATTTTATTAACGGTTTAAATCTGCTTATGTCCTCATTTTCACTTTCAATTCTTTTAATTTCTTGTTCAGCTAAAATGAACAGATTATGGTTACGTATTGGATCAGCCAATTTAAAGTTTTTAATTCCACTTTGTTTAAAACCTAGAATATCACCAAACCCTCTTAATTTCATATCTTCTTCTGATATTTTAAATCCATCATTTGAATTCTTTAGAATATTGATTCTTTTTTTTGCATTTTCACTTAAATTTGATTTAAACATTAATATGCAAGACGACTCTTTATTACCTCTTCCAACTCTGCCTCTGAGTTGATGTAATTGAGATAAACCAAATTTATTTGCATTTTCAATTATTATTACATTTGCATTTGGGAAATCGATGCCAACTTCAATAATTGTAGTTGAGACTAAAATTTTAAAATCATTCTTTAAAAACTTATTCAAGATTGTTTCTTTTTCCTCAATAGTAGTTTTTCCATGAAGTAAATAAACTTGTTTAGGAAATAATTTTTTTAAAAACTCAAATTTTTTTACTGCTGAAGAGTGATCAATTTTTTTAGACTCCTCAATTAATGGACAAACCCAAAAGATTTGATTACCTAATTTGATTTCTTTATTTACAAACTTAATTATATCATCAATCTTATTTTCAAGTTTACTATAGGTTTTTACTGGTTTACGAGTATTTGGTTTTTCACGAATGATTGAAAGATCCATATCTCCGTAAATTGTCATAGTTAAAGTACGTGGTATTGGTGTTGCTGTCATTAAAAGAACATCGCAATCTTTCCCAGCCTTATCAGATAATTTTTTTCTTTGATTTACACCAAATTTATGTTGTTCATCAATTACTATTAATCCGAGTTTTTTAAATTCAACTTTTTTTTGAAATAAAGCATGAGTTCCAAAAATTATATCAATTTGTTTTTTTAACAAACGATCTAATATATCTTTTTTATCTCTATATGTAGATTTACCAGAGAGTAATTCAATACTTATGTTTTTAGAAAATATTTTTTTAGCTAGTATAAAATGTTGTCTTGCTAATATTTCTGTAGGTGCCATCACCGCTACTTGAAAGCCTGAATTGATGGTATTAAAAGCAGATAATAAAGAAACTATTGTTTTTCCACTTCCAACATCACCTTGAAGCAATCTAAACATTTTATTCTCAGAACCTAAATCTTTATTAATTTCACTCAATGTTTTCTTCTGGTCATTTGTAAGAGAAAAATCCAGTTTAGATATTATTTCATTTTGTTTTTTAGTCTCAATTTTTTTTTTTGTTTTTTTGATTTTTCTAATTTTTTTTCTGACTTCAGAATTGACTAAAAAAGTTGAGAAAATTTCATCAAAAGCAAGTCTTTGATAAAAGTTTTCTTTAAATTTTCCAATATTTTCTGGTTCATGTAATTTTTTAATTGATTCATTCCAACTGATATTATTAAAATTTTTTAATATTTTCTTGGAATGCCACTCATTAATTTGAGGTAAATTATTTATCACTTGTAGCATGATTTTATTATAAACTTTTTCACTAATCCCTTCGGTTAATGAATAACTATTATGTTTTTGTTTAATTAAAGATGAGTCTTCTGATATATATTTGGGGTTTGTAAGTTGGTATTTATTTCTAAAAAATTTAATTTTACCACTAATTGTAACTTCTTTCCCAATAGGTAATATTTTTTTGATATATCCCTCATAACTATTAAAAAAAACACATTCTATTTCACCGGTCTCATCATTGCAGATAACTCTATTGGGTAAATTTCTAATTCTTGGAAATAAATATTTTTGAGGCACTATGGTTATTGTCTGTGTTTCATCTACTTTTAAGTCTTTTATTTTACGGGATAAACTTCGATCAATATAAGATTTTGGTAATTTCCATAATAGATCAAAGATAGTATTTATTTTTTTTTTCTTAAGCAAATTTGTAGTTTTAACCCCAACTCCTTTAATAGAACTTAGATCAGACAATAAGTATTTATAATTTCTTTTAATGTCCATTAACTGATATTATATTCTTATTATGACTGTTGACATAGAACAAATTAAAAAAAAGATAATTTACAGATCAAATTATCGTGGCACAAAAGAAATGGATAAACTTTTGGGTGCTTTTACAAATAAGTATTTAGATCAATTAGACTACCGAGATTTAGATGAGTTAATTAAACTTTTAGAAATCGATGATAACAATCTTTATAATTTTTATAACGGCTTAAAAACAAATATAGATTTTGAGGATAACAAGATTAATAATTTATTTAAAAACTTTAAATATTAAGTAACTTTATGGCGGAGAGACTGGGATTCGAACCCAGGAAAGAGTTGCCCCTTTGCCGGTTTTCAAGACCGGTGCTTTCAACCGCTCAGCCATCTCTCCTTGTAAAAGCTTTTATAATTAAAAATATTTAATTCAACTATAAAATAGTCTAATTACTCTTGATATTTTGATCATTTAATAAATATGAAAAATAATTTTAGCAAAGGTTTAATTCTAACTTCATTAGGTTCATTTTGGTGGGGATTTATTGGAGTTATTTATTTTGAATCAGTATCTTTTATTGGTCATACTGAATTAGTTGTTCATAGATGTTTGTGGACAGCAATAATGTTGATATTAACTACAACTTTTTTATCTAAATGGAAAAAATTTTTTAATGAAGTAAAAGATAAAAAAAAATTAATTGCATTATTTTTATCTGGTTTTTTAATTTTTGTTAATTGGTCAATTTGGATTTATGCAGTTGCTTCAGAGAGAATTATAGATGCAAGTTTTGGATACTTTATTATGCCTATAATTAGTGTTCTTTTAGGATATATATTTTTTAAAGAAAAACTTAATAGCAAAAGAATTTTTTCAATTATTTTAGTTTTTATTTCAATAATGATTTTAATTTTGTTCAATCTCAAATCATTACCGTGGGTCGGTCTTATAGTTGCTTTTAGCTGGGCGTTTTATAATTTAGTTAGGAAGAAAATAGAAATTGATACCGATATTGGTCTACTGATTGAAAGTTTGTATATTTTCCCTTTTGCAATAATTGCATTCTATATAATTGCGCATAATGGTTTAAACGATTTTAACTTTAATAATGTTGGGTTAAGTTTCTATTTACTTTTGGCAGGTCCTATGACTGTGATTCCTTTGTTTCTATATGTAAGAGGTGTTGAGCTAATTGGATTAGGTCCAACAGGAATGATTTTTTATATTACACCAACTTTGCAGTTTATTTTAGGTTATTTTTATTATGGAGAGGATTTTTCATTAGTTAAATTTCTAAGTTTTATTATCATTTGGTTTGCTGTAGTTATATATTTGAAAGATTTATATGAGACAAATTAAAGTTTTTTTATTAGTATTCATATTTTCCTTTACAAAACTTTTAGCGGATGATCAGAGTAAATTTTTAGAGTGGAAAAAAAATTTTAGAATTTTAGCTATAGAAAATGGTATTTCAGAAAAAACTTTTGATTTAACGATGAATAATGTCAAATTTTTACCAAAAGTAATCGAATATGATAGATATCAGCCAGAATTTTATGAAGATACAAAAACATATGTATCTAAGAGAACATCCAAAAAAAAAGTTAAAAAAGGTTTAGAATTTTATAAAAAGAATATTGAATTAATAAATAAAGTAGAAAAAAAATATTCAATCGAAAAGGAATTGCTACTTTCTTTAATGGGCATTGAGACAAATTATGGCACCTATGTGGGTAAGATGGATATTCTCTCGTCATTGTCTACTTTAAGTTTTGATAAGAGAAGATCTGCTTTTTTTACAAATGAACTTTTGATTTTGCTAAAGCTTATAGATGAAGGACAAATTGATTATGAAACACTTTATGGATCCTGGGCTGGAGCGTTTGGTTTTTTTCAGTTCATGCCATCCACAATAAAAAATCATGCAATTGATTTTAACAGTGATAATTATATTGATTTGAAAAATCCAAAAGATGCATACGCCTCAGCAGCAAATTATTTAAAAAAAATGGGGTGGGATAGTAATTCACACTGTTTTTATAAAATATCATTGAAAGAAAATATTCCAAAAAAATATTTAAATGTTTCAGCCAAAAAACTGAAAAATAAAAAAAAATTAAAATATTTTAAAAAATTTATTTCCAATCATGATAATTTTAATTTTATTAATGAAAATTTGTTAGTTGCTATAATTACTCCTGATAAAGACATTGTTCCAAACTCAGAAACCTTAAACCCCGCATATATTGTATTTGAAAATTACGAAATAATTCTCAAATGGAATAGATCACTTAGATTTGGTTTAGCGGTTTGTACTTTAAAAGAAAGTATAAGAAATGAATTATAATTATATAATAATATTTTTTCTATCAGTCATTCTCTTAAGTTGTAAACAATTACCACAATCAAAAAATTTAAATAAAGATTTTCAAGAAAAATATACTAATTCAGGTTTTGCTCTAATTTATACATCTGAGTTGAATAATATAAAAAAGTTAGAGGAAAGATCTTTAAACATTTTTCATCAATCTTTAAAAAAAAGATCTATTGTAAAAATCTCTAATCCAGACAATGGAAAATTTCTTATTGCCGAAGTCAAATCTAATAAAGTAAAATTTTCAAATTTTTATAATTCAATATTAAGTAAAAGAATAGCTGATGAATTAGAGCTGAATTTCGATGAACCATTTGTTGAAATTATGTTAGTTTCAAAAAATTCAACCTTTGTTGCTAAAAAAGCTAAAATGTTTGAGGAAGAAAGGTCTGTTGCCGAAAAAGCTCCTGTAGATGGAATACAAATAAATGATTTAAATTTAAATCAGAAAAAGAAAAAGAAACAAAAAAAAGAAAAAAATTTTAATTATTCAATTAAAGTTGCTGATTTCTATTATTTAGATACAGCAAAAATTATGATAGATAGAATTAAAGTTGAGGCCTCGATTAAAAATCTAACTATTAAAAAATTATCAAATATAAAATATAGGGTATTAATAGGTCCTTTTAATGATATAAAAAGTCTGAAAAACTCGTTTGAAAAAATGAGTACTTTAAATTTTGAAAATTTAGAAATATTAAAAAATGTTTAGAATATTTATAATTGCTTTTATTACACAAATTTTTTTCATAGTTGGGGGTAATGCCAATATTGAAATAAAGGCAAGAACGGCAATTTTACAAGATTATTTGTCTGGAGAAATTTTATATGAAAAGGAACCAGATAGATCTATCTATCCTGCATCAATGACAAAAATCATGACAAGTATAATTGCTTTTGATTTGATAAAATCTGGTGATTTAAATTTAGACGAAAAATTTATCATTTCTGAAAAAGCTTGGAGATTATCTACTGCTGGCTATTCATCAATGTTTGTAATGGTTGGAGATGAAGTATCTGTTGAGGATTTGTTGAGAGGTATAATTGTCGCCTCCGGAAATGATGCTTGTATCGCTTTAGCCGAAGGTATAGCTGGTACCGAGGAAGAGTTTGCTATCATGATGACTTCTAAAGCTAAAGAAATTGGTATGGACAATACAAATTTTGCAAATTCGTCAGGAATAAATGATCCAGATAATTACTCAACAGTTAGAGATATTATGATCATGTCAAACTACTTGATAAAAAATCATCCTGAATATTATAAATGGTTTGCAGAAACTGAATTTACTTGGGATAGAACGGGAGGAGATCCAATAACCCAGGGTAACAGAAATCCATTATTATATAAAAATATGGGTGCAGATGGAATTAAGACAGGTTACTTAGCTGTAGAAAAATATTCTTTGGCTTCATCAATTGAGAGAAAAGGTAGGCGCCTGATTGCTGTTGGAAGTGGTTTTGAAACAAAGTCTTCTAGATCTAGAGAGAGTTCAAAATTATTGACGTACGGGTTAACAAACTTTGATTTGGTCGAAATATCAAAATCTAAAGTTCCATTAGATAAAGTTGATGTTTGGTTAGGAAAAGAGTCTACTGTTGATGTTTACACAAAGAATGACATTTACAAAATTATTAAAAAAGGGCAGAAAAGAAAACTTAAGATAAAGGTTGTATATAGTGGACCAATTGAAGCTCCTATAAAAAAAGATCAAATTTTAGCAAAATTAAAAATCATATACGATCAAGAGCAAATTGGTGAATATAATCTGCTATCTCAAAAAGATGTTAAAAAAGTTAACATTTTCTCAAGATTGATGAAATCTATAAATTATTTAATTTGGGGTGATGTTTAAAAAACCTGTAATTGTTTTTGAAGGAACAGAGAGTAGTGGAAAAACTTTACACGCTAATTTTATTTCAAAATATCTCAAATCCAAAAAGATAAAACATGTTTTCATACGTGAACCCGGAGGTAGTAAAAATTCTGAAAAAATTCGTAAACTAATCTTAGATAATAAATCACATTTTAATAAAAAAACAGATCTATTACTTTATTTAGCTGCTAGAAGTGAAAACGTAGAAATTTATAAAAAAAATTATAAAAAGAGAATAATATTAATAGATCGTTTTTTAGACTCTACAATTGCTTATCAGCATTATGGTCAAGGTATAGACTTAAAAATTATAGAATTAATTCATAAATTTTTACTTAAAAACTTTAAACCAGATTTTACTTTTTTGAATATTGTCAATACTAAAAATATGAATAAAAGATTAAAAGAGAGAAAAAAATTGAATAGGTATGATCAATTTAAAAGTAAATTTTATAAGAAAATACAAAATGGTTATTTAAAAATTTTTAAAAAAAAAAAAGATAGATATCTTATTATTGACTCTAATTTGGATATAAAAACTAATAAAAAGATCATAATTGATAAAATTAATGAGTTAATAAAATGAGTTTAAAACCTTTAAATCAAACAAATCTTTATGGTTTAGATTTTTATTTTCAAGATTTTATTAATTTGTTCAACAAGAATAAATTGCCTAATAAGATTTTATTATCCGGCTATAAAGGTATTGGTAAAAGTACACTTGCTTATCATTTAATAAACTACGTTCTATCAAAAGACGAAGATTATTCTTACGATTTTAATAACAATAAGATAAACTCAGACAATAAATCATATAAACTAATTCAAAATAGTTCTCATCCAAACTTTATTTTAATAGATATCATGAGTGAAAAAAAAAATATCGATATAGCTCAAATTAGAAATATGATAACTAATTTGAATAAATCATCTTTTAATTCTAAGCCAAGATTTATTTTAATAGATAATATTGAATTTTTTAATTTAAATTCAATAAATGCATTACTTAAAATTCTTGAGGAACCACCGATAAACTGTTTTTTTGTGTTAGTTAACAATAATCGAAAAATAATTCCAACTTTAAAATCAAGATGTCTTAATTTCAAAATTGATTTGACAAATAAAGAAAGTCATTCAATTGCTAATAAACTTATAAATACTGACGCTTTTGATTTGATCAACAAAGATTTATTAGATTATTATTTTACACCAGGAAAAATATACAATTTAGTCAAATTTTCAAATGAAAACAAAATTAATCTTAAGACAATTAATCTAGAAAAATTTTTAACTTTTATTATTCAGGAAAATTATTATAAAAAAGAAAGTCCAATAAAATATATGGTTTTTGATTTTGTTGAGCTTTTATTAAAGAAAAAGATTAATATTGGAAATTCAAATTTTATAAATAAGTTTTTAAAGAAAATAGGAAATACGAAGAAACTTAATCTTGATGAAGAGTCTTTATTTATAGAACTTGATTCTAAAATCCTAAATGTCTAAACATTTTTATATAACAACACCAATTTATTACCCTTCTGCAAAGCCTCATATGGGGCATGCTTATTCAAGTATAGTTGCTGATTTCTTCGCAAGATTTAAAGTAATTGATGGATATGATGTTCACTTTTTGACTGGCACAGATGAGCATGGTTTAAAGATACAAAGATCAGCTGAAAAAGCAGGTAAAGATCCACAGGAATTTTGTGATGAAATAAGCAAAACATTTAAAAATTTATCGAATACACTTAATCTATCAAATACAGATTTTATAAGAACAACTGAACAGCGTCATAAAAAAACAGTTCAATATCTCTGGAACCAACTTGAAAAAAACGATGATATTTATTTATCAAAATATTCTGGTTGGTACTCTGTTTCAGATGAGGCTTTTTATAATGATGATGAAATAGAGGAAGTTGATGGAAAAAAATTTTCAATTTCATCAAAATCTTCTGTTGAGTGGATAGAAGAAGAGTCTTATTTTTTTAGGTTATCAAAATGGGAAAAACCGCTTTTAGAATTTTATAAATCTAATCCAAACTTTATTTTACCAGAGTCTAGGAGAAATGAGGTAATTAGTTTTGTTCAAAATGGATTGAAAGATTTATCAATAAGTAGAAAAACATTTTCATGGGGCATTCCTGTACCAAACAATGATAAACATATTATTTATGTATGGTTAGATGCTTTAACAAATTATCTGAGTGCATTAAATTATCCAGACCTTAATGATAACTTATATAAAAAATTTTGGCCTGCATCTATTCATCTTATTGGAAAAGATATTTTAAGGTTTCATGCTATTTATTGGCCAGCTTTTTTATTAGCAGCAAAGATAGATTTACCAAAAAGAGTTTACGGACATGGTTGGATTTTATCTGGTGAGGAAAAAATGTCTAAATCAAAAGGAAACATATTAGATCCTATAGAAATAATTAATAAATACGGATTAGATCCTTTAAGATATTATTTGATCAAGGAAGTTTCTTTTGGAAATGATGGTAATATCTCTCAAGAGAGATTAGAGGATTGTATTAATAGTGATTTAGCTAACAATTACGGAAATTTATGTCAAAGAGTAACTGCTTTTGCACATAAAAATTGTGACGGAATCATTCCGCGCGATATAAATTTTCAAAAAGAAGATTTAACTATTCTTGATAAATACAATGACAATTTAGATAAAATAAGAAAAAATATTGATGAACAAAATATTAATTTTTATATAGACTTTATAGTAAACTCATTGTTTGAAGTTAATAAATATTTTAATGATCAAGAACCATGGAAAAAAAAGGATGATACAATTAGATTAAATACTATTATTTATACATCTTTAGAAATAATTAGAAAAATAAGTTATTTACTTTATCCAATTATCCCTAATTCTTCTCTAAAAGCATTAAAAATTTTTAATTTGTCTGATAAAGATATAAAACTTGATTCTATAAAAAATAATGAATTTTTATCTAAAGGTGATAAAATAGAAAAAATTAATATTCTTTTTAAAAAAATTGAAAAAAATAATGATTGATTCACACTGTCATCTTGATTATGAACCTCTCTTAAGTGATTTAACGAATGTTATTATAAGATCTAAAAAAGTCGGTATTAAGAAACTTTTGACAATTTCAACATCACTTGAAAGTTTTTCTAGAGTTAAAGAATTAGTGAATAAAGATGAAATGATATATGGAACAATTGGAATTCATCCACATGAAAGTTCAAAAGATTTAATCAAATCTGAACTAATTATTAAAGAATTGCATGAAAATGAAAAAATAATTGGGATAGGAGAAACTGGTCTTGATTTTTATTACAATAATAGTGAAAAAGAAAAACAAATAGCTAGTTTTGAGGAACATATCAAAGCAGCAGTTAAAACTAATGTTCCTCTTATTATTCATTCTAGAAGTGCTGAAGATGAAACTTTTGAAATATTAAAAAAATACAAAGACGATAACCCTAAAATTCTAATGCATTGCTTTACTGGGTCTAAAGAGTTTTCTGAAAAACTTTTAACATTAAATTCGTATTTTTCTGCTAGTGGTATAATCACATTTAAAAACTCGAGTGATTTAAGAGAAACATTTAAAACTATACCGCTAGATAGAGTTATGATTGAGACAGACAGTCCTTATTTGGCGCCAGTTCCAAATAGAGGAAAAAAAAATGAACCTTCTTTTATTGATTTTACTGCTACAAAACTAGCTGAAGTCATGAATGTTAGTAAATCAGAACTTATTAAATCTACCTCAGATAATTTTAATAAACTTTTTTTTAACTAAAATAATGAAATTTATAATTCTTGGATGTGGTAGTTCAATGGGTGTACCAAGACCAGATGGTTTTTTTGGCAATTGTGATCCAAAAAACAAAAAAAATTATAGAACTAGATGCTCAGCACTAATACAAACCTCTGACGAAAATATTTTAGTGGATACGTCACCAGATTTACGTCAACAATTGTTAAGACATAAAATAAAAAAAATAGATAAAGTTTTATATTCACACATGCATGCTGATCAAACTCACGGTATAAATGATTTAAGATCTTTTTATATAAATAGTAAGAGACCTATCAATGTTTATGCAGATAAATTTACCTCAAAATATTTAAGACAAAATTTTTCTTATATTTTTAAAGGTTATTCAAAAGAATATCCTGCTACACTTAAGTTGAATAAATTGGAAAAGAATACTTATACAAAAAACTTAGATAGAAAAGTTAAAATTAGGTCTATTGTAGTTGAACATGGGATGGTAAAATCAAATTGTTTTATTATTGATAATAAAATTGCCTATATTAGTGATGTAAATAAAATTTATAAAAAAGATGAAAAATTTTTTAAAAATTTGAAATATTTGATAATCGATTGTTTATGGTATAATTATCATCCTTCACATTTTAATGTTGAAACTTCACTTTTGACCATCAAAAAATTTAAACCAAAAAAAGCGATATTAACTAATTTATCACCAGTTTTAGATTATAAAATTCTTAAAAAACAACTTCCAAAAAACGTTATTCCAGCCCATGATGGGCTTACATTGGCACTATAAAATTTCTTCAATTTTTTGAACTATTTTTTTTGACATTGGTTTTGTAAAAGATACAAACGTGTCCTCTATTTTACCATCTTTGTTGATGAGAATCTTATGAAAGTTCCATTTAGGAATAGCCGATTTACCATAATTTTTTTCTGCCCACTTAAATAAATCATGAGCATTCTTACCTTTCACTTCAGTAATTGTTGAAAGAGGAAAGTTAATATCAAAATTAACTTCACAAAACTTTTTAATTTCTAAATTATTTGTTTTTTCCTGATTAAATGAGTTTGATGGTATTCCAAGCACAATTAAACCCTTAGACTTATATGTGTCCCACAATTCCTGTAATTCCTCATATTGTTTTGTGAAACCACAGTAGCTTGCTGTATTTACAACTAAAATCACTTTATCTTTATAATCATTAAAATTAATCAATTCTCCGGTTATACTTTCAATTTTAAAATCAAAGAAAATTTTTTCGTAATTTGCCATTGCTGAATTTTTAAAAAAAAACATAATTATTGTAAGTGATATTAATATCTTTTTTTTCATTTAATAAATTATTTATTAGGTGTAAGTAATATTAAAAAGTATCCAGTTAAAGTGGATAATAATGACCCAGTTAAAACGCCAATTTTAACTCCATCCATGTATTGCATGTTTTCAACAAACGCTAAATTTCCAACAAACAGACTCATCGTGAAACCAATACCTGTAAGAATACCAACTCCATAGAAGTTAAACCAATTAGCATTACTTGGCATTTGAGCAATTTTTAATTTAATTGATATATAAGAAAAGACAAAAACACCTAGTTGTTTGCCTACAAATAGTCCTAGTACGATTCCTAATGGTACTTTATCTAATAAAGCTGTAAGAGAAAGGCCTTCTAACGAAACACCTGCATTTGCAAATGCAAATAATGGCATAATGCCAAAAGCAACATACGGACTGATAGCATGTTCAATTTTGATTAATAATGAGAAATCTTTTTCTTTTTTTCTATGAGGTATTGTCATAGCTAACAAGACACCTGCTATTGTAGCATGTATTCCTGAGTTATGAGTAAAATCCCACAAAAAAATACCAACTATTAGATAAGGTAAAAATTTTCTAATGTTAAATTTATTGATTACCAATAAAGCTATAAAAGCTAACAACATTAAACTTAGATATTTTATACTCAAGTCACCAGAGTAAAATATTGCAATAATAAGTATTGCTCCTAAATCGTCAATAATAGCTAATGCAGTTAGAAAAACTTTTAAAGATAATGGAACTCTTTTTCCCAATAATGATAAGACACCTAAAGAGAAAGCTATATCTGTTGCAGAAGGTATAGCCCATCCATTAAGCGTTTCACTATCACCAAAATTTACATAAACATAAATTAATGCTGGTACTACCATTCCTCCTACTGCTCCAATTATAGGAAGTAAAGCTTGTTTCATGTTTGAAAGTTCACCTTGTAAAAATTCTCTTTTAATTTCTAAAGTGACAAAAAAGAAGAAAATTGCCATAAGAGCATCGTTAATCCAATGCAAGACAGATAATTTTAGTCCAAAATTATTGATCCCTAAAAATAAATATTTATTCAAAGTTGAAAAATAAATATCTGATAAATTTGAATTACTTACAATAAGAGCAATTATTGCTGCAAACAATAGTATCAATCCACTTGCTGCCTCAAGCTTAAAGAACCATTTAAAAGGTTTTGATATGTAATTTATCATAGTATTAAATTAAATCTTTTATAAATGAATAAATATCTATCAAAGTTTCATAAAAATTGAATAATAATAATTCTAAATTTGGAAAATATTTGCCTAGTGGATATTTGAATGTGTCTAGAATAATTATTATTGATATAAATGAAATAATCAACACTAGAAAATACCTAAAAACTTTAATTAAAGAAAAACTATTTTTTTTATTGTATTTTACCAAAGCCGTATCTTTGGTATTAATTATTTTATCTATTTTTTTCTGTAACTCTTTTTTATCTGTTATCTCTTGAGCTCTAGTATTTTCTAAGTGAGAGGTCTGATTGTTATCAATTGCTACATTTTGTTCCTCAAATTTAAAAAACCAAATATGATTACATGATCCACACTGAATAGTCCTTCCATTTTGGGGGATTAAATCTGATCTAACCTCAAATTTTTTGCTGCATTTAATGCATTGAATGATCATGTTAATTTTATACATTAGATTCTAACAAAATCACCTTTATTTTACTTATCTTTTACTTTGAAAAAATTAATAACTACTGTATTAGTACTGCATCCGGAGTGTAGCGCAGCCTGGTAGCGCATCTGGTTTGGGACCAGAGGGTCGCAGGTTCGAATCCTGCCACTCCGACCATTTGATTATGAAAAAAGCAAAAATTTATATACCTAATAAAAGTGCTATGCAGTCAGGTCTTGGTAAATTAGATAAATGGATATTAGAGTTTGAAACAAAAGATCCAACAAAAAATCCATTGATGGGATGGGAAAGTTCATCAGATACTTTGTCAGAAGTTAGATTAGAATTTTCCACTAAAGAGTTAGCAATTGATTATGCAAAAAAAAAGAGAATCGATTACGAAATAATTGAACCAAAAAAAAGAAAAATTGTCAAAAAATCATATGCAGACAATTTTTTGAATTAATTAATGTTTAAATTTTTTACACAAAGAAAATGGTTTTTATGGAGCATTGGAGGTACATTATTGATTTTAGGTGCTACCTGGTACCAAGTTCAATTAGATGTACGAATAAATGAGTGGTTTGGTGAATTCTATGATACTTTACAAAAAGCTTTAACAGAACCAAATTCTGTTTCGGAAAAAGAGTTCATAGCTTATCTATTAACTTTTGCAAAAATAGCTGCTGTTTATATTCTGGTAGTTATTTTCAGTGACTATTTTACAAGTCATTGGACATTTAGATGGAGAACGGCTATGGCAGATTATTACCATGATAAATGGAATGATGCTTCATCTATAGAAGGTGCATCACAACGTGTTCAAGAAGATACTCTTAAATTCGCAAGAATTATGGAGGGTTTGGGTGCTGAATTGTTGAGAAGTTTAATGACATTGATTGCGTTCACACCAATTTTGTGGGAACTTTCCAAAAGTATAACTGTTTTACCTTGGATAGGAGAAGTTGAGCATGCTTTAGTTTGGGTTGCAATTATTTCTGCTCTTGGTGGTACTGTATTATTAGCAAGCGTTGGTATTAAACTTCCTGGAATCGAATATGATATTCAAAAAGAGGAGGCTGCGTATAGAAAAGAATTAGTTTTAGGTGAAGATTTTAAAGAAAGTGCTAAACCTGAGAAAATAACTGATCTTTATGGTGGAGTAAGAAAAATTCATTATAAAATGTATTTTCATTATCTATATTTTAATGCAGTAAAATGGAGCTATTTACAAGGAATGGTAATTGTTCCTTATCTAGCATTAGCTCCGACAATTGTAACTGGCGCCATCACACTAGGTTTTGTACAACAAATAATCAGAGCTTTTGGAAGAGTAGAAACTTCATTGCAGTATTTGGTTAGAAGTTGGCCTATTATTGTTGAATTGATATCAGTTTGGAAAAGATTAAATGAATTTGAAGCAAGATTAGAAAAGAATATTTCTTTAGAAACAGCTAAGTAATGATACTAGATAAAAAATTTGAAAAAGAAATTTTAAATGTTTCTTGCAGAGCAGCTTTATCATCATTTTATTTTATTGGTAAAAAGGATAAAACTGCAGCAGATAAGGCAGCTGTAGATACAATGCGAACTGAATTAAATAAAATTGATATGAAAGGAAAAATTGTCATAGGTGAGGGTGAACTTGATGAGGCTCCGATGCTTTATATTGGAGAAGAAGTTGGAAATAACCATGGGCCAGAACTTGATATAGCTGTAGATCCATTAGAGGGAACAAATTTTGCAGCTAATAACCTACCAGGTGCTTTATCAGTAATAGCTATCTCAGCTAAATCAAATTTATTTAATGCACCCGAAACATATATGAATAAAATTTCTGCCAATGTAAAAGAAAATAATGTTGTTGATTTAGATTTTTCTTTAAAAAAAAATATAGATAATCTGTCACAATATTTGAATAAAAGTCCTAGTGAATTAACTGCTTGTATTTTAGAAAGACCAAGACATAAAAAAATAATTGAAGAGCTAAGAAATTTAAAGGTAAAGATTAAATTAATTAGTGATGGTGATGTATCCGGCGCACTTCTAGTGACTGATAAAAAATATAATGTTGATTTATTTATTGGAATAGGTGGAGGTCCCGAAGGTGTTTTGGCAGCATCTGCACTAGATGCCTATGATTGTTTTTTCCAAGGTAGATTCATATTTGAAACTGAAAAAGATAAAATACGTGCAAATGAAATGGGTATTGAAGATTTTAATCGAAAATATAACTTGAATGAAATAATTTCAGGTGATTCAATTTTTTGTGCTACTGGTATTACCTCAGGTGATTTAGTCACAGGTATTGAAATTGATAACAATGAATTTGTATCTGAAACACTAATTACTCATAAATCAACTGGACTAAAAAAGGTAATTAGAATAAGACAAAAAATTTAAATAGAGCTTGATTAATAATTATTTATACAATAAAAAACAGCCTTTTGGTCCCTTCGTCTATCGGTTAGGACACGTGGTTTTCATCCTCGAAAGAGGGGTTCGATTCCCCTAGGGACCGCCATATATTTTATCATAATTTTTTTTCCATAAATCAAGCCATTCAGATTCAATCCCAGGAACTGTTCTAGATAAATGGTAACTTGTTGATTTTATTGGCGCTAAACATGGTATTTGATCAAAAATTTCATGTAAAGGTTTTTCAAATGGAGAATTTTCTCTCTCACCAACTAATCTAATATTTTGTCTAAACTTGTTAAGAATAGATTTTGAAAAGAGAAAAGTTAACAATGTTTCTTTTACAATTCTCCACCTATGATTTTTACCAATGTATATAGATGTAGAGTAATCACTATCATAATAAAAAGCGTAATCTGATGGACATAAAAATATATCTTTTTCAATTAAAGTGCTTATTCTTGCATAGGTAATTAACATTTCATCAATACAATTTTCATTAAATAGATAATCATCTTCAATAAAGAAAATTAGATCTTCTGAATTTTCACACTGATCACAACACTCCAGATATGATCCTCTATTTCCTTTAATTTTACTTTTATGAAATTCTATTTGGTAATTGTCATCTAATAGTAAATTTTTTAGATCATTATTAAATTTATCATTTGATTGGTCATGAATTAGATTAAGTGTAATTTTTAAATTATTATTTTTGAGAAAAAATAAGATTGATCTTTTTAAACTTAACAATGAGACTTTTATAAGTGTCTCTTTATCAATATTTGGAATAATGCGTTTCCAAGAGCCTTTAGTATTCCATAGGTCAACAGAAGGCGTGAATCTGTAATAAATATCTAATTTTTTGATTTTTCTTTTTAAATCAAGATAACCATTTGATAAAATATAAGTTTTTTTATTAAGTTCAAAAAAATTGTTTCCTTCATTATTTGTATGTGGATTAACAAGATTAAATGTTTCTTTATCTATAGCATGAACATTTAAAATTTTTAGTAGAAATCTTCGAAGTTTTGATTGTTTTAATAACTTTCTTTTAAACATAAAAATTTATATAAAATTAATGATCTATGAATTTTTATGTATATTTAATTTGTTCAAAAAACAATGATAATCGTTTAATAAGTTATGTAGGATATACTAATAATCTTAAAAATAGAATTGAAAAACATAATTCATCCAAAGGTGCAAAGTTTACTAGAGGAAAAAAATGGAAACTCTTATATAAAAAAAGTTTTAGTTCAAAAAAAGAAGCAATGAAGTATGAATATTTATTAAAAAAAGATAAAATAAGAAGAGTCGAATTAAAAAAAAGATATTAAACTTATGATTAAATATAAGATTTTACACATTACAGATCTTCATTTTAGACATAATGGGAGATTGTTTTATTCAACTGGTAAAAAACTTAATAACGGTCTTATCTTAAATGGTCATAATGTTTTAAATATTTCAGATAGAGATATAACAAGTAATAAACGAAATATTTTTGATATTGGATCAAAAAAATTTTTATTTAATCAAATTCAAAAGAATATAGAAAATTTTAGACCAGATCTAATTTTACTTGGACATGTAGACCGTATAGATTACGAGAGTTTTTTAAACCTTAAGGAAAAATATAATTCTATCAAATTTGCTCAGTGGTTTTTAGATCCTTTAATAGAGAATGGTCCTGATTTTGATAAAAATAAAGATAGATTTTTTCTTAAATATCAATTTTGCGATGCTAATTTTGTTACTACATCTGTTGGTTCATTAAATTTCGCAGATAAAAAAAAAACTTTTTTCATCCCTAATCCAATTGATCCATCAATCGATACATATAAAAACTTTAATAAAAAAAAACCTCTAGATATATTTATAGCTATTAGTCATGGCCAACATCGCGGTATTTTAAAAACTGATTTTATAGATGATAGAGTGAATCTTATTAATAAATTAACTAAAAACGTTTCATATAATATATTTGGACATATTAACAATCCAGTTTGGGGTCAACAATTTTTTGATGAATTATCAAAATGTTCAATGGCTGTTAACATAAGCAGAGGTGCACCAATAAAATATTACTCAAGTGACAGA
Source organism: uncultured Pelagibacteraceae bacterium (assembly GCA_902519945.1). Classification (GTDB taxonomy): domain Bacteria; phylum Pseudomonadota; class Alphaproteobacteria; order Pelagibacterales; family Pelagibacteraceae; genus Pelagibacter. The sequence goes on from CABYLY010000005.1 coordinate 56,788, forward strand.
ATTTCCTCTTTATTAGGTAATGGTTTATTAACTTTCATACATGAAAAATATCATTACCAAGATTTTTTTAGTACAAAAGAAATTGTAATCTATAAAAATATCCACGATTTAAATAAAAAAATAATTTTTTATAAAAATAAACCAAAATTATTAAGAGACATTGCCCGACGTGGACATAGAAAAGCACACAAAATATTTAATAATAAAATTGTTAGTGATTATATCGTAAAAAAATCAATGAATTTAAAAATTAATTTCAAACTTCCTTGGATAGATGGCTAAATATTTAATTTTTAGAACAGATAGAATAGGTGATTTTATATTCTCAAGAATTTTTACTGAGTCAATTAAAAAGGATAACCCTAATCATAAGATAGATTTTGTCTGTTCATCTTATAACTCTAATTATATCAAAAATTTTAAAGACATTAATAAGATTTATATATTAGACAAATATAATATTCGCTTGATGATAAAAAATTTATTTGAAATTAATAAAGAAAAATATGATCATCTAATTATTTTAGACGGTAAAAGAAGATCGGTTTTTTTTTCTATTCTGCTTAAAGCAAAAAATAAGATAGCTGTTTTAAAAGACTTTAGGCCTCGATTAACATTAGCTGTGTTTTTCGATCGTTATTTTATAAATTCTGAAATCAAATCTCAATTTGAGAATTTTAGTAGTGTTATAAATTATCTTGATTTAGATATTCCAGAAAAAATAGATTATTTTAGTAAGTATAAGCTAAAAAAAATTAAGTATAAAAATTTACCTAAAAAATTTACTCTTTTGCATTTAGATGAAAAATGGTTTGAGGGACATTATTACAGTGATTTTAAATATATGAATTTAAATGAAAAAAATTTTGATTTTTTAATTTCTACAATCAAAAAAAAATTCAAAAAAAATATAGTTATAACAAGTGGAAAAATGAATGTTTCTCAATTTAACGATATAATTGAAAAATTTTTTATAGATAAAGGTAAAAACATTTTCATTTCTAGAAAATATAAAGAAAAGTTAATTTATATTGATAAGACAAACTTTAGAGATTTAGAATCAATAGTGAATAAATCATCAGAAATTATTTGTTGTGAGGGAGCTATTAGTCACGTCTCAAATGTATTTAATAGATTAACAATTGCATTAGTAAATTATCAAGGGGCCAATACAGGTATTTTTTGGACGAAACATATGACTAACATTAAGCTAATATTTAGAGAAAATATAAGGAAGATATGCTCAGATATAAAAAAATTAAAGGTTTGATTTTTAAAAATATTTAATGAAAACAAAGATTTATTTTATTGAAAGCTCAACAAGTTTTAACAAAAATCACTTAGACTCACCCTCAATAGCTGGATCTGAAAAAACTTTAATCAATATTACTAATGAATTGTCTAAAAATGATGATTTGATAATTAATGTTTTCAATAAAACAGATGAACCTTTCAAACATGGAAATCTGGAATGGAATAATATTAATGAAATCAATAAATATGAATTTCCTGATTTTTTAATAGCAATGTCTGATGCTAAGCTTTTGTCTCTTGCGGAAAGTAAAAAGAAATTTTTATGGTCTCATAGTGTTCAACCAATAGAAAAATTTATTAGAAAAAAACAACTACTGCCATTTTTGAAAAATAAACCCATAATGATACTTGAAGGTGAATATCATTATAAAACTAGAAGTTTTTTAACGTCTTTATATGGAAAGAAAATTCTTCCAATCGCCCCTGATGATGAGTTTATAAATATAAATATAAATATTGATACACCCGATATTAAAAAAAAAGATGCAATATTTACAACTAGGTCGGATAGAAATTTATCTTTTTTAATTGATTGTTGGTCTCATATAAAAAAAAATTCAGAAACATCAAAACTTATAATAAATCCACCGTATGAGCTTTCGGATCAAGATAAAACGAATGATATTCATTTAAGAATAAAGGGAAATAAACAAGAACTGATTAAAGATCTTATGAATTCAAGAGTAATGTTAAACCCAGGTCACAAAGGCGAGGTTTTCTGTCTTGCAGCGGAAGAAGCGAGAGAACTTTGTGTTCCTATAGTAACAATGGGATATGGGGCTTTATATGAGAGAGTGGAACATAAGAAAACTGGTTTTATTGCAAAAAATAAAGATGAGTTTATCAAATATTCTTCTGATATTTTAAATAATGATAATTTGTTTTTAGAATTAAAAAAAAATTTAATATTAAAACGTAAATCAAGAACTTATAAAGATGTGGCTAACGATTTTTTAAAATTAATTTATGAAAGTTGATGATCTAGTCATACTTGTAGGTGGGAGAGGATCTAGAATTGGTAAAATAACAATCAATACTCCTAAACCTTTGATAAATATCAATAAAAAACCTTTTTTAGATCAATTAATAGCAAATAAATTAAAATATGAATTTAAAAGGATATTTTTATTATGTTCTTTTAAAAAAGATTTATTTTTCAAAAAATATCATAACAAAAAAATTCATAAATCCAAAATTGTATGTATTGATGAAGGTTCAAGAAAAGATACTGGTGGAGCTCTTTATTTACTCAGAAATACTTTAAAAAAAAAATTTGTATTAATTAATGGTGATACTTTTTTTGATATAGATATGAATGAATTATTTAAACAAAATTTAAAAAAAAAAATTGCTTGTATCGCTCTTACCAAGATAAATAAAAAACAAAATAAGATTAAGATAAAAAACCTAAATTTAAATAAAAAAAAAGAAGTTTATTTTTCTAAATCTAAAACTAATATTATTAATGGCGGCATATATTTATTTGACAGAAGAATTTTTAAATTTATCAAAAATCGCCCTCAATCATTAGAAAATGATATTTTCATAAAATTGATTGAAAAAAATCAAGTTAAAGGTGTATTATCTAAAAGAAATTTTATCGATATAGGATCTTATAAGAAATTAGATTTTCTAAAAAAAAATCCTTCCTATATTCAAAACAAAGCCTTTTTTCTTGATAGAGATGGAGTAATCAATAAAGATAATGGATATGTATTGAAATATTCTCAATTTTTCTTCTTAAGTGGTGTAAAAGAAGCAATAAGATATATTAACAATAAAAATTATTTAGTAATAATTCTTACAAATCAATCAGCTATTGGACAAGGACTTCTTACTGAACTAAAACTTAATAAGATTCATCAAAAAATGATGAAAGAATTATTTAATAACACTAGATCAAAAATAAATGATATCTATTTTGCTCCTTATTTCAAAAAATCAAAATATCAAAAATATCGAAAAAATAGTGAGGACCGTAAACCCAATATTGGGATGTTTAAAAAGGCATTAGAAAAATGGAATATTGATATTAAAAAAAGTTTTTTTATTGGTGATAAAAAAACTGATTATCTTGCATCGAAAAAAGTTCACATTAAATTTTTCTATAGAGACAAGGGATCTTTTTATAAACAAGTAAGAAAGATAATATAGATGGAAATTTATATTAAAATATTTGAGGTTATATTTCCAGTTTTTTTTGTCATTGGTATTGGTTATTACCTAGGAAAAAAAAATCCAAAATTTGATACTAATTTTATAACTAATTTTGCAGGGAATATAGGTACGCCTGCTATGATTTTTTACACAGTTACTACTACAGGAATTACATTAGATATTTTCATTAGTTATTTTATTTACGCTATTATTATGATAGCAGGATTTGCAGTTATTGGTTTAATCTTACTTTTTTTCCTAAAAAAAGACCTAAGTATGGAGTTACCTCCATTAATTCTTCCAAATACTGGTAACATGGGGGTTCCTATTTGCCTTTTTGCATATGGTACTCAAGGTCTTGGTGTAGCTTCTGCTGTTGCTTCTGTGATTATTTTATTCCATTTTACTTTAGGGGTATTTTTAGCAAAAAAAAAATTTTCATTTGATATTCTTATTAAAAGTCCACCTGTGTATGCAATAATTATATCTGTAATATTTTTATATTTCAAAATTAACACTCCAATATTTTTAGAAAACACAACTTTTTTATTAACATATGCAACTATTTTTTTAGTTTTAATGTCTTTAGGCATTGCATTAACAAGATTTAAATTCTCATTAAAAAACTCAATTATAATGTCTCTTTGTCGAGTTTTACTTGGGCCTATTATAGCTTATATCATAATTCATTATTTCAAATTATCTGGATTAGCTGCTGGTGTATTGTTAATACAGAGCGCTATGCCAAGTGCTATATTGAATTATCTAGTTGGTAGTATGTATTCTCCAAAAAAAGTAGTAGATAGTATTGCTAGTACTATTGTAATATCTACACTAATGTCATTTATATCAATTCCTGTAGTAGTATTCTTTGCTTTAAAATACCTTAATTAGTCTATATCCTTTAAGTTCATGAGGGCTATAACTTTCAATCTTTTGGCATGGGTGATGCTTCCAATTATGGATGGTTTTGCAAAATATTTAAGTGCAGATCTTCCAGTATTACAGATCACATGGGCGAGATATTTTTTTACTGTCGCTTTTACTTTTCCAATTATGTTTTTCTTCTTTCGAAAAAATCTTGTTTGGACAGATAAACCAAAATTACAATTTATAAGAGGATTAATTCTTTTAACAGCTAATATATGTTTTTTTTACGCAATTTCAGTGATCTCTTTAGCAAAAGCCTTAACTTTAGCCTTTGTTGCTCCTTTGATTGTTACAGCTTTTTCTCCAATTTTTTTAGGAGAGAGAGTTGGTTTTAGACGATGGTCTGCAGTAATTGTAGGGTTTATAGGTTCTTTAGTAGTTATAAGGCCGGGTTTTGTAGAGATTAATTTAGCAAGTATAGCTGCTCTTGGAACTGGTATAATGTATGGGTTTTATTTAATTATTACCCGTAAACTTAGCAGCTCAGATAATCCTTTATTAACGTTATTATTAACGGGTGTAGTAGGGGCCATGATTGTTTCCACAATAATGCCATTTGTTTGGGTAACGCCTACGTTAAATCAGTGGTCTATGATGGCTGCGATAGGTATATTTGCCTGTATAGGACATTTATTTTTAATATTATCCCTAAAATATGCTGATGCCTCTAAATTAGCTCCTTTTAGCTATTTTGAAATTATCACAAACATCATTATAGGTTATTATTTCTTTAGTGATTTTCCTGATAATTGGACTTTCTTAGGCTTATTTATTATTGTTTTGAGTGGTATTTATATTTCTAAAAGAGAGAACTTGTTAAAAAAAGTTAAATAATAGGTATTATTTATTTACTATTATCTCAAGTATTACATTAAGTAATTTATATAAACCATTGTATTTATTAGATTTTATTAATAAACAAATTATATAATATTTCAAATTATTTTATAATTGATCAGTCTAAGATGCTCAAAAAAGTTTAAAATTTTCTTAAATAATTAAAAACATCAGATAATCTATATTAATAAAGGTTTTTTTTCAATTTTGGTTTAGAAAATTACTAAAAATGGGGGAGGCTAAAAGCATTGATATAGTTGAATAGTAGAGCGATGCGCTATTCGAATATACCATTTAAACGCCCATAGAAGGGTCTATTTTAGGTATAGGCTAATATATGGTACAACTGAAGGGCGAATTATGTTATTTACGAAAAAAATAGATAAATAGGTTAAAAAACGTTGATTTTATTAACTTTTTTAACTTAAAAAAGCGTCAAAATAGGTCTAAATTGCCACTTTTTCAGATCTTAGTAATTTGAGCTTTTGCTTAATTCCACCTCTCCCAGAGTAGCCTCCAAGGGTCCCATCAGACCTAATTACTCTGTGACAAGGTATTTTTGGGGCATATGGGTTTTTAGCACAAGCATTAGCAACAGCTCGGGCTGATTTTGGGCATTTAATACCTATTGCAACTTGTTTATAGGTTTTAGTGTAACCCTTAGGGATACTTTTTAGGTATTTCCAAACTTTTAATTGAAATTTTGTGCCTTTGAGTGTCATTTAATAAGAAAACCCCTGTTTCCTTGCACTTTTAAAGGTGCAAAGAACAGTTGTTTTTGGCACGTCGTTGATGCGCTACCGCCATGCCTCCCGCTCTACATGTTCAGCGATGCTTTGTAGAGCTTTCTGCCCCCTGGAATTGTACCTCTCGGCTTTTCTCCAATTGGCCAGTTAAGAGTTGCCCCTTAATTCATATTTACAATAACAAAATTAAATTAAATAGGGTATCACTAAATAGTTGTTTTTCTAAAATCTAGTATTTTTCTGTGAATTACGGTGATAACTTCCTATTTGGTTAGCAAAATCAAGTAACTTGCTAAAAATATAATTGCCATTATAGATAAAAAAATTGTGTTGAAGCTTTTTCCTGTGTTTCGATATTGAATAATAGTTAAAATAAAAAAACCAATTGAGCTAATCAAAAACCATACTGCAGGAATTTCTCCATCAATCGAACCCATAAATTTAATTTAAACTATTGACATATAAAATCACTTGATATATTACTAGTGATAATTAATTGTTATCAATAGTAATTGTATGAATGAACTGACAACAGACCTAAAATCGCTTCATGAGGCAACTCTAAATAACCTCAAAAGCTCAAAAGCAAATAATACTTTAAGAGCATATAAGTCAGACTTTAAAGATTTTGGGGCTTTTTGTGCAAAGCATAGTTTGAATTCTTTACCATCGGAGCCAAAAATAGTTTCATTATACCTTACACACCTTTCTAAAAATTCGAAAATAAGTACTTTAAGAAGACGTTTAGTGTCGATAAGCATGGTTCATAAACTAAAAGGGCATTATTTAGACACCAAGCATCCAATCATTGTTGAAAACTTAATGGGAATAAGAAGGGTAAAAGGAAGCATTCAAAAAGGTAAAAAACCTATATTAATCAGTCATTTAAAATCTATAATTAATGTAATAGATCACCAAAAAATTGAGGATATTAAGAAATTTAGAGACAAGTCAATCATCTTAATTGGTTTTGGAGGTGGATTTCGACGAACTGAGCTTATTTCAATTGATCATGAAGATTTAGAATTTGTACCTGAGGGTCTTAAAATCAACATTAGAAGATCAAAAACCGATCAATTTGGTGAAGGAATGATCAAAGGACTACCCTACTTTAACAATGAAAACTATTGTCCTGTATTTAATCTTAAAAAGTGGCTAGAAATTTCTAAAATTAAATCTGGACCTATTTTTAGAAGATTTTCTAAAGGTTTATCTCTAACAGAAAAAAGATTAACCGACCAATCAGTAGTTTTATTAATCAAAGAATATCTAAATTTAGCTGGTATTGAGAATAAAAATTTTGCAGGTCATAGTTTAAGATCAGGTTTTGCAACGGTCGCTGCAGAATCTGGTGCTGATGAACGTAGTATTATGGCAATGACTGGTCACAAAACCACGCAAATGGTTAGAAGATATATTAGAGAGGCAAATATATTTAAAAACAATGCTTTAAATAAAGTTAAAATATAATCATTATCAATTATTTGTAAATATTATTTCTGAGCCAGTATCAGTAAAATTAAATTTAATAATTGGTAATTTCTTAAAACCGTCAAAAAATTTTTTTTGTTTATTTTTTTTACAACAGAATAATAAAAAACCACCACCACCAGAGCCAATTATTTTGCCTCCGATAGCGCCATTATTTAATCCCTCTTTATATAATTCATTGATAAATGGGTTAGTTACTTTGGCAGATAATCGTTTTTTTATATCCCAATACTCATTCATTAAATCTCCACATAAATCAATTGTAAAATTTGATCCCATTTCTTTTATAAAAGTATTTGTTATATGGTTAATTTTATCTAGATTTTTAAAATTTTTATCTATGTTTTTAATCTTATCTTTTTCTATATTTTCCGAGAATCTATTTATTCCGGTGTAAACTAAAAACATATTTTTATCCAATTTATTAAGATTTTTTTTTGATTTTTTAATTGGATAAACAAAAAATTTTCCATCTTTATTAAATTTAATAATATTGAAACCACCGTAAGCTGCCCATATTTGATCTTGAGAACCACAATTTTCTTTTAACATCTTTTGTTCAACATGAATTGCATTTAAAGATAATTTTTTTTTAGAAACTTTTTTTTTTTCAATATTATATAGAGTATTGAATAGACCAACACAAAAAGCTGAACTGGTTCCCAAACCTGAATTTTTTTGAAGATCACCTTGGTAGTGAATTTCAAGACCTTTTTTAATATTCATATACTTAAAAACAGATCTCACAGTTGGGTGAAAGATTTCTTTATAACTGTTAACAGTCTCATTTTTGGACCATACAATTCTATGTTTAAAATCAAAAACATTAGGCAAATATCTAGCCGTAACATAGCAATATTTATCAATAGTACCCCCTACTACGCAGCCACCTTTTTTTTTATAGTAGGATGGAAAATCTGTTCCTCCACCGAATAAAGAAAGTCTAAAAGGAGTTTTAGAAATAATCATTAATTATACAATCTAATTAATGTTGGAAACTTAAGAATATTCTTATTATTCTTAAAAATTGAAAGACAATTTCTAATATTAATTTCAGTCGTTTTGTGAGTAATTATAACAATAGTTGCTCTCATATTTTTTTTATCAGGCGTTTGTATAATTCTCTTCACTGAAATTTTGTACTTAGTTAATCTGTTAGTTATATAGGAAAGAACACCTTGTTTGTCTTTCACCTCAAATCTTAGGTATAAAGAATTTGAATATTGATCATTATTGAAGACTTTTATTGACTTTCTTTTGTTTGAAGATATTCCAAATGGATATTTTATATTTCCCCGTAAAACTGATAATAAATCAGATAATAGAGACGAAGATGTAGCTCCAGGACCAGCACCCTCTCCTTGAAGTATGCTTTCACCAACAGGTTTACCCTCGGTAATAACAGCATTCATAACTCCATTAACATTTCCAATGTATGTTTTTTTACTCACCAAACATGGATGAACAGTTTCAAATAGTTTTCCATTAATTATTTCTGTAATTCCAAGTAATTTAATTCTTAAGTTCAATTGATCAGCGATTTTAATATCTTTTAGATCTATATTTTCTATACCTTCCATAATACATTTATGATTTGAAATTTTATTATTAAAAGCTAAAGCAGATAAAATTCTTACTTTTGCAAAAGCATCAAAACCGTTTAGATCCAATTTAGGGTTACCCGGCTCTGCATACCCAAGTTTTTGAGCTTTTTTTAAAACTTTATCGAATGTTTCGTTTGTATTCTCCATTTCAGATAGGATGTAATTAGTTGTTCCATTCAAAATTCCATAAACTTTTTTTATTTTATTTGTGGCTAGCCCCTCTTTAATAGTTCTTAAAATTGGGATTCCACCAGCAACTGATGCTTCAAATTCAAGGTTAACTCGATTTTTTTCTGCTAATTTTGATAAATAGTCTCCATGTTTTGCAATTAGAGCTTTGTTAGGTGTAATTACATTAATCTTATTTTTAAGAGCCGTCTCTACTACTTTTTTTGAAATACCATCTGATAAACCAACTGCTTCAAATAAGATATCTATTTTTTTTTTCTTAAAAATATCTAACGGATTTTTGAAAAATATCTTTTTGTTGATTTTAAATTTTCTTTTTTTATTTATATTTTTTGCAGATATTGCAGTAACATTGATATTTTTACCTGTCTTAACTTTAATCTCTTTTTTTTTTGTATTTAACTCATTTAAAAGATAAATTCCAATTTGGCCCAGACCTACTACAGCAATATTAATTGAATTATTCATTATTTAGTTTTGGATAATTACTTTTTTCAGTATAATTTTTGATATAAAGTTCATATTCTTTCATACTCATTGAAGTTATATCGTCTGATTTTAATATAATTTTTGATATCTCATTATCTTCAATTTTTTTTTTAACCGAATCTTCATTCCAATATGTAGAGCTTTTATTAAAAGAACAAGCTCCTGCAAATATAAAAATAGATAAAATGAAAAGATTTTTCATATAAGTGCCATTTTCTTAGGAAAGTTAAATTTTATATTTAAATTTTGAATGGCTTGACCTGCACCACCTTTAATCAAATTATCTATTGATGATAGAATAATTAATTTATTGTGCACACTACTTTTACAAACTGATATAACACAATTATTTGTGTTTATAACATCATTTGTACTTATTGATTGGTCTTTTTTAAGTATCTTAACAAAATGATCTTTTTTATAAAAACTTTTTAATATACTAATGATTTTATTTTGAGTAACATTTTTTTTACAATCTACGTATATCGTACTTAAAATTCCTCTAAACATTGGAGATAAATGTGGAGTAAAAATAAAACTGACCTTTTTTTTTAAGTATTTTGTAAAGTATTGTTTTATTTCAGGGTTATGTCTATGAAAACCTATACCATAAGCACTTAGAGACCCATATAAATTTTTATTTATATATCTTTTGTGCACCCCTCTTCCTGCACCAGAATATCCAGATTTTGAGTCGATAATAATATTACTGGGGCTTATTAGTTTTTTTTTTATTAATGGAATTAGAGGAAGTAATATAGATGTTGGGTAACACCCTGGACATGATATTATTTGATAATTCTTTAAATCTTGTTTGTTTATTTCAGGTAATGAATAAATACTTTTTTTAATCTTTTCTTTTGCTTTATGTTTTTTCTTGTACCATTTTAAATAATCTAAACTATTTTCAAGTCTAAAATCTGCAGCAAGATCAATTAAGACATTATTTTTGCCTAAATTTTTAGATATTAATTGTGCTTCCCCATTTGGAAGAGCAGTAAAAATTACATCAACATTTTTTAGAAATTTTTTTTCAAATTTAGTTATTTTAGGTAATTTCTTTTTTCTAAAAAATTTATCGTAATAACTGATTTTTTTTCCAACAGATGAATTACCACAGAGATATTTTATATTTAAGTGTTTATGTTTAACTAATAATTTAATTAATTGAACACCAATATAACCAGTTGATCCAGCGACTAATACATTAAGCTTAGGCATTAATTCATTATAACAGTTTAATATTAAAAAAAAATTATCTTTTAGAAAATTGGAAGCTTCTTCTAGCTTTTCTTCTACCAGGTTTTTTTCTTTCAACGGCCCTGGAGTCTCTCGTCGTTAATTTCTCAGTTTTTAAAGATATCTTAAAATTTTCATCAAATAAAACTAATGCTTTTGATATACCATGCACCATAGCTCCCGCTTGACCCGTTGGGCCACCACCTTTTACACTACATCTAACATCATATTCAGTTGGTTGATTAATAATTTCAAAAGGACGGGTAATTTGCATTTTGTGATTATCATTTGCAAAGTAATCACTGTAAATTTTACCATTTACATATATTTTTCCCGAACCTTTTTTAAGCCAAACTTTGGCAATTGAGGTTTTTCTTCTACCTGTTGCGTATTTACTCTCTTTAAAGTCTAGTTTTAATTTTGATGATTTAGAAGTTACTGTAGAATTTTCCATATTAATTTCTTACAATATTTTTGTTGTTAAGTTTATCTATTTCTATAATTTTTGGATTCTGAGCTGAATGAGGATGAATGTTTCCAGAATAAATTTTTAATTTTGTTAATTGTTTTTTCCCCAGAACTCCTCCTGGTAACATTCGTTTCACAGCAAGTTTTAAAGCTTCACCAGGTTTTTTTTTGTAAAGCTTTTCTGGTGTTGTTTCTTTTATTCCTCCAGGATGTCCTGTGTGTCTATAATATTTCTTATTTTGAAATTTTTTTCCTGTAAATTTTATTTGTTCAATATTCTTTACAACTACAAAATCACCATCATCCATGTGTGGTGTAAAAGTTGTTTTATTTTTTCCTCTTATAATTTTCGATATTACAGTAGCCAGTCTACCTACTACTGCATTTTTAGCATCTATTTCATACCAATTAGATGATAATTGATCTTTTTTAAGGAATTTTGTCATTGTGCGAGGATTAATACTATTAATAAGATCAAAGTCAAATTGATATTTATATTGTTTTAAGCCTTTTTTTTGTTATATTGATAAAGCCGATTTGTTCCTATTGCGGGCTTACAGCTAAAGAGGAAACCATCACACAAATTCGGTAGGCATTTGAACTATATTGTGCGCCTTGCATAAAGCAAAAGTACTAAAAAAGGAGTAAAATGAGCAAAAAAAGAAACAATCCTGAAACCATTGCCATACATGGTGGTGATTACAGAAGTGACCCAGCAACTAACGCTGTTGCTGTGCCAATTTATAGAACAACGTCATATCAATTCCAGAGTACTGAACATGCAGCAAATTTATTTGCATTAAAAGAATTTGGAAATATTTACACGAGGATAATGAATCCTACTAATGATGTTTTAGAAAAAAGAGTTGCAGCACTAGAAGGTGGATTATCTTGTTTGACAGTTTCGTCTGGACAGACAGCCTCAAGTTTTGCAGTTCTTAATGTTGCTCAATCTGGTGACAATATTGTTAGCTCCACAGATCTTTATGGTGGTACAGTTTCATTATTTACGCATACTTTAAGTAAATTAGGAATAGAAATTAGATACGCTGATCCAAGTGATCCAAAAAATTTTGAAAAAGCTATAGATGATAAAACTAGAGCTTTTTATGGTGAAACATTACCTAACCCCTATCTAAGAGTATTTCCAATCAAAGAAGTTTCTGATATTGGAAAAAAATACAATATACCCCTAATAGTGGATAATACAGCGGCACCAGTTATATGTAAGCCAATAGAGCATGGCGCTGCTGTAGTAATACATTCATTAACAAAATATATTGGTGGTCACGGTACTGCTGTTGCTGGAAGCATAGTTGACAGTGGTAACTTCGATTGGACTGCTGATCCTAAAAGACAACCTTTATTCAACGAACCAGATGCTAGTTACGGTGGTGTTGTTTGGGGAAAAGCTGTGCCAGAACTTACAGGTGCGAACGTTCCTTTTGCTGTAAGAGCTAGAGTTTGTTTATTAAGAGATTTAGGTTCTGCTTTAGCACCAGATAATGCTTTTGCAATTATTCAAGGGCTTGAGACTGTAGCACTTAGAATGAAACAACATTGTCAAAATGCTGAAAAGGTAGTTGATTTCTTAAAAAAACATAAAGAGGTCACCAAAGTTATATATTCAACAGAACATACAAAAAAGATTGCAGATAGAGCAAAACAGTATCTTAAAGGCGGAAATGGACCTATGGTTGGTATTGAACTGAAAGGTGGCATTGAAGCTGGAAAAAAATTTATTGAGTCATTAAAAATGTTCTATCATGTAGCAAACATTGGTGATGCAAGAAGTTTAGCTATACATCCTGCTAGTACTACACATAGTCAATTAAATGAGAAAGAATTAGCAGCTTCTGGTGTGACCCAAAGTTATGTAAGACTTTGTATTGGGATTGAACATATTGATGATATCATTGATGACTTAGATCAAGCTTTAAACAAATCTTCAAAAGGTAATTTAAAGGCTGTTAGTTAATTTTAGTATTTATAAAAAAGAAATAAACACAAGAACTAACTAAAAAAATTGAACTTATTTGGTGCATAGATGCAATATATATTTGTGCGCCATATATAACTGTAAAAATACCCAATATAATCTGAAGAATTATAAAAATTCCTAAAAAATTTATAGATCTATATAAATCGTGCATTTTCTCTTTATAAATCTTATAAAATATTAAAATATAAAAAATACCTATCAAATACGCTAAATTACGATGAATAAATTGTACCAATGATGGATCATTAAAGGCAGTAAGATTAAATAAGTTATTTAATTTGTTGTCATCAGGAAAATATGAATTTCCCATTAAAGGCCAAGAATTATAAATTTTACCAGCATCCATACCAGAAACAAAAGCACCAATTGAAATTTGTAAAAAAATTAAAATTAAAAATGATAATGGAATAGATATGTTTAATCTATTTGTAATATTTCTTATTTTATTAAGTTTCAAATAGTTCCAGTAAATTAAAGATAAAATTAGAAAAGCCATTAGTAAATGTGCTGATAATCTAAAGTGACTAACATCAACTCTATCAACTAATCCACTGCTAACCATGTACCAACCAATGAAACCTTGAAAACATATAAGTAAGAAAATGAAATAGAGATTTAATAATTTACTAATCTTAATTTTAAAAGAAAAATAGATTAATGGAATTATATATCCGATACCTATTAATCTACCAAGGAGTCTGTGCGCCCATTCCCACCAAAAAATAACTTTGAATTCATTTAATGTCATATTGTAATTTTGTAATTTAAATTCAGGTATTTCTTTGTAAAGATCGAAGTACATTACCCAATCATTTTGATTTAATGGTGGAAAAAAACCAGAAAATAATTCCCATTCAGTTATTGAGAGACCTGAGTCTGTAAGTCTTGTTAAACCACCGACAACAATCATGAAAGAAATAATCCAAAACATTGAAATTAACCAAGTTGACAATTGACTGTTTATTTTTGGATTTATTGTGTACATGTGGGGATAAATATAATAATTTTTGTATTATCCAAATATATAAATGTCGCCTTTAAAAAGAAAAAAACTTAATAAAATCAGATCAAAGTTAGATAAGTTAGACGACTCACTTATAAAAATTATTAAGAAAAGAACATATCTTGTAAATCAAGTTCTAAAACTAAAAGATAAAAAAAAAGAAATAATTGATAATAAAAGAATTAAGATAATACTTAAAAACATCAGAAAAAAATCTATAAAAAAAAAGATAGACCCTAAAATCACCCATCGTATTTGGAAAAATATGATTTGGTCATATATTGATTACGAAAAAAGAAATTTTAAAAAAAAATAATTATTTACTATGAGGTGGAAGTTTCTTCTCAATGAAAACTTCATGTTTTCTAGTAGTTGGATTGTATTTTTTCGCTTTTAATTTTACTTTGGCTTTTTCACCACCAGCTGGTTTTTTTACATAATAAAAAAAAGGGCTATCAGGTTTTGCTTCAGGAACCAATCTTACTTTAACATGTGTTTTCTTTGCCATAAACTATATTTTCGATTTTAAATCTTTTAATATATTAGAAATCTTAACAACTTTATTTCTAAATCTGTCAGACTTTATAGTTCGATTTGATTTTTCGTCAAGTTGTAAAATTTGATTATCATCTAGTATCTTCTTTACTCCTTTAATAGTCATACCCTGATCTTTCAGAAGAAATTTAATCTTTTTTAATAAATCGATATTTTTCTGGTCATAATATCTTCTATTCCCTGAGAATATTCTTGGCTTAATTTGTTTAAAAGATTTCTCCCAAAATCTTATTGTATGTGTTGGTAAAGTTTCACCTTTTTTAGATTTTAGTTTTAATATTTTAACGACTTCACCTATAGTCTTGTATGCATTTGTATTTTTATCCATGACTCTTGTTATTTAAAAGTTTTTTGAATTCTTTTGAGGGCTTGAATAAGACAACATTTCTAGCCGATATTATTTTTTCCTTCTTTGTTTTTGGATTTCTTCCAATCCTTAATTTTTTTTGTCTAATTGAAAATGTTCCAAAATTAGAAATTTTTACTTTTTTTTCTTTTTTAAGATTTGAAACAATTATTGAGAAAAATTCATCAATAAGATTCTCAGAAATGCTTTTTGAAAACCCTATTTGCATATAAACTAAATTAACTAAGTCTTTTTTAGTTAAATTTATTCTCATTTATCAAATATTACTTTTTATTTTATTTATAAGATTTCCACTTACAATTTTACTACATACATTTAGGGAGTTTGAAAAACCAATATAATCAGTTCCTCCATGACTTTTAACAACTGGAGAATTTAATCCAATAAATATCGCACCATTGTATAATCTTGGGTCTAATCTTTTTTTAAACTTTCTTAAATTTATAATATTCAAAAAAGATGAAATTTTTCCTATTAAATTCCCACCTAATGCTTTTTTTAATTCATCAGTTATAAAATTAGCTGTTCCCTCTGCAGTTTTTAGTGCAACATTTCCAGTGAAGCCATCAGAAACAATTACATTTACTTCACCATTCATCAGATCATTTCCCTCAATATATCCTGAAAAATTAAAATCATTTGATTTTTTATTATTTAATATTTGAAAAGTTTCCTTAATTGTTTCGTTTCCTTTAAGTTCTTCTGATCCTATATTCAAAAGTGCAACTCTAGGAATATCTGATGGATAAAGTGATTTATAAAGAGAAGCGCCCATTATAGAAAAATCTAATAAATTTTTTGCACTACATTCAATATTAGCTCCAAGATCTAAAACTACACTCATTCCTTTCTTATTTGGCCATAGTGCAGACAAAGCTGGTTTATCAATATTTTCAATCATCTTAAGATTTAATTTAGCAATAACCAATAAAGCTCCTGTATTTCCAGCTGAGATAACTATATCTGCCTCTTTATTTTTAACACTTTCTATAGCTAGCCACATACTTGTATCTTTTCCTTTTTTAGCTGCCTCTAGAGGACTATCGGTGCTTTTGACGTAATTTTCTGTATTAACTATTTT
Organism: uncultured Pelagibacteraceae bacterium; assembly: GCA_902519945.1. Taxonomy (GTDB): domain Bacteria; phylum Pseudomonadota; class Alphaproteobacteria; order Pelagibacterales; family Pelagibacteraceae; genus Pelagibacter. The sequence goes on from CABYLY010000005.1 coordinate 73,260, forward strand.
ATAGAATTTTTTTTCAATCTTATTATTTATATGAGGGATAATTTCTTTTTCTTTTCCAAATATGATAAAAAAATTATTTTTGTAATGCCTATGATTATGAATGATCCCATTTATAATTTTCTTGGGAGCATTGTCACCACCCATTGCATCTACTGCAATTTTTATTAAATCTGACATTTTAATACTTTAGATTATTAATCTTTTGGATCTAGTACTTGTCTTCCTTTATACATGCCAGTTTTTAAGTCTAAATGATGAGATAATCGAAATTCACCCGATTTTTTGTCTTCAATAACATTTTTGGCAGAGAATTTCATATTTTTTGATCTTCTCATTCCAGTCCTAGACGGAGTTTGTTTTCGTTTTGGTACAGCCATAATTACTCGTTAATTACACTTTTTAAAAAAGAATTCAAATTTTTTTTTGATAAATCTTCATCGAATTGATTAAAATAATCAACTAATTCATCAGTTTTATTAAAATCTTCTAAAAATAATGAAATAATCTTATTTTTTTCCTTTTTTTCAAGATTATCCCAAAAATGAATTTCAGATACCATATGATGAAAATGATTTAAATAATCTTTCATCTTTTTATTAATTGATTGGTCACCATATCCTATTTCACGAATACTTAATTCCAATTGTCTAAAAATATAATCATACAAATCTTGGAGTAAGTTCTTATTTTCTTTTGTTTTAAAATTTTTTAAAAAAAAAGCAAAATGTAGTAAAAAAAGTATTAATCTGTCTGAAAAATTATCTTCACGGTTCAAGGATATATATAAATTTTTATTTCTAGTGTATTTTATCAAATTGTTATAAATATTTAAGAAATTATTATTCATGAAAAAAATATTATATATAATTATTCTATCATTAACAGTTACAAATTGTTCCTTTAAAAAAGTTGTAAAACAACACGGTGTACCTTTTCTAGATAAAAAGCAAAAAACATTAATAATAGATTCGTCAAATAAAAACGATATTATTAATATTTTAGGAAATCCCTCCACAACAAGCAAGTTTGATAATGATGTTTGGATATATATTGAAAGAAGACAAACTCAATCAGAATTAAAAAATTTGGGTCAAATGAAAATTTTTGAAAATAATGTACTTGTTTTAGAGATTGATAAATATGGAATTCTTAAAAAGAAAAAATTTTATAATATGGAAGATATGAATGATATCCAAATCGAAAAAGGAACAACTAGAACAGCTGGAATAAAAAAATCATTTATTTATGATTTTATGTCCAGTATGAGACAAAAAATAAATGACCCTCTTGGTCAGAGGGCCAAAAAAAGAAAAGAAATTAACCAGCGATAACAGCTAAAAGAAGTAAAGCCACTATATTTGTTATTTTTATCATTGGATTAACTGCGGGACCAGCAGTATCTTTATAAGGATCACCAACAGTATCACCAGTTACAGCTGCTTTGTGTGCCTCAGATCCTTTGCCTCCATGATTACCATCCTCAATATATTTTTTTGCATTATCCCAAGCTCCACCTCCTGCAGTCATTGAGACTGCTACAAATAAACCCGTTATAATAACTCCTAATAACATAGCACCTACAGAAGCAAGAGCAGCAACTTGTCCCCCGATTGAAAATATTATGAAGTATAAAACGATTGGTGATAAAACAGGTAGTAGTGATGGTATAATCATTTCTTTAATTGCAGCAACTGTAAGTAAATCAACCAACTTTGCATAATCAGGTTTTTGTTTTCTTTTCATAATACCTGGATATTTTTTGAACTGTCTTCTTACTTCAATTACTACTGCACCTCCTGCTCTACCGACAGCCTGCATTCCCATGGAACCAAACAGATAAGGTAACATTCCTCCAATTAATAAACCAACTACTACATAAGGGTTTGACAAATCAAAAGTTACAACAATACCCTCTAATTTTGAACCAACCTCTTTTGAAAAATGTTTTATATCTTCAGTATAAGCTGCAAAAAGAACTAAGGCCCCTAATCCAGCAGATCCAATAGCGTAACCTTTAGTTACAGCCTTAGTAGTATTTCCAACAGCATCTAATGCATCTGTAGTTTTTCTGACATTATTTGGTAGTTTTGACATTTCTGCTATTCCACCAGCATTATCTGTTACAGGACCATAAGCATCTAAAGCAACAACCATACCTGCTAAAGCTAACATTGTCGTCACTGCAATTGCTATACCATACAAACCTGCAATATTATTAGTAAATAGAATTCCAGCTACTATGATTAAAGCTGGTATAGCAGTAGCTTCTAATGAGATTGCAAGACCTTGAATTACATTCGTTCCATGACCAGTTGTTGATGAATTTGCTACACTTCTTACAGGTCTATAGTTTGTTCCAGTATAATATTCTGTTACCCAAATTAATAATCCTGTTATAATTAGCCCTATAACACCACAGTAATATAAACTCATTCCAGAAAAAGAAATGTTATTTAAAGAGTAAAAATTATCAAGACCCAAAACATAGTCTGTGACCGGGTAAAGTATAACTAATGATGCAATAGCTGAAACAACAAATCCTTTATATAGTGCGTTCATAACATTTTTGCTATTACCTAATTTTACAAAAAATGTACCAATGATAGAAGTTAAGATGCAAGCACCTCCAATTGTTAATGGATAAATCATCATTGATAAATCACCAGGAAAAAAAATTGATGATAAAACCATTGTAGCAACAATCGTTACTGCATAAGTTTCAAACAAATCAGCAGCCATACCAGCACAATCCCCAACATTATCACCAACATTGTCTGCGATAACAGCTGGATTTCTAGGATCATCCTCTGGTATTCCTGCCTCAACTTTTCCTACTAAGTCAGCTCCTACATCAGCACCCTTTGTAAATATACCACCACCCAATCTGGCAAATATGGATATTAATGATGCTCCAAATCCCAAGGCAACCAAAGCATTAACTATTTCTCTTTCATCAACATTAAATTTTAGTAATAAGTAATAATAAACTGCTATAGCTAGTAAAGCTAAGCCTGCTACCAACATTCCAGTAACAGCACCTGATTTAAATGCAACAGATAGACCACTTGCTAATCCTTTTCTAGATGCTTCTGCAGTTCTTACGTTAGCTTGAACCGATACCAACATCCCAACATAACCAGCAATACCTGATAATGTTGCACCAATTAAATATCCTAAACCTACAAGTGGACTAAAAGCTATACTAACAATAACTAGAACAACAACACCGACAATTGAAATAGTTTTATACTGTCTTGCTAAATAAGCTTTTGCACCTATTTGGATTGCAGATGCAATATCTTGCATTTTAGAATTACCAGCACTTGAATTTAAAATGTTTTTTCCGGTAAAATACCCATAAACAATTGATAAAAACCCAGCAGCAATTGTGTATAAAAGAATCGTTTCAATAGTTGAATTCATATAGACCTTAATTAATTGTTAATTGTTAGTTATTAAAAGGCGGACAATACAAAAAAAGATACAAAAGGCAATGATTAACTTTTAAAAACTATGATAATATCCTTTGTTTTTGGGGGTAATTTTAGCTTTTTTCTCATCAATAATTTCGGATGTATAAGATGGAGAACAGATTTTTCCTATTTTTGAAATTTTGACACCTAAAGTTTTGCCAATTTTTTTTATTATATTTGATTTAGATGGTTTTGCTGTAAATAATATTTGATAGTCATCACCTTTAGAAATACAATCAACTTTTTTTAATAATTTTAAATCAATTAATTTTTTCAAATTGTGAGAAATTGGGACGTCTTTAAGATATAATCTGTAT
>CABYLY010000006.1 GCA_902519945.1 uncultured Pelagibacteraceae bacterium
CGCTTGATTACAAGAAAAAAAAATCAAATTTTATAATTAAAAATGACTTTAATAAAGTAACAATTCAAAAATATGTTAAAGATATCTCCAAAGAAATATTAAGATGAAAGAAATCGTTTTAGATACAGAAACAACTGGTTTATCTACTAAAGATGGACATAGAATAGTTGAAATTGGTTGCCTAGAATTGGATAATTTGGTACCGACTAAAAAAACTTTTCATTGTTACCTTAACCCAGAGAGAAAAGTATCTGAAAAGGCTTTAGAGGTTCATGGCTACACTGATGAATTTTTATCTGACAAAAAAAAATTTAATGAAGTCGTTGAAGAATTTTTATTGTTTATTAAAGATAAAAGACTTGTCATCCATAATGCAGAATTTGATTTATCTCATTTAAATAACGAACTGAATTTACTTGGTAAGGAGGTTATTAAAAATGAAATTGTAGATACATTAATTTTAGCACGTGATAAATTTCCTGGATCATCTATTAGTTTAGATTCTTTATGCAAGCGATTTAGAATTGATAATTCTAAGAGGACAAAACACACTGCTTTAATAGATTGTGATCTATTATCGAAGGTATATATCAATCTGATTGATCAAAAAGAACCCACCTTGGACTTTCAAAAACAAGACAATAGTTTAAGTGGTATAAATAACTCAAAAGTTTCCTATTTCAAAAAAATTATCAAGCCCTCAATTGAAGAAATAGAGAGACATAAAGCTTATCTTAAGACTCATTTAAAAAAAAATTATTTTAATTAAATCTTTCTTTATAAAGTTTATGAAAATCGACTTTTTTTTCTAATTTTATCTCTGGGTGTCCAGAATTATGTACTAAATTTAAAAATGTTTTTTCAATTTCAGGATAAATCTTGTCTGGGACATCACACAAAATAATTTTTTCTAGGTCTTTTTTGTCTTTTATACTTTCATCAACTTTTATTACACATGCATAAACTATTTCAAAATATGATTTTTTTTGATTAGCTTCCTTGTCCTCAAATTTTAAGGTTATATAAACTTCAATCAATTTGTTTTTAAGTGCCTTTGATGTAATATCTATATTTAATTGATATTTTGATATGTGATCTTTGACAAATAAATATGTTTCTATATCAGGTGTCTCACTTGAAATATCTTTTATATATTTTGCTAGAATTTTAAATTTTTCTGTCATTATCGTCATCTATATCTTCGTAAGTACCTTCTATAAAATCATTTTTATTTTCTTTTTCTCTCTTAAATTTTTTTGAAAAATTATTTAATAGTAATTTTCGAGTTAAAGGAAAAATAAGTAAGAAGCCTATAAAATCAGTTGCAAACCCTGGGACAATTAAAAGTAGTGCAGCAAAGGCTAATATAGCTCCAGATATCATCTCATAAGCTGGTATTTCATTTTTTATGAGCTGGGAGAAACCTGATCTAAGTGTGTTTAACCCTTCGTATCTTGCATAAATTACACCTATTATTGCGGTAATAAATATTAGAGATATTGTATTAAATGCTCCAATTTGAGACCCTATTTTTATAAATAGATAAATTTCTAATATTGGAACTAAAATTATAGTCAAAATAACTGTGTTCATTTGTCTTTAATGTAATTGTTAGTTGAAATTATTCAACATAGTAATTAGATTAATATTATATGAGTTATAGTTTTGAATACATTGACATAATACTTCTTGCAATGATTGCGGGTTTTATTTTTCTAAGATTAAGAGGTATCTTGGGCAAAAGAACTGGTTACGAGGGCAAAACTAATCCACAGTTTCAAGAAATAATTGAAAAAATAAATACTGATGTCAAAGAGAAATTAAACGACAACTTTGATGAAACTGCTCAAAAGGAATTTTTAAAAGGAGCAAAGATTGCTTATGAAACTATAATTACGGACTTTAGTGATGACGATAATAAACTTATAAAAAGCAAACCACTATTGAGCAAAAAAATTTATGACCAATTTAATCAAGCGCTAAAAGAGAGAAGTAACAGAGGACACTATGCGGAAATTACTTTCATAGGAGTAAATTCTGCAGATGTTAAAGAGCATAAAAAAACAAATAGTATTTTAAAAGTCACAGTAGATTTTGTTGGCGAGGTAATTACATGTATCAAAGATAAAGATAAAAAGATTATATCTGGTGACCCAGAAAAAATTAAGAAAATTTATGACACCTGGGTTTTTTCAAGAGATACGAGATCAACAAATCCAAACTGGCAGTTGGTAGATATTTTAACCTAATTGAGTGATAAACTTTCAGATAAAGACAAAAAAGATTGGGAAAATTTTTTATCTAATAAGGAAGTATTAAAAGACAAAGATTCATTAGAATTAAAAGAGAAAGTAATCAAAACTCAATCTTTCGATTTACACGGTTTTACTCTTGATGAAGCAAACAAGGAAATTGATCATTTAATAAGACAGTCTTACGAAAATGGTACAAGCAAATTGATTATTGTAACAGGTAAAGGACTGCACTCAGAACATGAAAAAGACCCTTATGTCTCTAAAGATTTGGGAATTTTAAGATACTCTGTGCCGGAATACATCAAAAATAATAATGAACTTATGAGTATGATTTATGAGATTAAAACGGCAGATGTCGAAGATGGAGGTAGTGGAGCCCTTTATATTTTTTTGAAAAAAAAATTATAAAATAAATTTAGATAAATCAGTATCTTTAACCAAGTTATCTAAGTTTTTATTTATATAATCTTTATTAATTACAATTTTTTCACCTGATCTATCTGTAGCTGTGAAACTTATATCATCTAGAATTTTTTCTATTATGGTATGCAATCTTCTTGCACCAATATTTTCAACTGTTGCATTAACTTCAGAGGCTATTTTTGCAATTGTTTCAATCCCATCTTCAGAAAACTCCAAATCTACATTTTCAGTTTTTAACAAAGCTATGTATTGCTTGATTAAACTAAAGTCAGGCTCTTTTAATATTCTCTTAAAATCATCACTAGTTAGTGCCTCTAATTCTACACGAATAGGAAGTCTTCCTTGTAATTCTGGCAGTAAGTCAGATGGTTTTGCAAGTTGAAATGCGCCAGAGGCAATAAATAGGATATGATCTGTTTTAATTGGACCATATTTTGTATTTACTGTTGTTCCTTCAATTAAAGGCAACAAGTCTCTTTGAACTCCTTCTCTAGATACATCACCACCAACTCTATCAGTTCTTCCAGATATTTTGTCTATTTCGTCTAAAAAAACTATACCATTGTTTTCTGTTGAAATTTTTGCAGACTTTATAATTTTATCCTGCTCAATTAATTTATCTGATTCATCATTAATTAAAATTTCATGAGACTCTTTCACAGTCATTTTCTTTTTTTTCTCTTTACTACCCATTGATTTTCCTAGCATCTCACCAATGTTTATCATACCTACGTTTGCTCCAGGCATTCCTGGTATTTCAAATGATGTACCACTAGTTCCACCTGTGTCATTTACTGATATTTCAATTTCATTATCGTCTAAATCACCGTTTCTTAGTCTTTTTCTGAAACTTTCTCTTGTAGCTAAGCTTGCTTTTTTACCAACAAGAGCATCTAAAACTTTTTCTTCAGCTGATTTTTGAGCTTGAGCATAAACTTCTTTTCTTTTTTTAATTTTTTCCATTGAAATAGCAATTTCGATTAGGTCCCTCACAATTTGTTCGACATCTCTTCCTACGTATCCAACCTCAGTGAATCTTGTTGCTTCGACTTTTACAAATGGAGCTTCGGCTAATTTAGATAACCTTCTTGATATTTCAGTTTTTCCTACACCAGTTGGTCCTATCATCAGTATATTTTTTGGTAAAACTTCATTTTTCATTTCACCTTTAAGTGCTTGTCTTCTCCATCTATTTCGAAGAGCTACAGCGACTGCTTTTTTGGCTTTATTTTGACCAACAACAAATCTATCTAATTCAGAAACAATTTCCCTCGGAGATAACGAGCTAACTAAATTTTCATTTTCTTCAGAGCCTTTATCTTTAGGCATTAGTTTGGTCACGTTTGATTTTTCCATTATATCTTTTCAACCTTAATATTATTGTTTGTAAAAACACAAATTTCAGATGCAACTTCAATCGCTTTTTTTGCTACTTCTTCTGCACTCATATCTGTACTCATTAAAACCTTACCAGCTGCTAAAGCATAGTTGCCACCGGAACCTATTCCAATTACATCACCCTCAGGTTCTAGCACGTCACCTGTGCCTGAAATAATATAGCTGTTATCTTTATCTCCAATTGCCATTAATGCCTCAAGTCGTCTTAAATATTTATCAGTTCTCCAATCTTTTGCTAATTCAACAGCTGCTCTTGATAAATTTCCAGCATGTTTTTCTATTTTTGCCTCTAATCTTTCAAATAGAGTTAAAGCGTCAGCTGTCGATCCAGCAAAGCCAGCTACAACATCTCTTTTATCAATTTTTCTTACTTTAGAAGCAGTGCTTTTCACAACCGTATTTCCCATACTTACTTGGCCATCACCTGCGACTACTACTTCATTGTTTTTTCTAACTAATACAATCGTTGTCATAGCTTATAAATGGATATTAATTTTGATACTTCAAGCCCAGGTTTAGTATTATTGCCATAATTGAATAATATATGTATACCTCTTTTTAATTATGAAACGTAAAGGCAAAATTAGTAGAAAAACTAAAGAGACCAGCATCAGTGTCGACTTGAATATTGACGGTAAAGGTAAATACAAAATTGATACTGGAATAGGTTTTTTAAATCATATGTTGGAACAGCTATCTAAGCATTCTTCAATTGATATGAATATTAAAGCCAAAGGTGATACTCATATTGATTTACACCACACAACTGAAGATACAGGAATTGCTATCGGTGAAGCTTTAAAAAAAGCTTTGAAAAAATCTATCGGCATAAGAAGATACGCACACGCAATGATACCTATGGATGAAACTTTATCACGTGTTGCAATTGATATATCAAATAGGCCATATTTAATTTGGAAAGTAAATCTGAAAGTGGAAAAACTTGGAGAGATGGATACAGAACTATTTAAAGAATGGTTCCAAGCTTTTTCTCAAGCAGCTGGAATTACTTTGCACGTTGAAAATATTTATGGTGATAATAGTCACCACATTATTGAGTCTTGTTTTAAAGGATTAGCGAGATCATTAAGAGCTGCTTTAGAAATTGATCCAAGGAATAGTAAATCAATTCCATCGACTAAAGGCTCTTTATAAGTTTAATGAAGGTTACAATTGTTGATTATAATTCGGGCAATATTAGCTCGGTAATAAACTCTTTTAAAGAGGTTGCCAAAGATAAAGTAAGTATCGAAGTTACTTCAGATTTAAATAAAATTAAATCAAGTGATAAGTTAGTTTTGCCTGGGCAGGGCTCATTTAAAAGCTGTGTAGATGCCTTGAATAAAATTAATGGTCTTATTGATACTCTTAATGAATTCGCGATAAGTAGAAAAAAACCACTTCTTGGAATTTGTGTTGGATTACAAATGTTTGCTGACATCGGCTATGAGGAAAGAGAAACAAAAGGATTAGGTTGGATTTCAGGTAAAGTCTCAAAAATAGACAATCAAAATGGCAAATATAAACTTCCTCATATTGGTTGGAATCAAATCAAAATTATTAAAGATAGTAAAATTTTTAAAGATATAGAAAATAATTCCCACATGTATTTTGTTCACAGTTATGAGTTTGTTCCAGAAGATACAAATGTAGTTTCGGCAACAACGGACTATTCATCAAATATTGTTTGTTCTGTTGAAAAAGAAAATATTTTTGGAACTCAATTTCATCCTGAAAAAAGTGATAAAATAGGTCTTAAAGTAATTCAAAATTTTATAGATTTGTAATATTAAGTACTTCTAAGGTTTATTTAAATTTATGAAATCAAATTTTACATTTATCGACTTATTCGCAGGTTGTGGTGGTTTATCGGAAGGTTTTTATAAACAAAAATTTATACCCTTGGCTCATGTTGAAAACGATTATTATTCTTGTGAGAGTTTGAAAAAAAGAATGAGTTATTATGGGTTCAATGATATAAAAAATGCAGTCATACATAAAGACATTAAAGACAAGAATATAATAGATACCATAAGCAAAGTTACAAAAAATAAAAAAATTGATATTATTTTAGGCGGTCCACCTTGTCAGAGTTTTTCATCTTTAGGTCGTGCTAAAGATAAAAATTCAATGAAAAATGATCCTAGAAATTATTTATTTGAAAATTACGAAAAAATTTTAAATTATTTTACACCAAGCATATTTCTTTTTGAAAATGTAACAGGTTTGTTAACTGCGAAATTTAAAAATAAAAAAGTAGTTGATGTAATAAAAAGTAAACTTGGAAAAAAATATAATATTTTAAGCAACGTCAAAGAAATTGTGTTAAATTCTTGTGAGTATGGTGTTCCACAAATCAGAAAGAGAGTTTTTCTAATTGGTATAAGAAATGATATTAGTTATGAAGTTGAAAAGATCTTTAAAAATATAGTTAAGTCTCATTATGTGCCATTTTCTGATAGTGAAGATAGAAAAGGTAAAAAAAAATTTATTTCTGTAAAAGAGGCAATTTTTGATCTACCAAAAATTAAGCCCGGTGAAGGTAAAGTAATTTGTAATTTTAAAAGTAAAATTAGTAATGAATATATAAGAAAAATTCGATCTAATTATGAGACAAAATTAAATGATCATGTTTCAAGAACTCACAACAAATTAGATAGGATGAGATTTAAAGAAATGAGTAAAAATAAGTGGACATATGAGGAATTATTAAAAAAAAAACCAAATCTAAATCACAAAAAACAAAGAGTTTTTAAAAATAGCTATGTTGTACAATTTTGGGACCAACCTTCTAGAACTATAATTTCTCATCTATATAAAGATGGAAATCAATTTATCCATCCTGATCACAAGCAAGAGAGAACTTTAACAGTAAGGGAGGCTGCAAGATTACAATCTTTCCCTGATAATTATTATTTTGCAGGTCCACGAACTGAACAATTCAAACAAATCGGAAATGCTGTACCACCAATTATGTCTGAGAAAATAGCAATTAGTATTAAAAAAGCACTTAAGGTTATAAAAAGTGTTTGAGTTAATAAGCAATATTAAGACTAATAAAGAAAAAAAATTCTTTATAGAAAAAATAAATATTTATATAAAATTTACAAACGCAATAGCTCAATCATTAAACCTAGAAAACAATCATTTAAATGATCAATTGACACCCAAAGTTGTTTTAGAATTAATTAATTTAAATATTTTCAAATCAAAAGGTAATTTTGAAAGTCTATATTTAAACAAAATATTAAAAAAAGAATTAAATTCAAAATTTTTATCATCCATTAATTTTAATATTAAAAATAGAAAAAAAATTGGAAACTCACTTGATATATTCTATCCCAACAAAAAAGTGAAAAATTTTAAAAAAAATTTTTTTACAATAGCAGATTTTTTTTGTGGAGCAGGAGGATTAAGTTTTGGATTTTCTCAAGAAAATTTTAAGATTATATTAGCTAATGATAACGATGAGGATTGTGTAGAAACATACAAATTAAATCATCCAGAAGTTACAAAAAGTAGAGTCTTCAAAGAAGATATTAAAACTTTAATAAAAAAAATTGATGTAAAATTTCACAAAAAAATTGATGTAGTCGTTGGTGGACCACCTTGTCAGGGCTTTAGCAATGTCAACCAGCAAAGAATTATAGATGATCCTAGAAATAAACTTTATAAGTATTTTGTTCAAGCGGTAAAAAAGATAAATCCTAAAATTGTTGTGATGGAGAATGTAAAAGGAATGTATCCTTATGCAGACCAAGTAAAACAAGACTTTGAAAAGATTTCTTACGCCATGACATATGATATTTTGGTTTCAGATCAATTTGGTGTTGCACAAAAAAGACCAAGACTTTTCTTTATCGGAATCAGGGAAGATATAATTAAAAAAAAAAAAATTAAAATAAGTGATGTTTTTGCTGAAATTAAAGAAGAAACAAAAAAACTTAAAAAACACATGTTAAAAGATGCGTTAGCTTTCATTAAACCTCTAGTTTCACCAAGAATAAAAAATATGACAGAGAGTGATGATGAAAGAACTGGAAAAAAAGTTGATATAAACCTATTTTCAGGAAATGAAAATTCTTACCTGAAGTTAATCAATCAAGGTCGAAAAATTGACTTTATATTTAATCATAAAGCCAGGTATGCAAGCGATGTAAATTATGAAATTTTTTCAAAATTAGGTCAGGGTGAAGATGGTACAAGTAAAAAAATACAACATGTTTTTCCTTACAAACATAGAAATCATATATTTAAGGATAAGTACTTCAGATTGGATGAAAATAAACCTTCTAGAACTATAACTGCACATTTAAGAATGGATTGTCTTTCACACATTCATCCCACGCAAATAAGAACAATTACTCCAAGAGAAGCTGCGAGAATTCAATCTTTTCCGGATGATTATTTTTTTTTAGGACCGTATTTAAAAACTTATATGCAAATTGGTAATGCAGTTCCACCAATAATGGCAAAACATATTGCAAAAGTAATTAAAAAATATTTAAATTAAATTATGATTAATTCATGGCGAAAAGTTTTATCAAAAACAGATATTGGTGAGGGTGGGACACATGATAAATATTTGAACATTCCTAAAAAAATTTTAGTTAATGGTGAAAAACAGAGTCCATTCTTTGGATCAGACAAAAACCCAACAGAATTTTATAATCGTCAACCAGGAAGACCAGGAAAAGAAAATTGGGTTTTTGTAGATCATGTAGATAAAATAACCGGAGATGTTTATAAGGCTAGATTTGAATATGCTAGAGTGAGTAAGCAGACACGTTTATATCGATTAGCAGAATGTTATAATGCAAGAAAACCAAAAGCAGGAGATGTAATTGTTGTTGAAAAAATAGAAAGTGATGGTGAAGTTAATTTCATAGTAGATATTGAAAGAAATGGTTTATCTATAAATGTCTTAAGTCCAGCAGAAATAGAAAAGTCTTTAAAATTAAAAAAAATAATTAAAAAAAAGCCAGAAACAAATATATTTCTCAATAAAATTAACCCTAGTTTGGATAAATATGCCAGTGGTAAAAGCAGAAAATCTACAGACATAATTAAAAGAGTACAAATTTATAAAATAATATTTACTATTAACAACAAAACATTTGTTTATGTTGGCCAAGACTCATTATGTAGAGGTGTTAATTATTATTTTGGGTCATCAATATTAACTGGATTTTGTGAATTAGTATATGGTCGTCAAATTTTTAAAAAAGAAATTTTATTTACTTTAGAAAATATTGTTAAAAAAAAAGTCGATAAAAAGGAATGGGATTGTATTTACGAAGCAAGAAGAGAGTGTAAAAAAATGGGTTGGCACAATATAAATAGAGAAGTTCAGTTATGAAAATATTTCCAGCCATAGATATTAAAGATAAAAAGTGCGTAAGATTAATCAAAGGAGATTTTGACAATAAAACCGAGTACAAAATGTCTCCAGTTGAACAAGCTGCTAAATATAAGGATCATGGCTTCAAAAACTTGCACATAGTTGATCTAGATGGCGCATTAAAAGGACAAACAATTAATTTAGATATTATTCAAGAAATTGTAACTAAATTTGACCTTAAAATTGAAATTGGTGGAGGTATTAGAAATTTTGAAAGTATTCAGAAATATACAGATGCTGGTGTAGAGAAAGTTATTTTAGGAAGTGCCGCTATAAAAGATAAAAATTTTTTAAAAGAAGCGTGTGAAAAATTTCCAAATAAAATTGCTTTAGGTTTAGATGCTAAAGATGGGTACCTATCAGTGTCTGGATGGAAAGAAAATTCTAATCAATTAGCCTTAGATTATTTAAGACAAGTTAATGATTACGGTGTAAGTAGAATAATTTATACAGATATCAATCGAGATGGTATGAAACAAAGCCCAAACTTTGAGGAAACTTTAAAAGTTGCTGAGATATCTAATTGTCCTGTGGTTATATCTGGTGGAGTTTCGTCAATAGATGATATTAAAAAAGCAAGGAATTTAAAAAACGTTGAGGGTATAATAGTTGGTAAAGCAATTTATGACGGAGATATAAAATTAGAGGAGCTAGTAAAAGAAGATGCTTAAAAATAGAATAATACCTTGTTTAGATGTTAAAAATGGCCGAGTTGTAAAGGGTATTAACTTTGTTGATCTTAAAGACGCAGGAGATCCTGTAGAACAAGCAAAAATTTACAGTGATGGTGGAGCTGATGAGATTTGTTTTTTAGATATAACTGCTTCTAATGAAAATAGAGATATTATTTATGATGTTGTAGAAAAAACTTCGAGAAAGTGTTTTGTTCCTTTAACAGTAGGGGGTGGAATTAGAAGTGTAGAAGATATTAATAAATTACTTAACTGCGGTGCTGACAAAGTTTCAATAAATACGGCAGCAGTTGAAAATTCAAAAGTTGTTACTGATAGTTCGAAAAAGTTTGGATCTCAATGTATTGTAGTTGCAATTGATGCTAAAAAAAATGGAGATAAATGGGAAGTGTTTACTCACGGAGGAAGAAATAATAGTGGTATTGATGCATTAGAGTATGCTGAGCAAATGGAAAAAAACGGTGCAGGGGAGTTATTAGTAACTTCTATGGATAGAGATGGAACCCAAGTTGGTTATGATATTGAACTAATGTCTAAAATTTCATCCAAAGTTAATATCCCAGTAATTGCATCAGGTGGCGTTGGTAATTTAGATCATTTAGTTGATGGAATTAAGTTAGGAAATGCTAGTGCGGTTTTAGCGGCCTCAATATTTCACTATGGTAAACATTCAGTCCAAGATGCTAAGAAATATTTGGACTCTAAAGGAATCCCTGTAAGAATTTAATTTTATCTAAATTTAGGTCCATTCATCCAAATGGCCAGTGTTGCTCTTGATCCAGAAATTATTTTTTCTACTTTGTGACTTATAAATGAGGGAAAAACAACAGCCGACCCTGGGCCAAAATTTTCAACTTTTACATCTTTATCCCTGAATAAAAATAGGTCTCCACCTTCGTAATCATTATCTGAACAATTTAAAAGACATGTTAATTTTATGTCTCTTATTGGTGATCGAACTGTTGCATCCATATGCCATGTATATTCTTCATCTTTTTGATATGTGTTATAATTTAATTTTTTACTGCCAGTTAATTGGAAAATATCAAATCCGTAATAATAAGTGTTCGAATGAATAATAAAATCTAAGAATGGTGATATTAAATGCTGAATTGCACCTAAATTTACAAATTTTACTTGTGATGTTTTTATAGCATCAGTATTAGGTTTATCACTACCTGGAACGAAATGCTCGCTTATTGTTTTGTTAAGTTTTTTGACATGATCAATGTTAAATAATGGAGCAGTATTATAAAGAGTATCTCGCATATCTTTTTTTATATTAATATTCTTTTCTTATCAATGACATAAAGTTATAATTATTTTATTATTATTATGTTAAAAACTTTAGAAGATTTAATCTTGTTAGCAAGAGATAGAAAAAATAATCCAGTTGATGGATCTTATACAAATACTTTGTTGAGCGATAAACAGTTATCGAAAAGTAAAATATTAGAGGAAATTAACGAGTTAATAGAGGCAGTAAATAAAGATTCCAATAAAATTCACGAAGCTGCAGATGTTTTTTACCATTTGATTATGTATTTAGAGGCCAATAATATTAAGATTGAGGATGTTATAGAGGAGCTCAATAAAAGAAAAAAATGAGTTACGATAATAATAATATTTTTGCAAAAATTTTGAGAGGTGAAATTCCCTGTAAAAAAATTTATGAAGATGAATTTATTTTATCCTTCCACGACATCAATCCGCAGAAGAAAGTACATGCATTAGTTATTCCAAAAGGAAGTTATATTGATCTAGATGATTTTAGTACAAAAGCATCACCAGAGGAGATAGTGGGTCTTGTCAAAGGAATAAATATTGTTGCCAAAAAATTAGGTATTTCAGTTGATACAGGTAAGGGATATAGAGCCCTAGCGAATATAAATGAGCATGGAGGCCAAGAGGTGCCTCATCTTCACTTCCATTTATTTGGAGGTGAGAGAGTTGGAAAGATGGTCGAGTGAGTAAAAAAATTGAGAGAAATTATTTAGAAATCAATTCTTTAAATGACTTGAAAGAAACAAGACTTACTCAAAATGGGTTTTCATTTGAAAAAGTAGAGCCCGAAAATTTCCAAATTAATAAATTTTTCTACAAAAATGTGGGAAAAAAACATCATTGGGTTGATCGTTTAGTGTGGACAGATAAAAATTGGATTGATTATACAACAGACAACAAAGTTAAAACATTTATCGTAAAAAAGGATGATGAACTGGTAGGTTACTTTGAGCTTATTTACCATGAAGAGCAGAATGAAGTTGAGATTGCTTATTTAGGCTTGTTAGAAGAATACCATAATAAAAAAATTGGATCTTTTCTTCTATCAACTGCAATAAAAAATGCTTTTTTAGAAAAACCTCAACGTGTTTGGGTACATACTTGTTCATTAGATCATAAAAATGCTTTAAAAAATTATATTGCTAGAGGAATGAAAATTTTTAAAAAAGAAACTGTTTTTGTTTAGTTTAATCTTGTTTAGGTAATTTAAATAGGTTTTTAGTTAAATTAATATTCTTATCAATTGATGAAAGTACAGTAGTATTTGAATTTTGATAGATATCAGTAGTTTGCCAACCTATTAAATTATAAGATTTTTTGTCAAAAAATAGACTTATTTCATTTTCATTTTCAGTAAAACTAAAATCTATTACGTTTTTTTTAATATTTTTTCCTTTAATATTTTTAAGTTTATTTAATAAAAAACTTTTGTCTAAAATTAAATTTAGAGGTGTTTTTTCAATAGGATAAATATAAAAACTATTGACTGTTTTAATGACTAATGAATTTCCATTTGACACTAGTATTTTATTTTTTGAGTTATATTTACAAAAAATTTTCTTTGGATATTCAACTGTACATTTTCCATTTTCAATTTTACCGTTGATATTTTGTTCAAATTCAAAAGAAATATTTTTTATATCTGATAAATTTTTTATTATATTATCTTCAATAGACGCATAAGTGTTAGAAATAAATAATGTGAAAAAAAATATCGTTAAATATTTTTTCATTAAAGGACATCTCTTTTACCAACATGATTAGCCTTACTCACAATTCCTTCTGCTTCCATCATGTCTATTATTCTTGCAGCTCTATTATAGCCTATTTGAAGTTTTCTTTGTAAAAATGATGTGGACGCCTTACCCTCTGATTTAATTATCTCTAACGCTGCTTGGTATAATTCGTCTTTATCACCCTGACTTTTGGTATTTTCACTCATTTCTTTCTCGTCAGCAAAATTAAGTATTTCGTCAACATAATCTGGTTCTGCCTGGGATCTTAAAAAATTATTTATTTCCTCAATTTCAGTATCAGAAACAAATGGAGCATGTATTCTTACAATACGATTTGCTGATGCGGATGACATATAAAGCATATCACCTTTCCCCAAAAGTTGCTCAGCACCTTGTTCACCTAATATGGTTCTGCTGTCAATTTTTGAAGTTACTTGAAATGAAATTCTCGTTGGAAAATTTGCTTTGATTGTACCAGTGATTACATCAACACTTGGTCTTTGGGTCGCCATTATAATATGAATTCCTGCTGCTCTAGCCATTTGAGATAATTTTTGAATATAATTTTCTATTTCTTTTCCTGCAACCAACATCAGATCTGACATCTCATCTACAACAACAACTATATAAGGCATTGGAAGTTTATGTTTAGTATTGTAACTGTCTATATTTCTAACTCCCTCTCTAGTCATTAGTCTATATCTACTTTCCATCTCTTTAACGACCCAACCCAAGACAGAGGCTGCTTTTTTTGCCTCTGTTATAACGGGACATAATAAGTGTGGCACACCTTCATAAGTAGAGAGTTCTAACATTTTAGGATCTATTAAAATAAATTTACATCTTTCTGGTGTATGTCTAAATAAAAGAGACAAGATAATTGTATTTATACAAACAGATTTTCCTGAACCAGTAGTTCCTGCAATTAATAAATGTGGCATAGATGCCAAGTCTCCAACAATGGGTTTTCCAGAAATGCTTTTGCCTAACGCAATGGGTAATTTAATCTCTTTCTTTTTAAAGTCGGGATTATTCAATATTTCACTTAAATAAACATTTTCTCTTGATGAGTTAGGTAATTCAATACCAATGGTGTTACTACCAGGTATAGTAGAAATTCTTGCAGACTCTGAACTTGTATTTCGAGCTATGTCATCTGAAAGATTTATTATTTTTGAAACCTTCACACCTGCGGCAGGCTCAAATTCATTTAAGGTCACGACTGGACCATTACTAATTTTTTTAATATTACCACTTACGCCAAAATCTAAAAGAATTTTTTCAAGAAATTCAGGATTAGAATTTTCGTTCTTAATTATATCTACCCTTTCCTTCTTTGATGGTACTTTTAATAAATCAATTGGAGGTAACTTAAATTTTTTTTGATTATTTGATTGGGATTGATCTGCTTTTATAAATGGTAAATCTTCTTGAATTAAATTTTTTATTTCCTGCTGGGGAATGTATTCTTTGATAACTTCATTTTCTTTCTCATAATTCCTTTTATTTTTTGTAGTAAAAAAATTGATTAATGAATAAAAATTTTTGATTTGAAAATTGATGCTAAATAAAAATAAGATGAAAATTAGAATTATTAAAGAGTAATAAAAAATATTCTCATTTATTGAGATTATATTTCCTAAAAATAATTGATTAATATAATTTCCAACAAAACCACCATTTCCATTAATATAAAGTTCAAATGCATCTATATAATAGTAATTAAAAAAGGATGATCCAATTATTGAGTAGACAATAATAAAAAAAGTATTTTCTAAAATTAAAAAGATATTTTTTCTTTTAAAAATATTGATCCCTGTAATTAGAAAAGTTAAAGGTATGAGATAAGATATTATTCCAATCGACTGTAGAAAAAGATCTGAAATATAACTTCCTTGATAACCTAAAAAATTATTAATTTTTGTGTTTTCACTAAAGATAAAGTTGGGGTCTTCTGGTGAATATGAGATTAAAGATACAAAAAATAAAATTCCAATAATAGATATTACGGTCCCAGTTATTTCGATTAATCTTCTTATAGTAAAATTAAGTACAGAATTAGCTAGTTTTTTTATATCCATATTTAATGAATCAAATTAACCACTTTGTATCATCTAATTTTTATTGTTAAAATTAAAATTATTATGAAAGTTTGTATAATTGGAGATGGATTAACAAGTTTAACTTTGGCCAAAGCCTTAGTTAATCAAGGTCTATATGTTCATATATTTACTCAGCAAAAATTAAGAAAAAAAAATAAAGGTCGCACAATAGGAATTTCAAAAAGTAATTTGGACTTTTTTAATAAAAATATATTGAATATTGAAAAATTGTCGTGGGATATTAAAAAAATTGAAATTTATACTGAAAATTTAAAAAATGAACGATTACTTAGTTTTAAAAAAGATGATAATACGCTTTTTTCACTTATCGAAAATGATACTCTTTACGAAAATTTATTTTTATCATTAAAAAAAAATAAATTTTTTAAATTTAAAAAAAAAATTTATAATATAAATTTTATTGAAAAAAATTATGACTTGGCATTTATTTGCGACGTTAATAGTTTGATCTCAAAAAAATTTTTCTTTAAAAAATTGACTAAAGATTACAATAGTTATGCTTACACTGGAATTATAGACCACAAAAAAATTGATAATTTTACTGCAAGCCAGATATTTACAAAAAAGGGACCATTTGCGTTCTTACCGATCTCTAATAAACAGACATCAGTTGTATTTTCTGCAAGAGGTGAAAAAAATATTAATTTAAAGAAATTTGTTGAAATCTATAATAAAAGATATGACATAACAAATTTAAGAGAAATAAATAAATTTAACCTCAAATCATATACTTTACGATCCTACCATTTCAAAAATATGTTAGCTTTTGGAGATTTGCTACATAAAATTCATCCTTTGGCAGGCCAAGGTTTTAATATGTCCATAAGAGATATCAAAGAAGTGGTAGAATTAATTAAATTTAAAATTAATTTAGGTTTAGATCTAGATAGTTCAGTTTGTACAGAATTTGAGAAAAAGACCAAAACTAAAAATTTTCTTTTTATGAATGGAGTTGATTTTATCTATGAACTATTTAAATTTGAGAGTGCTCTAAACCAAAAATTTTTAAGTAAATCCATGCAATTAGTCTGTCAAAATAAAGAATTAAATAAACTTTTTATAAAGTATGCAGATACAGGCTCAATATTTTAACTTTATTGAATAGTATTATTATCATATTGATCATATGTATATGTTGTCAATATTTCAGCAATCTTTGTCTTTCTAAGATTAATATCTTTTGTTTCAAGTAAAATTTGTTTTTCCTCTAGAGTAAAAGGTGATGCCATTGCAAGTGCATTAATTATTTCATCTAAACTCTGTTTTTGCATTGCTGACCAATTTATTATAAATCCTTTTCTGTCAAAAAGAGTCTTAAGATCTTTAAAAATAATTTCCAAATCAGAAAACTTTAAATTATCTTTTTTATTTTCTAAATCATTTTTGTAATCTTCAAATGTAATTTTACATTCACGGTATTTTTTATTTGTTTGAACTTCCTCAATAATTTTAAACCTAATTAATCCTTTTAATTCGATTAAAAATCTTGCGTCTTCAGTTTCTTTAAAACTTACAATTTTTCCCATACACCCAATATTATGGAGCAGAGGGGTTTTATTTTCCCCATCTTTTGAAAATTTTGGCTGTATCATACCTAAAAACTTATCTGATTTCATAACATCGTTTATCATGTCAACGTATCTTGGTTCAAAAATATTAAGTGGAACAGTAGTTTTTGGAAAAATTATAAAATTGCTTAGCGGAAAAACAGGTATTATTTTTGGTAAATCTTCATTTTTCATCATCAAAACATAACATAATTAGGATTACTTAAATTAAAAAAAATGACACACCATCTAATTTTTATATGAATATACTTCAGCATTAATAAATTCAAAAAATTAATTAAGAAATATTAAATCAAACTCTACCTTATAGTCTAAATAATACTTAATATCTTCGATACCAATATCTTTTATATTTTCATGTAATAATGGACATGAAACCATTATTTTTTTAAAAAGTTTAACTTTTTTGTAGAAATTTATTTTGTTATTTTCTGAAATATCTTTGCATTCTAAAAAGTAAATATTTATTTTTTTTAGGTTACTATCATCAATATTACAGAAAATATCTACATCATAACCTTGGCAGTCAGTTTTGAGAACTATTAATAATTTCTTATTAGAATTTGTTATTTTAAATATCTCATCATTTGCATTTAAAAATTTACAAATATGTTTAACATTTCTTTGTCTATTTTTAATTAAACTAAGATCACCAGAATTAGAAATATTTTCATAAAAAGGATAATTTCCTTTTTTTTTGGCCCATCCATAGTTAATTTGTTTAATATTTTTTACATTTGTTAAATTTTTTTTAGCAATATTGAATAATTCTGGAAAAGGTTCGTAGGTTATAATTTTTTTTACCAAACGTATAGTGGATACCTGTTTTGAAATAAATCCATGATTTGAACCAACATCTATAAATAAAGTTTTCTTCTTCAGTTTTTTTTTTAGAAATTTAAACAAAAATTCATCAAACTTACCTGTTGTCAATAATTTAGGCAAAATTTGACCATCTATTTTAACACGCACAGTCTCCTTTTTTTTGATAAGAGCAGAGTTTCTAAAAAATTTCAAATCTACATAAGGGATATCACAAAACTTTTTATTAGAAATGTTATAAGATTGAAAAATCGCACTAAAGTTATTTCGAAGTCTATTAATTAAAAATTTTTTTGATTTTTTTTGTATTAATCTTTTTAATCTCATAAGTCTAATTTATCTAATACAAGATTATATAATACAAAAAAACATATTTTGTCTCTTGCTTAATTTTTAAAAAGCTACTAATTTCGATACTTGTAGAACAAGCGGGCGTAGCTCAGTGGTAGAGCGTCTCGTTGCCAACGAGAAGGTCGAGGGTTCGATCCCCTTTGCCCGCTCCATTAATATGTTTAAAGTAATTACTAGTATCTTCCAAAAATACATTGATGCTAGAGACATTCGTCAATTTAAAAAAAACTTTTTTTATTATATTTTTTTTAGACTTATAAGAAAGAAGCTCACATCAAAAATTAAAATTAAAATTTATGATTTTTATGTTTTTGCAAGCGCTAATAAGAAAAAAATGTCCCATTCTCTTTTAAGAAAATGTGATTTTGAGGATACTCAAGAAATAAAATTGATTGACTCAATTTCGAAAAATTTTTTAATTTATCTATTTGATTGTGGATCAAACTTTGGTTTTTATTCTCTTTATATCGCATCCAAAAATAAAGATAATAAAGTTGTGGCATTTGAAGCATCTCCAACCACTTTTTTAGAAATGCAAAAAAATATTGAAATAAATAATTTTGTTTCGATTAAAATAAATAATTTAGCTGTTTCAAACAATGAGAATTTAAAATTAACTTTTAATGAAAGTGAAAATGATTGGGAAAGTTCAATCTCTCACTCTGATTTTGAGAATAAATCTAAAATTTTCATAAAATCCACTACTTTAGATGCTGTTACTAAAAAACAAGTTTTTGATGATTACGCAGTTATCATTAAGTTAGATGTTGAAGGTCATGAAATGAATGTAATGGATGGAAGTTTATCTTTGATAAAAAAATGCTCACCATTAATAATTTTAGAATTCTCAAAATTTATTAGAAAAGATAAATTTTACAACTTTTCATATTTGGAGAACTTTTTGGTAAAGTTTGATTATGAAATCTATAATGCTAAATTTCAAATAACTTCTT
Organism: uncultured Pelagibacteraceae bacterium; assembly: GCA_902519945.1. GTDB lineage: Bacteria > Pseudomonadota > Alphaproteobacteria > Pelagibacterales > Pelagibacteraceae > Pelagibacter. Next base: position 19,007 of record CABYLY010000006.1, read on the forward strand.
TAGAGAAGGTTCTAGGCGAAATTAACAAATTACCGAATAATATGTATGGGATTGGAAACAATTTTTTGATAAAGAAAGGATCAAAAATAGAAAAAATAATTAAAAATGTCTGATCTTTTAAATAAAAAATGTGTTCCTTGTGAGGGTGGGGTGGCTGCATTTGACTTATCAGAAATTCATAAATATCAAAAAAAAATTGATGGATGGGAAGTCATCCATAATGAAGAAAAAATTTATTTTTTGGAAAAAAAATTTACTTTTAAAAATTTTTTAGAAAGCCAAAAATTTGTAAACGAAGTAGGAAAAATATCTGAGGAAGAAGGACATCATCCAGATATTACTTTTGGATGGGGTTATGCAAAAATTGATATTACGACACATGCAATTAAAGGACTGTCAGAAAATGATTTTATCTTAGCAGCTAAAATTGATAAGATTGTTAGTGCTTAAAGTGACGGTTTTTAGAAAAAACTAAAATTTTGTTAGTTCTGTTTACAAAGTTAATAATTTCTTTATCGCGAATAGAACCGGATGGTTGAATAATAGCAGTTACACCAGATTGAATTAATTTTTCAACACCATCTACAAAAGGAAAAAATGCGTCTGATGCAGCAACAACATCTTTATTGGTTTTATTAAACATCTTCATTTTATCTATTGCTATTTGACAACTATCTACTCTGCTTGGTTGTCCAGAACCAATACCGATTGTACTTAAATTTCTTGCTAAAACTATTGCATTGGATTTGACATGGCGACAAATATTAAAAGCAAATATAAGATTCTTTAATTGATCCTTATTTGGTTTTCTTTTTGAAACAACTTTGAAATCACTAGTTTTAAATTTATTAATATTACTAGACTGAATTAACAACATATGATCCAAAGATTTAAATTCTAATTTTTCACCAATTGAGAAATTTGAAGAGTCAATCAACCTTATATTTTTTTTTGATTTCAAAATTTTAAGTGCTTCTTTGTCAAAACCATTTGCAATTACTACTTCTAGAAATATTTTGTTAAGTAAATCTGCGAGACTTTTCTTGATTTTAAAATTAAAACTAATAATACCACCAAAAGCACTTACGGGGTCACAATCAAAAGCTAATTTGAAGCTTTTTAAATTATTTTTATCTATTGATACTCCGCACGGGTTAGCATGCTTTACAATGACTGTTCCTATATTTCTCGGTAGTGATTTTGAAATTGTGAGAGCTGTATAAATATCGTTATAATTATTATAACTTAATTGTTTTCCATGAATTTTATTTATATCGCTGTTTTTAGTTTTTGAGTAAATTGCACTTTCTTGATGAGAATTTTCACCATATCTCAATTTTTCAATTAAATTTCCATAAATAGTTTTTTTTTGAGGAAAGTTGGTATTGGAAATTTCGTTAAAATAATTTGAAATCACTGAGTCGTAATAAGCTGTTTCTGCAAAGGCTTGTTGTGACATAATTTTTCTGAATTTAAGAGATGTTGATCCTTTATTTTTTTTTAATTCATTTATCAGGTCGTCATAATTTTCGCTTGAAGTTAAGACAGTTACGTCATTGTAATTTTTCGCTGCCGCTCGAGCCAAAGTAGGTCCTCCAATATCTATATCTTCTATAATTTTTTTATGATCATGCACGTGTTCTAGCGTTTTTTCAAATGGATAAAAATTAACGATTACCAAATCGATATTTTCATAATTATTTTTATTCATATCTTTTAAATGAGTTCTATCATTTCTTTTATTTAAGATCCCCGCATGAATTTTTGGATGTAAAGTTTTAACTCTTCCTTCAAGTATTTCTTTTGAATTAGTAAATTTTGAAACTTCCAAACATTCGAATTTTAATCTTTTAATTTCTTTGAAAGTGCCACCTGAGCTAATTAATTTAATACGATATTTTCTAAGATTTTGAATTAATGATTTTAAGTTTTTTTTATCTGACACAGATATTAAAGCCGTTTTAATTCTTTTCATCATATTTTTTTAATATACCATTTAATATTTTCGATTTGATTGTATGAAATTTCAGAAATAAAAATATTTTGATTACTAGTATATGAATTTTTTTTACCGAAATATAAACCATTATCAATATTTATATCAAAATTATCACAAGAAAATTTCCACCCTTCATTATCTAACTCGATCAAAATTGTTTTATTATCTTGAGTTTTCATTAATCTAATATTTGGTTCTACGTGAAAGCGAATATCAAACTTAAAGTTTTTATTTTTTTTCTTTTTTATAATTTTATCTGTTCCTGTAAAAGCCATCTGTTCCGGATAATATTCAATGATTCTCTCATGAATAGAGTCATATTTTTTTAGATAACCATCATGTGCTAATTCAACTTTCCAATAATTTTTTTCAAATATAATTTTTTTTTTCAATATTTTTAATCCTCTATGAATCATTGAAGAATTATTAATATAACTTGATGAATGATCATCAATTACTAAAGTATTATGAGTCGCACTAGATTTTGATATTTGATTTAATTTATCGTTTTCTCTGAAATAACCACAATTAGATATCAGTTTTTTTTGATTTCTAATTATTTCAAAAGATAATGCACCAGATTGATAATTTTCTGTGAATTTTGAATTTGGCGTTGAGCCAGCGTCTAATGCGAGGCAGGTTTTTTTGTCTCTACAAATTATATATCCCCCAAAATCCTGGTTATCATTTTTAAATTTATAACCTAATCTTTTTAAGTAATTATCAAACTCTTGATTATTAGAATTTGAATTTCCATTAAAAAATAAATCAGTATTAACATTCTGCCAAATAAACGAATAACCCTGTCCAAGGTAATAAATTGTCTCCTCTACATTTTCGGGAACTGTTATTTGCGCTTCTTTGAACCATTCTCTTATTAGAATAAAATATTTTAAATAAAATGTTAATTGTTTGATATTTCTAGTTTTAGGAAATCCTGTATTATCAAGAGAAACTCTCGATATTTTTTTCAAAATATTTAGAGCGTTTGTTAAGTGATTTTTATCAAATTTATAACATAGACCAACAAGAATTATTGCAGCACAACCAATTAATTTATCGTCATAAACTTTTGTTTTATTTATTTCATTAATAAGGTGATTGGTTTGTTTTTGAATCATCATGTTAAATTCTTTTTTATAATTTTCATCACTACCCTCAAATGTTAAGTTATAAGATGATAACCACGCTATAATTCTTTTAGCAGTTAAATCAAAATCCCATGTTTTAGAGTTATATTTTTTATTTATTTCAATCCAATTTGATATAATTGATCTTGTAATTTTTTTTGAAGATTTTAAATCAAGACTAAATAACCAGTAAAAACCATTTAATTTTTTAAGTTCTTTTCTACTTACATTATTTTTTAACCACACATCTTCAAATAAGAAGTTATCAATTTTTACTTTTTTTTTCTGATATTTGATTAAGGAAGATAGTAGATAAGGACTTGGTTTATAAAAAAAATCATTATTATTTACATTTGAAATTTTTTTGTCATAAAAATTTGAGTTTAAATAAAAGATTTCAAACTTTTTTGATATATTTGAAAAAAACCTATTTATGTAAAACATAAGTTTACTTAGATCTTAACAATTCAATATTTCTCTTTATATCTCCATTATTATCTTTGAATATTGTGGTACCTGAGACAAGAATATTTGCACCTGCTTTTATTGCAGCTTTTGAATTTTCAAAGTTAATCCCTCCATCTATTTCAATGTCAAATTTCATACCTTTATCCTCTTTAATAGCTGTCAAGTCTTTTACCTTAGTCAAAACTTCAGGCATGAATTTCTGTCCACCAAATCCTGGATTCACACTCATTATGAGAACTAAATCAATTTGATCTAAAAATTTCAATATAACATCTATTTTTGTTTCTGGATTAAGAGATAAACCAACTTTCTTATTTAAATTTTTAATCTTTAAAATTGACTCCGCCAAATTATCTGTAGCTTCAGGATGTATAGTTATAATATCAGCTCCAGCATTCGCGTAATCATCAATATATTTATGAACTGGAGAAATCATTAAATGTACATCGAAAATGAGTGATGAATATTTCTTTAAAGACTTAATAACAGGAGGACCTATAGTTAAATTTGGAACAAAATGACCATCCATTACATCTACATGTATCATGTCAGCGCCGCATTCCTCTAATTTTTTAATCTCGGAACCTAGTTGACTAAAATCAGCAGATAATATTGATGGTGAAATTTGTATTTTTTTCATTGAAACTAAATTTATTAGTATCAATTTTTAAAAATTATTTAATTAAAAAATTGATAAATTTGTCTAGAAATTTCACTTTCTAAAGGAAAAGATAACATTCCCATAACAGAATAGCCTAAAATCCACGGCATTAAATAAAATCTTATCATGAAGAAAAACCAAGCAACATATAGTGGAACTATCGGTTGAATAATAAATTCGGGTGTAATTGGTTTAAAAATACGTAGTAATGGATTGGTAAATTTTACGAATACTTTCATGAAAAAAAATTGAGAGTCTTCTTTTTGGAAAATATTCATTGCAACTCTGCCAATTAATGTCCACATTATTACCCCAAGGATATAATCGATTATATACACCAATGGGTGAAAATTAGCTGACATTGATGAATTTATATTTGAAAAAGACTTGAATTAAAAGGGGCGAAATTAATCGCCCCTTTAAATAATTATTTAGTGTTGTTTGCCAAGGATCGATTTACCTGATGGTACACGAACCTCATCAACCATTTTTTGCGTTGCAGCATTAGGTTCTGAAGTCATTAAACTTACAACAACCATAGATACTAAGCTGACAAATGAACCAAAGATACCAAATGTTAACTGAGTAATACCTAGGAATCCACTTCCGCCTGTTCTTACCCAAATCAGGTAACCAGCACCAGAAATTAATCCTAAAGCCATACCAGCTATAGCACCTTCTCTATTAGCTCTCTTCCACCATACACCAAGTACAAGTGGGAAGAATAATCCAGACATCGCAAAGTCAAAAGCCCAGATTACTGAGCCTAAGATACCTTGGATCTCCATTGCCGCAATAGTTGCTCCAGCAAAACCAATCACTACAAGAAGTACCCTTGCAACCACTAATCTTTTTGCAGTTTCTGCTTTTGGATCAATGATTTTATAGTATACGTCGTGTGAAATTGCATTAGCGATTGCTAGAATCAAACCATCAGCTGTTGACATGGCAGCAGCCATACCTCCAGCAGCAACTAGACCTGAGATTACGTATGGTAATCCAGCTATTTCTGGAGTTGCTAACACAACGGCTTTACCACCCATGAAAAACTCATTTAACTCAAGAGTTCCATTACCGTTAAAGTCGCTTACAAACATTAAGTTTGCTTGGTTCCAGTTTTGATACCAATCTATCGCTTGAACTTCTGCAATTGATTTACCAATAATACCTGTTGATAATGTTGGATCAATCAATGACAATTTAGATAGTGTCGCTAACATTGGAGCAGAAGAGTAAAGTAGGAAAATAAAGAATAAAGACCAACCTACTGATTTTCTTGCTGCTTTTACACTTGGAGTAGTGAAATATCTCATCATCACGTGAGGCAATGAAGCTGTTCCCATCATCATCGCTAGTGCTAATGAAATAAACGCCCAAGGCGTTGCATTCACTGCTGAGTGAGCTTTAGTTATACCAGCCAAACCTTTTGGCACCTCTTTTAGATTTTCAGCAGAGTTTTTTACAAAACCAAACTGAGCTTCTAATTCAGCAATTCTTGATACTTCATCAGCTAACATAAAGTGTGGGAAGAAACCCGCACCCATTTTGTTACTGATCCAGAATACTGGTAATAAGTAAGCTATGATTAGTACAATATATTGTGCAACCTGTGTCCAAGTTACTCCTCTCATACCACCTAACATTGAACATAGTAAGATACTTACTAATCCAACATAAACTGCGTATTGGAATGGAATATCAAGTGCAACAGATGCGATTGTACCTGTAGCGTTAATTTGTGCAGTCACATAAGTAAACGATGCAACAGTTAAGACTACTACTGCAAGAAATCTACTTAAATTACCACCGTATCTTGTACCGATAAAATCTGGAACTGTGTAACAGCCAAATTTTCTCAAGTATGGTGCTAATAAAGATGCGACTAATACATATCCACCAGTCCAACCTACAAGTAGCGCCATATATCCGTAACCTTTGAAGTAAATACCTCCTGCCATTGCAACGAATGATGCACCAGACATCCAGTCTGCTGCAGTTGCCATTCCGTTGAATACAGTTGGCACTTGTCTTCCAGCTACGTAATAAGCGTCAGCTTGAGCTGTACGTGATAGATAACCAATTATAGCATAGATGGCTACTGTGAAAGCAACGAAACAAATTCCAATTGTTTTCGCAGTCATGCCCATCTGCTCGGCAATCGACATAATGATTATGAAAGCTAAAAAACCACCTGTATAGATTCCATAAACCTTAGGTAAATTGTCTATAAAATTACCTTTCATCATTTAGTCATCCCCTCTTTCTGAGAAGCCAAACTCCTCATCAATTTTTTCTTGTCTGTTCGCAAACCAGAAAATTAGGATTACGAAAGCACCAAGAGAACCTTGACAAGTGAACCAATAAGTTAATGGGTATCCAAATGGTCCCGTAACTTCATTCATTTCAGCCCCGAATAAGAAGATGCCAATTGAGAAAACAAACCAGATCGCTAACGTTACTAGTAGCAGACCTCTGGATTTTTCCCAGTGTTGTGCTTGTTTTGACATTTATACCTCTCTCTTTTTAGTTATAACTGAGCAAAACCATAACCATTATCAAGGAGATTTAAAGTGTTAAAATTGCTCAAATTTGAGTGAATTTTGGGTTATAACTACCAAAAATAGCTTAATTTATGGGAAAATATAAACTCACTTGGAGAGATCTTACTTTAAGAGACTTCAAAATTTACCTATTTGCTCTTTTTAAAGCATTTATCCCCAAAAAAAAAATAAAATCGTTAGATGAATTAGAAGATTTTATTCAAACAAAGTCAGCATGGGTATCGCAAGTCACTTTGTATGGATATTTAAAGACCAGAATGGGGACTAGATATGTGCTTCATTTTGAAAATGATGAATTTATGAAGTCAGTCAATTTAGCTAAGTGGAATATCTATGCTGTAGCCTTACAAGATCTTACTTTTTATACTTTCTCATATTTAAAAACAATTACGAACTATCATGAGACCAATAAGGCCAAAGAAATTTTTCTTAAAATCCTAGACGATGAAATTTCAAATAAAATGCCTTTAGATATTATTGAAAACACAAAAAAAAACTTTGATGAAAGATTTGAAAAAATAAATTGGGATACCTATCATAGCGATCTCCCTTTTAATCCTAGCGCTTTATCTTTATATAAGTGGGCTCCAATTGCAGAAGAATTAAAAACTTTAGATCGTAAAATAGTTTTGAATTCAGTAATACTCAAATGGGATGTTGTTAAAAAAGAATTTAAAGAAAGATTAGGCTTCTAAGTATTTTTTCTATTGTCAACTAAGCTATCAACAACACTTGGATCAGCTAAAGTTGTGGTATCGCCTAATTGACCATGTTCATTAGCCGCAATCTTTCTAAGAATTCTTCTCATTATTTTTCCAGATCTTGTTTTTGGAAGCCCTGGAGTAAAGTGTATTAAGTCAGGAGTTGCTAATGGACCTATTTGTTTTCTAACCCATAATTTAAGTTCCCTTTCAAGGTCACCCGTCTCAGTCTCACCTGCATTAAGAGTTACGTAGCAATATAATCCATTTCCCTTAATGTCATGTGGATAACCAACCACAGCAGCTTCAGCGACTTTAGGATGAGCAACAAAAGCACTTTCAATTTCAGCAGTACCTAAGTTGTGTCCTGATACAATAATCACATCATCAACTCTTCCAGTGATCCAATAATATCCATCTTTATCTCGTCTGCATCCATCTCCAGTAAAATACTTTCCATCAAATTGAGAAAAGTATGTATCTATAAATCTTTGATGATCACCATAAACTGTACGCATTTGACCTGGCCAGGATTGAGAAATACAAAGTCTTCCTTCACCAGCACCTTTGATTTCTTTGCCATCTTTATCAACGATACATGGTTTAATTCCATAAAAAGGTTTTGTTGCTGATCCAGGTTTTAACGGTATCGCTCCAGTTTGAGGTGCAATCAAAATTCCACCTGTTTCTGTTTGCCACCAAGTGTCTACAATTGGACATTTTGAATTTCCAACTGTTTTAAAATACCACATCCAAGCTTCTGGATTAATAGGTTCTCCAACGGTTCCCAATAGTTTAAGTGATTTTCTTGATGTTTTATTTACTGGGTCATCACCTTCTCTCATTAGAGCTCTGATAGCTGTTGGTGCAGTATAAAAAGTATTTACCTTAAATTTATCAACAATTTGCCACCATCTAGAGCTATCAGGGTAATTAGGCACTCCTTCAAACATTATAGTTGTGGCTCCATTAGATAAAGGTCCATAAATAATATAACTATGTCCAGTGACCCATCCAATGTCAGCGGTACACCAATAAATATCTTTAGGTTTATAGTTGAATATATATTGATGTGTCATAGATGCATAAACCATGTATCCACCTGTTGTATGTAGAACACCTTTTGGTTTGCCAGTTGAACCAGAAGTGTAAAGAATAAACAAAGGATCTTCTGCGTTAATTTCTTCAGGTTCGCAATGGCTTGGAACATCTTTAATTAAATCGTGGTACCAAACGTCTCTGTCGTCATCCCAATAAACATAGTTACCTGTTCTTTTAACAACAATACATTTTTTAACATCAGGACAATTACTTAATGCTTCATCAGTTGTTGCCTTTAAAGGAATTGTTTTTCCCCCTCTTACACCTTCATCAGCGGTTATAATATATTCTGATTTACAATCATTCACTCTTCCAGAAATAGACTCTGCTGAAAAACCACCGAATATAATAGAATGAATTGCACCAATTCTTGCACAGGCTAACATCAAAATAGCTAGCTCTGGTATCATTGTCAGATAAATAGTTACTCTATCACCTTTTTGTATTCCAAGTTTTTTAAGACCATTGGCTGCCTTTGAAACTTTTTGATGAAGTTGTTTATATGAAATTTTTTGGGTATCCTTAGGATCATCACCTACCCAAATAATAGCTGTTTTATCTTTTTTATCTTTTAAATGTCTATCAATACAATTTGCAGATGCATTTAAAGTTCCGTCTTCAAACCATTTTATTCGAACTTCATCTTTACTATACTTTACATCTTTAATTTTTTTATATGGTTTTATCCATGTAATTCTTTTTCCTTCTTTTTTCCAAAAAGCATTATTATTTTTGATAGAGTCTTTATATTTATTTTGATATTGAGATTTATTAATTAAACCACTTTTCACCCACTCCGGTTTTGTTTTAAAAATTAGTTCTTGAGTTGAGCCCTCTTTATTATCCTGAATTTTTTTGTTTTTACTTTTAATCTTTTTTTGTTTAGAGGTTTTTTTTCTTTTTTTTACCCTCCTTTTTGTTGAGGTTTTTTTCTTTGACTTTGTTTTTTTTCTTTTTTTAGGCATAAAAATAATTTTTAAATCTTACCCATGTTATTTAAAATTTTCCAGCTTTTAGAATCTATTGGCATTACTGATAATCTGCTTTGTTTAATTAGCGATAAATGGCTTAATTGCTTGTTTTTTTTAATATCCTCAAGAGTTACCGACTTATCCAATTTTTTTAAGAACTTAACTGTTACAGCAACAAATCGACCAGATTTATCTGTCTTGTCTAAATATGCTTCTTTAATAACTTCAACTATACCAACAATTTCCTTTCCAATATTTGAATGATAGAAAAAACATCTATCTCCTTTCTTCATCGATTTTAAATTTTTGGCAGCCTGATAATTTCTAACTCCATCCCAAGGAGCACCTTTAAGACCAGCCTTTTTTTGTTGTTCGATTGACCAAACGTCAGGTTCTGATTTGAGTAACCAATATTGCATTAAAGTTTCACCCCAGCTCCTTTTAAAAATAATGCACTTTCATCCAATTGCCATCTAGGTTTTGCTGGATAATCTAATTCATTAAATTTTTTTAATTTGTACTTTTCTAAACCTACCATTGCTATCATTGCAGCATTATCCCCACATATATCTATTGGTGGAAAAATGCTTTGATAATTATTTTCTTTACATAAGTCAATTAACATAGATCTAATTTTTTTATTTGCAGCTACGCCACCTGCAACAACAAAGATTTTTTCTTGAATGTTATTTTGTTTTTCAAATTCATCAAAAGCAATTTTTGTTTTTTTTTTTAATATTTCTTCAATTGTTTTTTGAAAAGAAGCTGCCAAATTGAATTTATCTTGCTCAGTTTTAATTGTTTTACTTATCCTCAGAATTGCAGTTTTGAGACCAGCAAATGATAAATTGCATCCACCCTTATTGATAATAGGTTTTGGTAAGTCATAAGAATTTGGATCACCTTTTTTTGCCCAAAGTTCGATTTGGGGTCCTCCAGGAAATTCTATTCCAAGAAGTTTGGCAGTTTTATCAAAAGCTTCACCAAGCGCATCATCAATAGTTGTTCCTAGTCTTTTATATTTTCCAAGACCCTGGACTTTTAAATATTGCGAATGGCCTCCTGAAATTAATAACAATAGATATGGATAATCTAAGTTTGAAACAAATTTAGGGCTTAATGCATGCCCCTCTAAATGATTTACAGCAATGAAAGGTTTGTTAATTGAAGAAGCAAAAGCTTTTCCAAAGCTTAAACCTACTGACAAACAAACTATTAAGCCAGGGCCCGCAGTTGAAGCTACTGCATCAATTTCCTCGATTTTTTTTCCACTTTTATCTAGTGCTTTTTGCACAATTAAATCTATTTTTTCGATATGTGATCTGGCAGCTAGTTCTGGAACTACGCCCCCAAATTCTTTGTGAACTTCAGTTTGACTAGAGATGATATTTGATAGAATTATTGGATTCCCTTGCTCATTTTCAGTGATTACTGATGCAGCGGTTTCATCACAACTAGTCTCAATTCCAAGAATTAAGGGTTTTTTACTCATACAAATAGTTTTTAATAATTGTACATTTCCAATACAAGAAAGAAATAAATTTATTTATGGTCAAAAAAATTATCATAGGCTCAAGAGGTAGTAAATTAGCATTGCTGTATGCTCAAAAAGCTAAAGATCAAATTATTAAAAAAACTAATTTGAGTAAAAATGATATTGAAATCAAATCTATCACAACAAAAGGTGATCAAGTTAAAAATACTAGATTGTCAGATATAGGGGGCAAAGGTTTGTTCTCAACCGAAATTGAAAAAGAATTAGAAAACAAAAATATCGATATTGCAGTTCACGCATTAAAAGATATGCCAGCAATTGAAACAAGTGGTTTGCAAACCGACACATTTTTAGAGAGAAATGATCCAAGAGAAATTTTAATTACAACTAATAAAAAAAAACTAAATGATCTTAAACTGAAATCAATCATAGGAACATCTTCATTTAGAAGAGAATTCCAAATTAAAAAATTAAGATCTGATTTAACGTGCAAAATTATTAGAGGAAACGTAGATACTAGAATAAAAAAACTTAAAAATGGAGATTATGATGCAATCATTTTGTCTTATGCGGGGATCAAAAATTTAAACCTTGAAAATGAGATAGCTGAAGTTTTTTCAGTACAAGAAATTATACCAAGTGCTGGACAAGGTATAATAGCACTACAGTGTCGGGAAATAGATAAAGACATAATTTCAATTTTAAAAAAAGTAAATCATGAAGAGACTTATAAAAGAGCTTATGCCGAGAGGAATGTTCTTAAAGTTTTAGAAGGAGATTGTCAAACAGCGATTGGTGTTTATTCAAAAATAGATGGAGAAGTAATTGTAGTTGAGGCAGAACTTTTTTCAATTGATGGCTCTCAAAGATTTTATGAAAAGAAATCTGATAGGATTGATAAATTTAAAGAAGTTGGAAAAGAAATTGGGCAAAATTTAAAAATTAAATCAAATAATTCTTATAAAAAATAATATGCATATTTTATTAACAAGACCACTTGAAGATTGTTCAGAAATGATTTTAAAATTTAAATCATTAGGTCATAAAGTTTCTCATATTCCATTAATTAATATTGAAAAAGTTAATTATGAGAAAATTAAATTTTCTGATTATGGAGGGATTATTTTTACTAGTGCTAATGCTGTTAAATTTTTAGATTTAACCAATGTAGATAAAAACATCAAATGTTTTTGTGTTGGAAACTCAACTGAAAAAAAAGTCAGATCTTTAGGATTCCAAAATACAATTGCCGCAGAAGGAAATGTTTCTAATTTAAAAGAGCTAATATTACAAACTTATGAAACGAAAAATAAAAATTTACTTTATGTTAGTGGTGAAATTATATCTGCTGATTTGGATCAACAACTTATGAACGAAGGCTATGGAATAAAAAGGGTGGTTAATTATAGGGCAAAACATAATCAAACATTTAGTGAAAATTTTGTAAAAGATTTAAAATTAAATATGCCTGACATGGTCTATGTTTATTCTAAAAATAGTGCTCAAAGTTTTTTGAATTTTATTAAAAATCAACAGCTTGAAAGCTTATGGATGGATACAAATTTATTGTGTATTGGTGAAAAAACTTCATTTATATTGAACCAAATAAAATGGAAAAAAATATTCCTTTTTAATCCTGGAGAAGAAGAGTTTTTGTTATATAAAATTTAGATATGGATTTGTTTAAAAATTTTTCTGAAATATTTTTGTCAGTATGGAATAAAGGTATTTTAGGTGTTGATATTTTTCAAATATTAATTGGATTAGGAATTTTTCTAATTTTTTTAATATTTAGAGGTTTAATAAGTAAATTAGTAATTAAAAAGTTAGAAATTATCTCAAAAAGAACAACAAATAAATTAGATGATACTTTTGTAAAATCTTTGATTGGTCCTGCAAGATTTTTACCTATAGTTTTAGGTTTTTTTATAGCTAGTTATTATATGACTTTTTCTATGGAGGGTCGAGAAATTGTTGATACTATAAATAGAACTTTAATTACGATATTAATTTTTTGGGTTATTCATCAAATCATAGAACCAGTCTCTTATGTATTGAGTGGACTTGATAAACTTCTGACAAAAGAGTTAATTGGATGGATAATAAAATCTTTAAAGATTTTAATATTTATTTTAGGTCTCGCAGCAGTCTTGGAATTATGGGGAATTAAAATTGGTCCAATTATAGCCGGGTTAGGCTTATTTGGAGTAGCAGTCGCGTTAGGTGCTCAAGATTTATTTAAAAACTTAATATCAGGAATTTTAGTTTTAGTAGAAAAGAGATTTAAAATTGGTGATTGGATTTCAGTGGACGGGATTATAGAAGGCATTGTTGAAAAAATAGGTTTTCGTTCAACAACAATAAGAAAATTTGATAAATCTTTAGCAATAATTCCAAATTTTCAATTTGCGGAAAATGCAGTAGTTAATGTGAGTGAAACATCTAACTGGTTGATAAGCTGGATAATTACTCTTCAATATGACACTACTGTTGATCAACTTAAAAATATTCGAGATCAAATTGAAGATCATATTAAAAAAAGTGAGGATTTTGACGTCAATATAGGAATAGCGGTTAGAGTTGATAAATTTTCAGACAGTTCAATAGATATGTATGTACGTTGTTTTACAAAATCTGATAGTTGGAATGAATGGTTATCAGTTAAAGAAAGATTAGCTATTGCGATTAAACAAATTGTAGAAAATAACAAGGCTTCTTTTGCTTTCCCAAGTTCTTCAATTTATATTGAAAAAAAATGATTGCTATTTTTTATCTGGTTTTACAATTATTAAAACTTTATTCTTATGTGGTCATAGCTAATGTTATAATTAGTTGGCTAGTTGCTTTTAATGTATTAAATACTCAGAATAGATTTGTTTACGTAGTTTTAGATTTTACCTATAGATTAACCGAACCATTTTTGAGAGGAATAAGACGTTTTTTACCAAATTTGGGAGCGTTAGACATTTCTCCAATAATTTTACTGCTATTGATTTGGTTTATAGAAATGTGTATGAAGCTCTACATTGCACCACTGATATTCTAAAATTTATGATTTTAATTGATGGAAAAAAAGAAGCAGCATTATTAAGAGAGCAACTTAAAAAAGAAGTATCTGAGTTAAAAATAAAACATAATAAAGTCCCTGGTTTAACTGTAATTTTAATTGGAGATTTTACTCCAAGCCAAATTTATGTCAGAAATAAAGAAAAATCAGCTAACGAAGTTGGGCTTAAATCTGAGGTAGTCAAATATCCAGACAGTGTGGATGAAAAAGTTGTTTTAGACAAAATAGATGAATTAAATAAAGATTCATCTGTGTCAGGTATTTTAGTTCAGTTACCGTTGCCAAAACATATAGACAAACAAAAAATTATTGAGGCTATTGATCCATCAAAGGATGTTGATGGATTCCATCCTGTAAATGTGGGAAATCTCTCTTCAGGTTATGAAAGTTCGGTTCCATGCACACCACTTGGATGTTATTTATTAATCAAAAAGATAGAGCCAAACTTAAATGGTAAAAAGGCTGTAGTTGTTGGTCGATCTAACTTGAATGGCAAACCAATGACTCAACTACTTCTTAAGGAAAATTGTACAGTAACAATAACACATTCAAAGACAAAAGATTTAAAGGCGGAGTGTTTAGAGGCAGATATTATTGTAGCAGCGGTTGGCATTCCTGAGCTAGTGAAAGGTGATTGGGTAAAAAAAAATACAATTGTTATAGATGTTGGGATAAATAAAACAGAGAAAGGCATTGTTGGGGATGTTGCATTTGATGAAGTTTCAAAAAATGCTAGAGCTCTCACACCAGTTCCAGGTGGAGTTGGACCTATGACAATAGCGTGTTTATTAAAAAATACAATTGACTGTTTCAAAAGATCGCAAGTATAGCATTTAATTCAACAAATTTTTTTTGATAAGATGGGTTATGAAAAAACCTAAATACCATTTCAGAATTGCAATTTTAATGCTTATTCTTACCGTACCACCAATAGGAGCTACCCAACTAGGATGGTATTTATATGATAAGCAAACTGGATTTGATTATGGTATGATCGTAGGGACATTTTCAGTAATTTATGCTGCATGGTTGATGTATGAAAAAAATTGGAGAGAGGATGACGAGGATTAAAATATGGAAAAAATAATTTTTTTTGGATTAGTAATACCGATTTTAGCATTCGTTCTTTATTTAGGTGGAACAGCTATCATGAAAGGGTTTGAGGCTAAGAAGGAAAATAAATCAAAAGAGGATATTGAAAATCAAGATGTAGAACAAAATTTATCCGAAAATAATGATAAGTTAACAGATGAGCTAAATAAATTAAATCAACTTCTTAAAGATGGAGTTTTAACTGAGGAAGAATTCCAAAAAGCTAAAAAGAAAATTTTAGACAATTAATTGTAATTTAGTAATTTTTTTAATGATCCAAATTCACCTATACGATAAACGATTGCATCCTCTTTCTTAAATCCATATTTTTCAGCATTAGCTTTAAATCTCACTGGTGGTTCCATTATAGGTTCTAAAGATAAAACAAATGTGCCCCAATGCATTCCAATTACTTTTTTACTCCTTAAATTTTTTGCAACCTCTAAAGCTTCTTCTGGATTAGTATGATAAATTGATTTATCTTTGTAAGGCATTATTGGATAAAAATTATAAGCACCAATATTAATAAATGTAAGATCGATTGGTCCATATTTGTTTCCTATGTCCTTATAAATATTTCCTATTCCGGTATCACAACCAAACAGTAATTTTTTTCCATTATATTCAATCAAAAAATTTCCCCATAAAGTTTTATTTGTATCTGTGAGACTTCTTTTTGACCAATGAACAGCGGGCAAAAAAGTAATTTTTAAATTTTTATTTATTTCAATTTCTTCATACCAGTCCATCTCATTTACATCTTTATAGCCATTTTTAGTAAAATATTTTCCAAGCTTCAAGGGAAGTAAAACCTTTACATTTTTAAAAGGGAATCTTCTTATTGTAGTCATATCTTGGTGATCATAATGATTATGAGTAAGTAAAAAAATATCTGTTTTAGGAATTTCATTTAATTTAAGGGCAGGTTCTGTAAATCTTTTTGGTCCAAAAATAAGTGGTCCAGCATTTTTTGAAAATACTGGATCTGTGATAATTGTTGTATTACCAAGTTTGATTAAAAATGTTGCATGACCGATCCAAGCCACATAATCATCTTCCTGATATTTTCTTAGATCGGATAAAACTTTTTCTTTATCTATCACATGTTCTTTGGGGACAGTCATATCAAGTTTCTTTTTCTCTTGATTAAAAATTTTATATGACCACTTAAAATTTGCATCTCTTTTTGGAGAACCTTCAGGATTTCTAAAAGTACCATCTGGTAAATGGTGGTAAGGTTTTTTTTCCATAGCTGATCCAATATGATTATATGAAACAATGCCAATTAAAAAACATAAAATTCCGATTAATTTTTTTGCATTAACCATAAACTATCTCCAGCTAAAAAGTAAATTTTCCCATTATTTGGATGAACCTGTATATCTCTAATTCGTCCAATTTTATCTTTAAAAATTATGTCTTCCTTTACTTTAGATTTATTATCGAAGATTAGCTTTCTTAACGATTGATCCTTTAATGAGGTGATTAAAGCATGACCATTCCACTCTTTAAACTCTTCTCCTTTATAAATAGTGATTGCGCTTGTTGCAATCGAGGGCACCCAATATTGGATTGCTTTTGTAAAGCCTGGTTTCCACTTAGGGCCGATAGGTAAACCAGAATAATTTTTTCCACCCCATCCTAGGATTTTCCAACCATAATTTTCACCCTTTTTAACCTCACCAAACCAATCACCACCTTTAGCTCCATGGTTACTAATATAAATTTTACCATCAAAAGATGATAAAGTTAAACCTTGAGGATTTCTGATGCCAATTTGATAAATTTCAGGAAGCCAATCTGGTTTGCCCTCGAACTTAGGATTATCATTTGGAATACTTCCATCAAGATTAATTCTAATAATGCTACCAGGATGTTTTGATGGGTCTTGGGCTATCATACCCTGGCCTCTTTCACCTGCAGATGCAAATAAATAATTATCTTTGATCGCCAATCTTGATCCAAAATGATAACCAGAATTTATCGGTGGTTCTGCTTGGAAGATATTTTTAAAATCCAATTTTTTTTTATTGAAAGATGCTTTAGCAATGGAGGTGCTGGTCTTCATATTACCTCTATTTTCAGTATAAGCAATATAAACAAAATTATCTTTAAAAAGAATATCTAACAAACCACCTTGTCCATGTTCTATAAAATTTAAATTATGATCAACCTCTAAGACTTCTTTTGTTATAATATTTGCAATTTTAATTTTTCCACTCTTCTCAGTAAGAATTAATTCATTATTGTTTAAAAAAGATGAACCCCATGGATCATTTAGTGTTAGTTGTTCCTCTAATGAAAAATTTTGAGCAAATGAATATACAGAATGAATTAAAAAAAATGATATTAAAAAAAAAATTTTCTTCACTTTATGAAAGTTTGGATCTTCCGCCGTCTACAGCGATTATTTGACCTGTTATCCATGAGCTATCTTCTGAAATTAAAAATTTTGCTAATGAAGCGGAGTCTTTACCTTCTCCTAATCTTTTCAAAGGGTGAGCCTTTGCTATGCCATCAGCTAGCGCTTTATTTTTTAACATTGGCTCCGCAATTTTTGAATGAGTTAAGCTTGGCGCAATACAATTCACTCTAATATTTGGAGCAAATTCAGCTGCCAGAGAAACTGTTAAACCTTCCACAGCTGCTTTGGTTGACGCAATAATTGCATGGTTGGTAAACCCTCTTTGAGCAGCTACTGTTGAAAATAAAACAACAGACCCCTTATTTTTTTTTAAACTTTCTTGATATCCCTTAATTACCTCAACAGCTGAATAAAGATTTAATTTCATACATTTAATAAAATCTTGCTCAGTAACCATTCTCACAGGTTTTAAATCAATTGAGCCGACACAATAAGCTACGCCTTTGATATCTGGAATATCGTTTTTTACTTTTTCAATAAATCCTTCTTCTAAAACATCAACAATCGTAAAAGGACAACTTAGTCTTTCCGAAATATTTTTTACCTCATTATCATTTCTACCTACTAAATGAACATCTTTTCCTGAATTCACCAATTGTTCAGCTAAACTAGATCCGATTGAACCTGTCGCACCAAAAATAAGATATTTTTCTGACATAAAAAATTTAATTAGTTATATTTAATTATGAAGTTATTTTTTATACTGGGCAACCAATTATTTCCATCAAAATACATAGACCGCTTCAAAAAAGACCACCTTTTTTTTATGGCTGAAGATTATGAACTATGTACCTACGAAAAACATCATAAACAAAAAATTCTTCTTTTTTTATCATCGATGAGGTCTCATGCTGATACACTTAGAAAAGACAAATTCAAAATAGAATACTTAAAAATAGAAGATAGAGAATTTAAAGATAGTTATTTCAAAAAACTTAAAAAAATAATTAGCTCAAAAAAAATTAAAGAAATATCGAGTTTTGAAGTTGAGGATAAGTTTTTTGAAAAAAAAATAAATCAGTTCATAAGTAAAGAAAAAATTAAATGGAATGTTATTCAAACGCCAATGTTTTTAAATTCTAGAGAAGATTTTAAAAAATATTTATCAAAGTCAAAAAAACCATTTATGGCAAATTTTTACAAAGAGGTAAGAAGGAAATCCGGAGTATTAATGGGTTCAGATGGAAATCCAACTGGTGGTAAATGGAGCTTTGATGAGGATAATAGAAAGAAATTACCACAAAATATTTCAATTCCAAAATTTCCAAAAATAAATGAAACTCCACATACAAAAAAGTTAAAACCTATTATTGAAAAGCTATTTAAGGATCATCCAGGCAGTACTGAAAATTTTTGGTTTGCAACAGAACATAATGATGTCTTAAAGCTCTTAAATTTTTTTATAAAAGAAAAGTCAAATTTATTTGGTGATTACGAGGATGCAGTTGATCAAAAAGATAATATTTTATTTCACAGCGCCTTAAGTCCGTATGTAAATTTGGGAATAATCACTCCAGAATTTATATTGAAAAAAATTTTAGATTTTCACAAAAGTAAAAAAATAAGACTAAATTCTTTGGAGGGCTATATTCGTCAAGTAATAGGTTGGCGAGAATTTATGAGGGGAATTTATCAAAGTTACTCAAATGAAATGGAGACAGGAAATTTTTTCAAACAAAATCGAAAGATGAAAAAATCTTGGTATGAAGGGACTACTGGATTGCCACCACTCGATTATGCAATCAAAAATGCTTTAAATCATGGATGGTCACATCATATTGAAAGATTAATGATTTTATCAAATATAATGAATCTTTGTGAGATTAAACCAGTTATTGTTTACAAATGGTTTATGGAGATGTTTGTTGACTCCTCTGATTGGGTAATGGTTCCAAATGTTTATGGCATGGGATTGTTTAGTGATGGAGGAATTTTTGCTACGAAGCCATATATTTGTGGATCAAGTTATTTTATGAAAATGATGGATTTTAAAAGAGGTGATTGGTGCAACATAATGGACGGACTTTACTGGAGATTTATAGATCGAAACAGAAAGTTTTTTTTAAAAAATCCAAGACTTTCCATGATGGTAAGAATTTTCGATAAAATGAAATCTGATAGAAAAAAATTGATTTTATCTGCGGCTGATAAATTTATTAAACAAAATACAATTTAGTGAAAAAAGAAAATTTACCAACAAAGGTTTGCCCAATATGTCAAAGACCATTTAGATGGAGAAGAAAATGGAGATTGAATTGGGACAAAGTAAAGTATTGTTCCAAAAAATGTTCATCAAAGAATTAAAAAATATTACAAAATACTTCATACTATTTTTTTTTGTAATTCTCACAAATAATACACGTGCAGAATTTTTTGAGGACTTATCAAAAATTATTGAAAATAATGAGAAAAGGCTCAGCTATGGTATCTCAGTGACGGATTTAAATTTAGACGGAAACTATGAGTTTATAGTTACAGGATTTGGCTTTCCTAATTTGGCATTAGCTTTCCAGGATGGGAAATTAAAGAATTTAAAACAACAAGAAATTTTTTCTGATACTTTAAGGAAGACTATAGGAGTTGCTGCTTGTGATATTGATAAAGATGGTTTTGAAGAAATCTACTTTTTAAATACAGATACATATAGTGGAGCAAAAAGATATTCGGACAGATTATTAGATTTTGAGGAAAAAGACTATATCGATTTATTTGAATTAGAGAAAAATATTGAAAATTTAAACTTAACAGCAGGAAGGTCTGTGGTTTGTGTCGATAGGAAGGGAGATGGAGAATATGGTATATACGTAGCAAACTACGGAGGACCAACAAGATTTTATGAGATTGAAAATGACTTAATTAGAGATAAGGCACAGAACTTGAATATTGACAATGTTACTGGAGGAAGAGCTGTGGTATCTGGACATATTTTAACAGAAAGAACAGATATTTTTGCAGCAAATGAAAGAGGAGCAAATTTTCTTTTCAAAAATAATGACGGAAATTTTGAGGATGTAGCATTTGATTATAGAGTAGATGATGTAATCCAAAATGGCAGAGGTACTGCTTTATCAGACATATATTATCGAGGTAGACTGGATATTTTAAGTGGTAATTGGCTTGGTTATCACAGAGCTTATGTTTTAGAAAACAACGAATTTAAAGATATAGGAAATAAAGCTTTTGATAAACCTTCGAGAATAAGAACTATTATATCCGCAGATTTTGATAACGATGGTTTCGATGAAGTTTTTATGAATAACATTGCAGAACCTAATAAATTATTTCGTATTAAAGATAATGGAAAATTTGAACAGATAAATTTTAAAGTTGGTCTCGAACCTAGAGGATATGGTACTGGAGCTGCAGTTGCAGATATTGATAATGATGGTGTTTTAGAATTATTAGTTGCTCGTGGTGAAAGTAAAGAACAAGCACTTACACTCTACAAAGCAAAAGTAGACAAAGAAAGTAAATATATAAGAATTAAACCTTTAAACAAACATGGTGCACCAGCAAGAGGGGCTACAGTGACATTAATAACTGATCAAAGAAAACATTCAAAAACTATTGATGCTGGGTCTGGTTACTTATGTCAAATGGAGCCTGTGGCACATTATGGAATTAGAAAAAATGAAAAAAATTTTAAAGTGGAGGTTAAATGGACCAACGGATCAAAAAAATTATTAGATATAAATGAGTTAAATCAAACCATTACAATAAAGCAAAAATGAAAAAAATTTTTAATATATCTTTAATAATATTTTTATTATTATCTCAGCTAAAGTCATTTGCTGAAGATAGAAATTATCATAAAGAATTAATTACTGATTGGTCAAGAATATTTCCAGATAAGAACAGAAATGCTGCAGGGCCGAAATTTTTTAAATATATATTAGATAAAGATATAACTTACAAAGACTTTATTGAATTTAATAAATTATATTGTGCAGTTTCTGGATCTTTGATTGATCCAAACAGTGACTCTGAATTTTTATTTATCAAAGAAAGCAAAACTAATAGAAAAATTTGTGGGAATTACTTTAGATGTTGTGTTCCATGTTCGTGCGATCTTATGAAGTACTCTCAGGCTCAAAAAATGAAACATAAATTTAAAGATGGTTTAAAAGAATTTTATGTTTTAACAATAAAAAATCCTTGTGCAAAAAAGGATTTTCCAAATAGAGTTAATAAAGATTATTTTTGTGATGGTAAAAAAATTAATAAGTCTGAAGTGTATAATCTTAATGGTCGAATAGTAATAGGTTTGTTGCATAATGGAAAAAGTTGTGAAAAAGATGAAATAGATTTTGTCAAAAGCCATCAAGTTACTGGTAGATACTGTGAGTTAAGAAATAATACACCTTTGCAAGATTTAGATGCTGGTATGGGTGATATTTTTATAAAATTAGCAAGATAAATTTTATATACTGATTTTCAAACTCATATGAAAAAAAAGAAAAAAAAATTGAAAAAAAAAAATCCAATAGCAAAATTATTAAGCTCACCAATGTTGAGAAATAAAATAGTGAAAAATGAAAAAAAAATTTATAATAGAAAAAAATTTAAATTAGAGAATGAATAATAAAATTTTTGAGTGGGCCGGAGTCATCACAGCGATTCTATACTCATTGTTCGTAGCTATGAATATTGGCATAGAGTTTTTTGGTTTTTGTTTATTACTTATATCTGCAATTTTAATTGGAATTTGGGCCTATAGGGGCGGTCATAGAGGTATTTTATTTCTACAATTCTTTTATGCCACGGCAGGAATTATTGGAATGTTTAGGTGGTTTTAGTCGAAAGTTGTAATTATTTTAGGAATATAGTTTTTAAAATTAAAAAAACCTTTATTACAATATTGCCAAGAATATTGATCGAGTTTTCTATATAAAAAATCTATTTTAAAATTATTTGAATTTAAATAATCCAAGTTTTCACCAACAGTTGGATATAATGCAAGAACTTTTTCGTTTACATTTTTAACTTCACTTATATCTAATACTTCGCAATCGATAGAATTATTTTCTAATCTTTGCTTTTGATCGTTAATTAAAAGAGATTTAAATTTGATAACTTTTTCACTTAGTTTGATAGATCTATTTTCATTTTTATTTGAGATTATATAGATTTTTTTAAACTTATAATTTTGAAAATCAGTGGTTTCAAATGATAAATTATTTTCAAAAATCAAAAGATTTTCATCATTTATATCTTTATTACTAAAATTTTGTTTAACTAATGAGTACGTTTTTTCAGAAACTTTTGGAGGAGCGTTTTCATTTAATTTAACATTATTAAATCTATTATTGGTGAATTTTCTAATATTCCACTCGCTCGCTAAATAGTGCTTTCCTTGTGTTTGAATTCCAGCTACCCATCTCCAACCAAGAGTATTAGACGCAGAATCTCCATCGAAAAGATGTTGCATAAAAAATTCTGCTCCTAGTTGCCAAGGTAATTCTAAAGTAAAAATCCAAATACTGGCAAACCACATTCTAGTGTGATTATGTAAATAATTATTTTCTTTAAGCTCACCTACCCAGTGATTAAAGCATTCAACATTTGTATTCCCATTAATTGCGTTTTTGTAATTTTGGTTATTTTTAAATTCTTCTCGTATTTTATTTAATTCTAGCAAGTAATCTGTCCAAACATTTGGTCTTAATTCTAACCAACCCTTCCAATATGTCCGCCATAAAACTTCTTGAATAAATTTTTCATTTTTAGAAAAAGAAAACTTACTAAGTGATTTTTCAATCACTTCTTTCTCGTTAATTACTCCATGAGTTATATATGGAGATAAACCTGATATATTTGTTCTGTTTTCTGGACCAAAATCAAAATTTCTTAATTTGGAATACTCAGAAAGATTTTTTTCTACAAAATTATTTAATTTATCTAAGGCCGCAGCCTTTGTGGCTTCAAATTTCATGTTGATTTATTTTGATTTTTTTTTCTTTAAACCAAGCTTGTCGCTATGTCTTAATCTTAAAATAACAATTGCACCAGCAATTAGGACTATGGCAATAGCTTCATAAACTAAAGCAGTAGGATCCATTTCCTTACCTTGAAGAATAATAAATCGTGCTAAGGCAGTGATTGCAATCAATAACGGAAGAGTAATGCTAATTGATTGTTGGTTCCAAAAAACTCTTACCATTGCAAGCACTTCTAAGTAAAGAAACATCAATAACAAATCTGCTAAAGTGACAGATCTATTTTCAAACATTTTGTACATTTCTATACCTACTGCAATAACTGTACTTATTAATATGATAACCATTAATATTAGTTGTAAGTTTTTTGCTATTTTTTCCATTACTTATCTTTACTAAATGGTAGCCATTTTTCAAACACTGATTTTGAAGGCCCATCGTAAGGGATTGTATATGAATTAGTATTTGTAAGAACTTCTATGCCTTTTGAAAAAACAAATATAAAAACAATTACAAAAACTATCACCATTATTTTGAAAGGATCAAAATTTTTTGTTCTAAAGACACTGCTAGACTTTTCTTCAGCTTTATGAAATTGTTTAAATGTCATGTAAACTGCAAATATAAGACCAATATGAGCTATATAAGTCCCAGCCCAACCAAAAGCAAAAGTTGTATATGAGAAAACATATAAACTAAATACAGTAGTCCAAATAAAACTTAATACTAATAAAATTTGTAATCTAACTGCTTTTGGTAAAGATCTTAAGTCATTTTTACTATCGTCAAATAGTATGTTGGCTGAGTCCTGCATCCATTTTTTTAAACCATCCATATAAGCCAAATTAAGTTTTTTTTAAAAATTAACAATGCTCAAAATGTCCATAAATTATTGTAAATTTCTTAACTTTTTTTTATGAAAATTAATAAATTTCTCAACATTTGTTTTATTAAATGATTTATTCTCTTCGAAGGATACTTTCTTCATCGAATAAGATTTACTGTTGGTAATTCTTGACTGGATTGACACATTACCCTTATAAAGTTTAAGCTTAATAGATCCATTAACTTTATTTTTTTTGAGATCAATAATCTTTTGAAGTTTAAATCTTTCGTTAGAATACCAATATCCATTATAAATAAGTTCTGCATATCTAGACATTATATTATCTTTTTTGTGCATTGTTTCTTTATCTAAAGTAACAGACTCAATTGCTCTGTGAGCGTGAATTAATAATGTACCACCCGGAGTTTCATAAATCCCTCTTGATTTAATTCCTAAAAATCTGTTTTCAACAAGATCAACTCTTCCTATCCCATTTCTTCCAGCTAGTTGATTCAGTTTTTGAAGTAATCTGGAAGGTTTTAATTTTTTTCCATTTATTCCGACTGGATCTCCGTTCTTAAAATTAATAGTCACAAAAGTTGATTTATTAGGAGCTTTCTCAGGTGAAACTGTTCTTTGGAAGATAAATTCTGGAGGTGAATTTTTTGGATTTTCCAAAACTTTTCCTTCAGTTGAAGTGTGGAATAAATTATCATCAACAGAAAAAGGAGGTGCACCTTTTTTATCTTTTGGTATCTGAATACCATGTTTTTTTGCATAATTTATCAAATCAGTTCTAGATTTTAATTTCCATATTCTCCAAGGTGCAATTATTTTTATCTTTGGACCAAAATAATGATATCCAAGTTCGAATCTAACTTGATCATTCCCTTTTCCAGTTGCACCATGAGACACTGCATATGCATTATATTTTTTTGCTATTCTAATTTGATCTTTTGCAATTAATGGTCTCGCAATTGATGTTCCCAGTAAATAAACACCTTCATAAATCGCATGACCTCTTATCATTGGAAAAACATAATCTTTCACAAAAATATCTTTTAAATCTTTGATAATAATATTTTTAACTCCAAATTTTTTAGCATTTGAAATAATTTTTTTTTGATTAATTTTTTGGCCAATATCAGCAGTATAACAAATTACATCAGCATTATAATTTTCTTGAAGCCATTTAAGTATTATAGATGTGTCTAGTCCACCAGAATAAGCTAACACAATTCTTTTTTTTGATTTCATTTATCAGCTACAAGCTTTTTTTGCGGTATTATATGCCTTTGTAAAGCCGAGAAGTGAATAGTGATCAATGGTTTGGGAGCCTTTTTCGTTATATCCTGTAACCATAATTCTTGAACCTTTTTTCATAATTTTAATCATTATATTTTCTTTTTTGTTACTCGTCATCCAAGCAAAACCTTGTTGTTTAATATCAAACTTGAATTTATTATTTCCCGAGGTGGCTAAAACGGAGTTGTTTTTGTTAAATTCATAACCTGCCGTAGTACTAATTTCATTTGTAATTTTTTCGCCAGGTCTGAAAGTAACAAATAATCTTGCATCTCTATTATTTTTTTTTGGAGCTTGTAAAACAGGAGTTGATTGAGCAAAACATACCTTACCAGAAGTTTCTGACATTACCATTACCTCCCAATCTTTAAATTTTCCCATTTTTTTTAAGTTTTCTGCATAAGTTTTTGATAAAGAAATTACAAAAATCATTACACTAAAAAAAATAGTTTTTTTAATTATGGGCATGGGTTTGGATAAATTTTTTGTACTTCATTAATTTCATTTATTACTTCCTCACTTAAGTTCATGTTTACACTTTCTATATCAGTTTTCAACTGATCCATTGTCGTAGCTCCTATTATTACACTTGTCATGAAAGGTTGAAGTTCACAGAATTTCAAACTCATTTGTGCAAAATTTAATCCATATTTATTTGCAATTTGATTATATTTCACTACAGCTAATTGACCATTGTATGTTTTATATCTTACAAACTGATTTCCGAACATTTTCATTCTTGAATTTTTTGGTAATTTGCCATTAAGATATTTTCCAGTTAAATAACCAAATGCTAAAGGTGAATAAGCTAATAAACCACTTTTTTCTCTTATGGAAACCTCTGCTAGTCCAATTTCATAGGATCTATTTAATAGACTATATGGATTTTGGACAGACATCATTCTTGGTAGATTATTCAGCTTTGAAATTTCTAAAAATTTAGAAAGACCCCAAGCCGTTTCATTTGAAAGTCCTACATATCTTATTTTTCCACTTTTTATAATTTTATCAAAAGAATTAAGAATATCTTCGAACCGGTTCCAATCGTTTTCATCTTTGTGTTGATAACCAAGTCTTCCGAAGAAGTTACTTTTTCTTTCAGGCCAATGTAATTGGTACAAATCTATGTAGTCAGTTTTTAATCTTTTTAAACTTCCATTTACTGCATCGTTGAGATTTTTTTCATCGTATTGATTTCCACCACCTCTGATCCAATCTAAACCAGGTCCAGCTACTTTTGTTGCAAGAACCACTTCAGATCTTTTTTTTGTTTTTTCAAACCAATTTCCAATGACCTCCTCAGTTTTACCATAAGTACTCTCTTTTGGGGGTATTGCATACAATTCAGCCGTATCCCAAAAATTTACACCTTGACTTAAAGCATAATCCATCTGTTCAAAACCCTCTGCTTGAGTATTTTGTTCGCCCCAGGTCATTGTACCGAGACAAATTGTACTTACATCAATGTCGGTATTACCTAATTTTTTATAATTCACAGTAATTTTTCGTGTTAAATTTTTTTTAATCTTTTAAGGTATCTTGAATAATTAGTAAAAGACTATATATTCTGAACAATATGGAATTTGATAAAAAAGGTATCCTGGCTAGAGCAAAAGCTGCAAATCAAGAAACAGCTGTAGTAATGGATGAAGGCTTAAGAGCCTATATGCTTAAAGTATATAATTATATGGCAACAGGAATATTGCTTACAGGCATAGTTGCTTTAATAACTTTTAAAATGTCAGTAGTTACAAATGATGCAGGATCAATAGTTGGTTTAACGCAGATAGGTAATGCCATTTATATGTCTGGTTTGAAGTGGATCGTTATGCTGGCCCCGCTAGGTATTGTTTTTTATATGAGTTTTGGAATTAATAAAATGACTGCAGCAAAAGCTCAGACAACTTTTTGGATTTTTGCAGCTTTAATGGGCTTATCATTATCATCAATATTGTTAGTTTACACTGGAATGAGTGTAACGAGAGTTTTCTTTATTTGCTCAGCCACTTTTGGAGCTATGAGTATTTACGGATACACAACTAAAAGAGACTTAACTAAACTAGGTTCATTTTTAATGATGGGTTTAATTGGAATTATAATAGCATCAATAGTTAATATTTTTATGAAATCATCAATGATGTATTTTGTTATTTCAATTTTAGGTGTCCTAATTTTTGTTGGTTTAACTGCATATGATACTCAAAAAATAAAAAACATGTATTCAGTTAGTGACACAGGAGAGTTGATGGGCAAAAAAGCAGTTATGGGTGCTTTAACTCTTTACCTGGATTTCATCAATCTATTTATTATGCTTTTAAGACTTTTTGGTCAAAGAAGATAATTTCATATTAAATTTTTTTCCAGTTAATATCCTCTAGTAGCTTTTTTAACTCAAATGAGTTTTTGAGTATCTTTCCATTTGTATCAGTTATAAAATATTTTAAATTTTTATTTTTTGGCTTAAAATTTTTACAAATTCTATAAAGTGCATTTTCAGTTGCATTCTTAAATACATTAAAACTAACTTGTTTGTTTGATATATTAAGCCCATAATCTCTCCATGACCCCTCCGAAACCATTTTTGCGTAAAGATCTAATATAGTTTTTAATTCATCTCTCTCAAAAAAATTTTTGTCTTCAAATCGCTTGTCTTTTATATTATTAATAACCAGTCTTAAATTTTTATTCATTAGTTTTGTATTTATTAATTAATCCTATTTGAAAAGCAGTGAAAATAAAAGTTATAGGCAATAGACCCCAAACTTTAAAATTTACCCAAAATTCTTCTGATTGGGTTCTCCAAACTATTTCATTTAGAATTGCTAACGCGAAGAAAAAAAATATCCATCTTTTATTAAGTATTTCCCAGCCTTCGTCAGTCAATGCAATGGATTTACCCATTAATTTTTTAAGAACTGGTTCATTAGTAAAATATCTGCCAAATATTAATGCTAAACCAAATAAAATATTGATTATTGTAGGTTTAATAAAAATAAATACTGGATTATTAAAATAAATTGTCAATCCACCAAAAAAAGTAATCAATACTCCACTCAAAAGAGGAACTTTCGGCAGCTTTTTTTCCAAAAACCATACAACGGCTAACGCTAAAATTGTCGCAATAATAAATGGAGGTATAGCTATTTTTAAATCTTTACCACTATCATAGTAGAAATAAAAAAAAATTACCAGTGGTCCAAAATCAGTAAGAAACTTCAAAAAAGATTTATTCACAAAAAAGATATTAACATAAATAATATTTTAACAAAAATTATAAATTTTTCTTATTGATTTTTATTTTTAAATACCCATACTAATAATAATGGCAATTCAAAAAGCAAAATTTTCAATAGGAGATATTGTAAAACATAAACATTTTGAATTTCGTGGAGTAATCTACGATGTTGATTTCGAATTTAATAATTCAGAAGAGTGGTACCAATCAATTCCAAAAAATGTAAGACCAAGGAAAGATCAACCTTTTTATCATCTTTTGGCTGAAAATGATGAAATTACTTACGAGGCATATGTTTCTGAACAAAACCTTTTAGTAGACGATTCTGATGAACCTATAAAACATCCATTAATTGAGGAGATTTTTTCAGGAAAAAAGGGATCTAGTTATTTCAAACTCTCAAACTAAAAAATTCACTTTTTAAACACAATTAGCTCAAATCTTCGTCACAGCTAGCAATTAGAATGATCTTATTCTGGTCAAGGATGTTGAATATTTACCCTTCGTTATTATCTCCCTCTGACATTCTTGATCAGACAATTTTTTCCTAATAAAATTTTGTAATTGTAATAAAATAATTCTTACTATGTTTAAATATTTTGAACCATCTAAAATTTTTTCCATAACTTCGAGGGCGCCAAAGTATGTCTTGACGCTATTTATAATTGTTCTAACTATTGGGTTAGTCGAAGCTTTAATATTGTCACCTGAAGATTATAAACAAAGTCATTCTGTGAGGATTATGTATGTACATGTACCAGCAGCATGGATAAGTATTGGTATATTTTCTACAATTACGATTTTATCTTTAATCGGGTATATCTTTAAAATAAGAAATTTTTTTTTAATATCAAAAAGTTTAGCTCCATCAGGTTTTTTATTTACAATAATTGCCCTCGTTACAGGATCAATTTGGGGAAAGCCAACTTGGGGAACTTGGTGGGCATGGGATGCTAGAATTACATCAATGTTGATCTTAGCATTATTCTATACGATTTATCTTATTGCTTGGAGAATTTATGATAATGACGACAAAGTTTTAAAAGTAACTACCATTATAACAATTTTAGGAATAATTAATGTACCAATTATTAAATATTCTGTTGACTGGTGGAACACTTTACATCAACCTGCCTCAATCAATATTTTATCAAAATCATCAATTCATGTATCCATGCTTTATCCATTATTAATAATGACTGCGGCATTTGCTCTATTTTCTCTGCTGATTTTTTTAATGAAATATAATACAGAACTGATAAAAATTAAAAATAAAGGCTTGGATAGATTATGATAAATGAATTGATTTATATGAACGGTTATGGATCTTACGTATGGACCGCTTTCGCATTTACATTAATAAGTTTTGTATCTCTTTATGTAGTTGTTAAAGTGCAGTACATAAAAGAAAAAAATAAATTTATTACTAAATTTGGAACATTAAACTCAAAAAGAGCAGCATTTGCAAAAACTCAAAGTATCAATAAAGAAATTCTATCAAACACCTCAAATATTTAACTTTTGAACCATGTATGGTCGTAAAGTTAAACTAAGATTTCTTTTTATATCTCTTATCTTACTTATTTTATCATTATCAGTTTTTCTAATTTTAAAATCTTTAGAAGAAAATGTAGTTTATTTTCAATCTCCAACTGAAGTAAAAGAGTTGGCTGAATTAAATAAAAATAAAATAAGAATTGGTGGGATGGTTAAAAATAACTCCATATCAATCGAAGAAAAAAAAGTAAAGTTTATAGTGACTGATTTTAAGAATGAAATTAATGTAATTTATTCAGGAGTAATTCCAAATCTTTTTGCAGAAGGAAAAGGAGTAGTCGCAGAGGGTTATCTTAATGATAGAAATTTTTTTTCTGCAACTAAAATTTTAGCAAAACATGATGAAAATTATATGCCTCCTGAAGTAAAAGCAGCGTTAGAGGAGAAATAAATCTTGGCTAGTTTGATCGGATACTATTCTTTAGTTTTTGGGCTTTGCGCTTCTTTGTTAATTGTATTTTTTTGTATAAAAAATTTTCAAAATTCTCTCATTTTTGATAATAAGGTTCTCACTTTTACTTTTTTACAATTATTTTTTGTTATTATTAGCTTCTTAGGATTGATAATCTCATTCATTAACTCAGATTTTAGCAACGAAACAGTTTTTAACCATTCACATACGACTAAACCACTATTTTATAAAATTTCAGGTACTTGGGGGAATCATGAGGGTAGTTTACTGCTTTGGTTGTTAGTATTAACTCTATTTATTTTTTTATTTTTATTAAAATCAAAAGATCAATCTAAGAAATATAGAATTTTAACTTTATTATTTCAGCAAATAATAATTATTGGTTTTTTTATATTTTTAATTCAAACCTCAAATCCATTTAACTATATTTTTCCTGTTCCATCCGAGGGGCTTGGTTTAAATCCAATTTTACAGGATCCAGCTTTAGCAATACACCCACCAATTCTCTATTTAGGATACGTTGGATCTTCAATAATTTTTTCATCTACTCTTGCTGCAACCGCTTTAAATTATGTCTCAGTAGATTGGGCAAAACATATAAAGTTTTGGATATTGACATCCTGGATTTTTCTAACATTAGGAATTTTACTAGGATCAATTTGGGCTTATTATGAATTAGGCTGGGGAGGTTTTTGGTTTTGGGATCCTGTCGAAAATGTTTCCCTTATGCCATGGTTAGCATTGACCACGCTTCTTCATTGCGTTCTAATTTTAGAAAAAAAAAATTTACTGAGTTCTTGGACAATAATTCTGTCAATATCAACTTTTACATTAAGTATGTGTGGTACCTTTTTAGTTAGATCTGGTATCTTAAATTCTGTTCATACTTTTGCAAATGATCCAGAGAGAGGATTATTTATTCTTATTTTTTTATTTAGTTTGATTTTTTTATCTCTTATTATTTTTTTCTTTTTTCACAAACAAGACAAAAAAAAATATAATTTTTTCTGGTTAAGTAAAGAAACATCAATCGTAGTAAATAATTGGTTTATGATGTATTTTCTTACAGTTGTTTTAATTGGAACTACTTACCCAATTTTTTTAGAAGTATTAACATCAGAAAAAATATCTGTTGGTCCACCGTTTTATAATAAATTGATAATTCCTTTTTTAATCCCCTTTTTATTTGCCATGGCTATCGGGCCAAAGTTAAAATGGATTAAATCAGACATAAAAGATAAATTCTATTTGATTTTATTTTTGATTATTTCTTTATTACTATCAGCATTCATAATAAAAAATTTAAACATCAATTTTTTATTAAATACTGTCTTAGTTACATCCGCATTTTATCTCTTTTTTATAACAACGAGAGATTTCTTTTCTAAAGGTTTAAAAAACTTATCCCAAAACATAGCTCATTTTGGATTCAGTCTTTTAATTTTAAGTATTCTATTAAATAATATTTTTTCCTCTGAAGTTATCACTAACTTAAAAGTGGGAGAAACTTTGCAATTGGATAAAACACAAATAAAATTTGAGAGCATAGAAAAGAAAAATATAAATAATTATGCGGCAGTAATAGGTAAATTTCAAGTTAGAGATAAAGATGGTAATACACAAATTTTAAACCCTGAATTAAGAATTTACAATCAACCAAATATTGTAACTAGTGAAGCTGATATAAAAACTAATTTATTTACAGATAAATTTATGACAATGAATTTAGTCCAAAATCAAGATTATTTTAATATTAGATATCAAATTAAACCTTTTATGATTTGGATATGGATATCAGTTTTATTAATTAGTTTTGCTGGACTTACAAGTTTATTGAAAAAAAAAAACTATGAGAACTAAAACTTTATTTTCTATTTTTATAGTATTTTTTTTAGTCTTATTTTTCTTTTTTTATAAGGGATTGCAAAATCCAAATATTTATACTCCAAGTGTTGAAATTAAAAAAGATATTCCAAATTTTGAAGCAAAATTATTTAACACCAACGAACTAATATTTTCAGAAAAAGTTTTTAAAAGTGACAAATTTTATCTCATAAACATTTGGTCATCTTGGTGTGTGCCTTGTAGAGACGAACATTCTTTTTTATTAAGATTGAGAGAAAATGTTGATATTATTGGTTTGAATTACAAAGACAAAATTGTAAATGCAAAAAAATTTCTTAATGAATTCAATAGTCCGTATAGATTGATTTTGTCTGATCCTGATGGAACTATAGCAATTGAATGGGGAGCTTATGGAGTACCCGAAACTTTTTTAATCTACAATAAAAAGATTCTTAAAAAATATATTGGTCCATTAAATGAAAACTCATTACTTGAAATAAAGAGAATGATTAAATGAAATATTTAAATTTTTTAATAATCATTATTATTGTATTCAATTCAAATTTTTTGAATGCACAAGAACAAAAATTAAAAAATGAGATTACCAAAAATTTACGTTGTTTAGTTTGTCAAGGTCAATCTGTTTACGACTCAGATACTGAATTTGCAAATAGCTTGAAAATTTTAGTAGAAAGAAAATTGGACGAAGGTCTTAGTGAAAAACAAATTTATGATTTTTTTAAAGAAAAGTATGGTGAATGGATTTTATATGACCCTCAATTCAACAAAAGTACTTATTTTCTCTGGCTATTGCCTGTATTGATGTTTTTGCTCGGTGGTGCAATAATATTTAAATTATTTATTAAAAAAAAAAACTAAGTATATTTTTATAATGAAACACTTAAAAATACATGCAATCGCTCTAATTTTATTTCTCAATAGCTCTTTGAGTATTGCGGAGGAAAATATCAAGAATAAAAATACAGAGTTTAATATTTTCACTGGAATGTTTGATTTCAGTGATCATGGTAAAAGATCAACCTTGATAGGTTTTCAACATCAAAATGAAGATTTATATAGAGATACGTTTTTAGGAAATTTATCTCCAATTACAGGTGCAATGATTACCGCAGATAATGCAACTTACTTTTATACTGGTGTACAAGCTCAATATAAATTGGGTGCTTTAAATTTTACTCCAAGTTTCGCACCTGGATATTACAATAAAGGAGATGGAAAAGATTTAGGACATGCTTTAGAATTTAAGACTGAAATTCAGCTATCTTTGAATCTACCAAAGGAAAGTCAATTTGGATTATCATATAACCATTTATCTAATGCTAGTTTAGGAGATAAGAATCCTGGGGCAAATAGTTATATGTTTAATTTTCTTAAAACCTTTTAAAAAAGGCCGGATGATAACAAGATTAAAACATTGTCACAATTTTAGTGATTTTAGAAAACTTGCTAAGTTAAAACTTCCATCACCTATTTTTCATTATATTGACGGTGCAGCTGATGATGAAATTACATACGCACGAAATACTAGTTCTTTTGACGATGTTGACTTAGTTCCTAACGTATTGAGAGGTGTTGAGAATGTTGATTTGTCTACTACGATTTTTGGTAAAAAATTAGACTTACCATTCTATCTTTCACCAACGGCACTTCAAAGACTTTTTCATTATGATGGTGAAAGAGCTGTTGGTAAGGCAGCTAAAAAATTTAATACAATGTTTGGTGTTTCTGCGTTAGCTACAGTTAGTGTTGAAGAAATATCTTCCTTAATCGATACTCCAAAAATGTTTCAGTTTTATTTTCACAAAGACAGAGGTTTAAATGACTCTTGTTTGGAAAGAGCTAAGGCTGCAAAATTTGATGTAATGGCATTAACAGTTGATACAATAACAGGTGGAAATCGTGAAAGAGATTTAAGAACAGGTTTTACTTCTCCACCAAAATTGACTTTATCAAGTTTGTTTAGTTTTGCGACTAAACCAATGTGGGGAATAAATTATTTAACAAAAGGAAAATTTGAACTACCTCACCTTCAAGATTTTGTAAAAGAGGGAACAAGCACAAACTCTTCAATTGGAAATTATTTTTCAACAATGTTAGATCAATCTATGAATTGGAAAGATGCAGAAAAACTTTGTTCTCAATGGGGAGGCCATTTTGCACTTAAAGGCATAATGAGTGTAGAGGATGCTAAAAAAGCAGTTGATATTGGGTGTACTGGTATAATGGTTTCAAATCATGGTGGAAGACAACTTGATGGATCGAGAGCGCCATTTGATCAACTTGCTGAGATAGTTGATGCTGTTGGCGATAAACTTGATGTTATATGTGAAGGTGGAATTCATCGAGGAACTCACATGCTAAAGGCATTATCTTTAGGGGCCAAAGCATGCTCAGGTGGAAGACTTTATCTTTACGCACTTGCTGCAGCGGGCCAAGCAGGTGTTGAAAGAGCTCTTGAATTATATAAATCTGAGTTAGTTAGAGACATGAAACTCATGGGCTGCACAAAAATAAGTGATTTAAATAGAAGTAATTTAAGATTTAGAAGATAGTGAGTCTGAAAAATTGTTATAATTTTGAGGATTTTAGAAATTTAGCAAAAAAAAAATTACCTTCACCTATTTTTCATTATATCGATGGTGGCGCGGACGATGAGATCACCCTTAAAAGAAATACAAATTCTTTTGATGATTGTGATTTAGTTCCAAATATTCTTGCAAGTGTTGGAAAACCTGATCTTTCAACAACTTTATTTGGTAGAAAAATTGACATGCCGATTTTTCTATCTCCAGCAGCGATGCAAAGACTTTATCATTCCGACGGCGATAAAGCCTCAGCAAGAGCAGCAGAAAAATTTGGAACTTTTTACAGTATGTCCTCTATGAGTAATAACTCGATTGAGGAAATCTCAAACATTTCAAGTGGTCCAAAATTATTTCAACTTTATGTACATAAAGATAAATCAATAACAGATGATTTAATTGACAGATCAAGAAGATCAGGATTTGATGCAATGTGCTTAACAGTAGATACGTTAGTTGCAGGTAACAGAGAAAAAGATCATAGAACGGGTTTTACCACACCACCAAAACTTACACTTCAAAGCCTAGCTAGTTTTGCAATGAGACCAAGCTGGGTATTTAATTACTTAACTGGAAAAAAATTTGAACTTTCAAATGTAAAAAAAAAAACAGACAAAGGTACAAATATAGCTAAGTCAGTAATTGAATATATAAATGAACAGTATGATCCATTAATGGGATGGAAAGATGCAGAATACTGTGCAAAAAAATGGAACGGTCCTTTTGCACTTAAAGGAGTTATGTCTGTTGAGGATGCTAAAAGAGCAATAGACATTGGTTGTACAGCGATTATGATCTCAAATCATGGTGGAAGACAACTTGATGGATCAAGATCACCATTTGATCAGGTAAAAGCAATTTCAGATGCTGTAGGAGATAAACTGGAGATTATATTAGACGGAGGTGTGAGAAGAGGAACCCATGTGTTAAAAGCAATCGCTGCTGGTGCGAAAGCCTGTAGTTTTGGTAAGATGTTTTTGTTCTCTTTAGCCGCAGGGGGACAGCAAGGTGTTGAGCATTTACTTCAAAATATGCGCGATGAAATTGATAGAAATATGGTTTTAATGGGATGTAAGAATTTAAAAGAGTTGAATAGTTCAAAATTAATTTATAGAGTTTCTCAAAAAATTTAAAATTTATGGAATTAGCAAAAAGTTTAAATAGATTAGGCACAGAATCAGCTTTCTCGGTTTTAGCAGAAGCAAAAAAATTAGAGGCACAAGGTAAACCAATGATTCATTTAGGTTTGGGACAACCAGACTTTAAAACTCCAAAACATGTAGTTGAAGCTGCTAAAAAAGCTTTAGATGACGGTCATCATGGATACGTAATGTCAAATGGGATACCCGAATGCAGACAAGCCGTGACAAGGTGGATTAAAAAGCGTTACAATACAGACATAGATCCTGAGAGGATTTTAATAATGCCAGGTGGAAAACCTACAATGAGTTATGCAATCCAATGTTATGGAGAACCTGGAGTAGAAATAATTCATCCAACACCTGCATTTCCAATATATGAGTCGATGATTAATTATACAGGATCAACAGCAGTTCCTTATGATTTAACTGAGGATAAAGATCTTAAATTTGATCCAGATAAGATTTTGTCGTTGATAACTAAAAAAACAAGATTGTTGATTTTAATAAATCCTAATAATCCAACAGGAAGTTTTGTTGAAAAGCCAGTAATAGATTATTTTGCAAAGGAACTAGAAAAACATCCTCATGTAACTATTTTAAGTGACGAAATTTATAGTAGACAAATATTTGATTATAAAGAAATGCCTTCTTTTTTTCATTATCCAAATTTAAAAGATAGATTAATTGTATTAGAGGGTTGGAGTAAAGCTTACTCAATGACTGGATGGAGATTAGGTTGGAGTTACTGGCCTAAAGATCTTATTGAGCACGTGAATAAACTTCTAATCAACAGTGTTTCGTGTGTTAATGCTGCTGCACAATATGCAGGTATCGCTGCATTAGATGGTCCAGATGACTCCATCAAAGACATGTTAGATAAGTTTACTTTAAGAAGAAATTTAATTCATCAAGGTTTGAATGAACTTCCAGGTGTAGAGTGTAGTTTACCTGGAGGCGCTTTTTACGCATTCCCAAAGGTTATTGGAACAGGAATGAATGGATCTGAGTTTTGCAAGAAAGCAATGCACGAAGCGGGAGTGGCAATAGTTCCAGGAACAGCGTTTGGAAAAACTTGCAATGACTATGTTAGATTTAGTTTTGCAGCATCAAGAGATAACATTACTCAGGCACTAGAAAACATAAAGAAAATGCTTACGAAATAAGCTGTATTTTTGATAAAATTTTTATTAATATTCTTCAGATGAACGATCAAATCCAAGCAGAGTTTAAAAAAATTTTTAATGGTAGATTTTCCACCTCAGAGTCAACAAGAGCCAACTATGCAAGAGGTGAAGACACATATGACCCTGTTTTATCCAAAGCCGTAGTTTTTCCTGAAACTAATGAGGAAGTTTCAAAAGTTCTAAGATTATGTAATGAGCATAAAATTCCAGTTGTGCCTTTCGGGACAGGAACATCTTTAGAGGGTAATGTTGTAGGCAACGAAAAAGGTATAACCATATGTCTCGAGAAAATGAATAAAATTTTGAGTGTTAATGTAGAAGACTTTGATTGTAGAGTTCAGGCATGTGTAACTAAGGAACAATTAAATGATTATTTAAGAGAGGATGGAGTTTTTTTTCCAATTGATCCTGGCGCAAATGCAGCAATAGGAGGAATGGCTTCAACATCAGCCTCAGGAACGATGGCTGTAAAATATGGTACAATGAAAACTGTAATTAGCGGACTCACTGTCGTTTTGCCTAATGGCGATATTATAAATACTGGTAGTAGAACTAAAAAAACTTCTGCAGGTTATAACCTGACTAACTTATTCATTGGCTCTGAGGGAACATTAGGAATAATTACAGAAGTTCAATTGAGATTATCACCAATACCTGAGAGCATCATGTCTGCAGTGTGTCACTTTCCAACTTTAGAAAATGCAGTTCAAACTGCGCAACAAGTTATTCAGTATGGTGTCCCTATTGCAAGAATTGAAATGCTTAATAAAGATCAAATGGGCATAAGTATTAATTACTCAAAATTGAAAGATATTGAGGCTGTACCAACTTTATTTTTTGAATTTCATGGGTCAGAGGCATCTAATAATGAGAACATTAAAGTTGTTGAAGAAATTTCAAAAGATAATAATGGCAGCTCTTTTAAATGGGCAAAAGATTTAGAAGAGAGAAATAAGCTTTGGAAAGCACGTTGGGATGTATATTATTCTGTAAAAGCATTGATAAATAATGGAAGAGTTTATTCAACCGATGTGTGTTTACCTATCTCAAATATAACTGAGTGTGTAAATTATGCGGAAGCGCAAGCAAAGAAATTTGGATTAAGAGCTCCAATGGTAGGCCACTTAGGAGATGGAAACTTCCATGTGCTCTTACCTTTTGATCCAGAAAATAAAGAAACGTACAAAAAAATCAGAGAATTCAACGACTTGTTAATTAATAAAGCGCTTGAATTAAAAGGCACAATAACTGGAGAACATGGTGTTGGACTTCATAAAAAAGAATATCTCTTAAAAGAACATGCTGATAATATTCCTTTAATGAAATTAATAAAAAGGAGCATTGACCAAAATAACATAATGAATCCTGGCAAGATCTTCGATTTAAACTAATAGGGTTTAACACCGATGAAAAAAATTTTAATCACAAGAAAACTTATTAAAGAAAGCGAAGATAAAGCTAGTAAAACTTTTGATTCAATATTTAATAATAATGATGAGTTATACTCACAGTCAAAAGTTATAGAGATGAGTCACGGGTGTGATGGAATTTTATCCTCTCTTACAGACAAAATGGATAAAGAGACTATTGATAAATTACCAAGTACCGTAAAAATTATCTCTAATTTTGCAGCTGGATTTGGAAACATCGATTTAGATGCTGCCAAAAAAAAAGGTATAGCAGTGACAAATACCCCAGAAGTTTTATCTGATGCAACAGCTGAAATTGGGATACTTCTAATTTTAGGCGCGTGTAGAAGAGCCTCTGAGGGCATTGTTTCAGCGCAAGAAGGTGGGTGGAAGTGGTCAGCAGATTATTTAATTGGCAAACAATTGACAGGCTCACGATTAGGTATTTTAGGTATGGGTAGAATAGGACAAAAAATTGCAAAGATTGCAAAATCTTTAGGTATGATAATTCATTACCATAACAGATCAAAGTTAAGTGATGAAAAAGAGCAAGGAGCAATTTATCATGACAACATAAAAAGTCTTTTTTCAGTTTCTGACGTTTTATCAATTTGTTGTCCGGCGACAAAAGAAACTGAAAATATGATTAACAAAGAGACTGTTGAGTATTTTCCTAAGGGAGCAGTAATCACTAACGTTGCTAGAGGAGATATTGTCGATGATGAAGCTTTAATTGATGCACTAAACAGAAGAAAAATTTATGCAGCTGGATTAGATGTTTATAAAAATGAACCTAACTTAAATCCGGGTTATAATAAAATTAAGTCAGCATTTATTCTTCCACATCTAGGAAGTGCTACAAAGGACACAAGAATTGCAATGGCAAACTTAGCAATTGATAATATTGATGAGTTTTTTAAAACTGGAAATTGCAAAAATAAAGTTAATTAATTCTACTCTAGATTGAATTTAATTCAACTTATGCGACATCTACGCCTTTTTTTAGAAAGACTCTAATTAGATTCTATGTTTTAATTAATCAAGTTAATTAACTTTAATAGGAGTAATAATGACGAAAGAAAATAAATCATTGAAGATTAAAACATCTTCAAGACGTAAGTTCTTTAAAACTGCTGCTAAAGCTGGTGCTGTAGCTGCAGCTGCTGTTGCTATGCCAAACATCGCAACTGCAGGCGGTCATAAAACTTTAAAGATGCAAGCTGCATGGCCAAGTGGAGCAAACATCTTTTTTGAAATGGCCGGAGACTACTGCAAAATGGTAGATGAAATGTCTGGTGGTACACTTAAGATTGATCTTCAACCAGTTGGAGCAGTTGTAAAGACTTCAGAAATCGGACAAGCAGTTAGTTCCGGTGTAGTAGATATGGGTCACTGGGTGACTGCATATTGGTATGGTAAAAATCCAGCTGCATCATTATTTGGAACTGGTCCTTCATACGGAATGTCATCTCAAGAAGTTATGGGATGGATGGAGTATGGTGGAGGAAGAAAACTGTATGATGAAACTCTTGCAAAAGTAGGTTTCGATTACATTGGTTTTTTCCATATGCCTATGCCAGCACAGCCTTTTGGTTGGTTCAAAAAGAACGTAACAAAAGTATCTGATGTTAAAGGTATGAAGTACAGAACAGTTGGTTTAGCGACTAACGTTTTGACTGCAATGGGAATGGTAGTTAGACAGTTACCAGGTGGTGAAATTCAACCAGCTATGAAAACTGGTTTGATTGAAGCTGCTGAGTTTAACAACCCAACTTCAGACTCTCAATTTGGTATGCAAGACGTTTCTAAGCACTATCACTTAGGAAGCTTCCACCAATCTCAAGAGATGTTTGAGATTCCAGTTAACAAAAAAACATATAATAGTTTATCACCTGCGCACCAAGCGATATTGAAAAATGCTGCTTATGCTGCAAACAGTGATAACTACTTTAAAGCTTTAGTAAGATACTCAGCAGACTTAGCTAAGTTGATGAATGAGCATAAAGTAAATGTTTACCAAACTTCAGATGAGATTTTGGCTCAACAATTAAAAGGTTGGGACAAAGTAATTGGTGACTTTAATAAGAAAGATCCTTTCTTTAAGAAAGTTGTTGATTCTCAAAAATCTTATGCGAAGAGAGTAATGAAGTACTTGCTGATGAATCAGCCTAATTACAAACTTGCATATGAAAATGAGTTTGGTCCAATTGCAAAAGTTAAGATATAATTAACTTTTATAAATTTTAATGAGGGGGCTTCGGCCCCCTTTTTTGTTTGATTATTTAAGAACAATTCAATACAAGTTTATATCTATGATGAGATCTTACATAAAATTTGCTGATCGTTTGAGTGTCTCAATGGGTAAAGCATTCTCGTGGTGTATAGTAATTTTGATGGGTGGAACATGCTATGAAGTTTTTATGGCGTATGCTTTGAATGCCCCAACCTTGTGGAATTTCGATTTTAGTCTTCAGATGTATGGTGCAATTTTTATGATGGCAGGAGCTTATACTTTATGCACCGAAGCACATGTTAGAGGAGATGTTATATACAGATTATTTTCTCAGAGAACGCAAGCTTGGATAGATGTTGTTTTATATTTTATTTTCTTCTTCCCTGGCGTTGTTGCTTTAGCTTTTTATGGTTATGAATATGCAGCATTAGCATGGAAAATTAAAGAAACAAGTTGGAATAGCCCTGCTCAAATTCAAATTTATATGGCAAAATCTTTAATACCATTATCTGGAACACTTTTAACACTTCAAGGAATTGGTGAGGTATTTAGATGTATCATTTGTATTCAAACAGGTAGTTGGCCTGAAAGAGGAACAGAGCGTGATGCTGAGGAAACAGAAAAAGTATTAATGAGAACTTCACAAGAAGGAAACAAAGAAGATGTTATTTAGTCTTACAAATCCAGAAGTAGCAATTATGATGATGGGTATATTTCTATTTGCCGTCTTACTAGGTTTTCCTATTGCTTTCACGCTAATGGCAATGGGTTTAGGTTTTGGATACTACGCATATTTTGATCCGACTAAGATGGAGCATCTGTTTGATAACAGGATATTTCAACTCTTTGTCCAAAATACTTATACTGTAATGGATAACAACGTGTTAACCGCAGTCCCCCTCTTTTTATTTATGGGGTATTTAGTTGAGAGAGCTGGGATTGTTGCAAAGTTATTTTTTGCAATAAGATTAGCATCTCACAAACTTCCAGCCTCAATGGCAGTTGCTGCACTTATTACTTGTGCACTATTTTCAACTGCTACAGGTATCATAGGAGCAGTAGTAACGTTAATGGGTCTTCTCGCTTGGCCAGCAATGATTAAAGCTGGTTATGATAAAAAATTTGCATCTGGAATTATTTGTTCAGGAGGTTGCCTAGGAATTTTAATTCCACCTAGCATTATGTTAATTGTTTATTCAGTAATTGCCCAGTTGTCACCATTAAGATTATT
>CABYLY010000007.1 GCA_902519945.1 uncultured Pelagibacteraceae bacterium
AAAATTCTAAACCAAATTTATAACCAACTTGGATCTTAGAACTGCTAGTTTCATTGATTATTCTTTTTACTTTTGAAATATTATTAGTGTCACAAGCAATAAATATTTTATTCTTCTTCATTATTTATTTTTTTAAACAACTCTTTACCCATTTTAAAGTGAATTGTTTTTTTTTCAGGGGTATTTACTTTTTCACCAGTCTTTGGATTTCTTGAGATTCTAGACTTCTGAAGATTTGTATAAAATACTCCAAATCCCCTTAATTCTACTCTTTCGTTTCTATTTAAAGTAGATTTTACCTCTTTCAAAATAATATTTATAAATTTTTCTAAGTCTTTTTTTAAAAAATTAGGATAGTTATTCGATAATTCTTTTAAAAGTTTTGATTTTACAATTGCCAAATTATTTCTTTTTTACTTTTTATCTTTTTTTTTTAAGTCTTCAGAAAGTGACGAAAATGGTAAGTTTTTACCTGAACCTTCAGATCCATATTTTTCCAAAGCCTCTTTTTTTTCAATTTCCTCTAAAAGTTTAATACTTAATTGGACCTTTCTTTTATTGAAATCTAACTCTGCTATCGCACAATCAATTCTTTCGCCTCCAGTAAATCTTGATGGTCTAGCGTCTGCTGGGTTGATTGCAATTTGAGATTTTTTGATATTAAAATCCATTTCACAACCTTCAGGTCTTACAATTAAACCCTTATTATCTGAAGAAATTATTTTAACTGTAATTGTTTGATTTTTCTTTTTATTTTTGAACCAATCAAATGGATCCTGTTTTGTTTGTCTTAATCCAACTCTTACCTTTTGCTCTGTAGATTTGATTTCAAGCACCTTAACTTTAATTTTCTCTCCAATTTTATATTTGGTTAACTCTTCCTCACCATTATTTAAATAAGTGAGATCATTACAATGAAGGAATGCATCGATATCAAGATTTTCTATTTTTACAAATAACGAGTATTCATTTTTATTCACAATTTCTCCCTCAACCAATGTTCCAACAGGATATTTTTGTTCAAATATTTCAAATGGATTTTCTTTTGCTAATTTATGAGAAATCGCAACTCTTCGTTTCTCCTTATCTATTTCAGTAATTACACACTCAATTTCATCTCCAACTCTAAACATTTTTTTAGCAGAAACATTTTTTTTGGTCCAACTAAGTTCACTAGAGTGCAAAAGAGTTGTAAGGCCTGGCTCTAGTTCACAGAACGCTCCAAAGTCCATGATTTTAACAACTTTAACTTTATAGACTTTATTTAACTCATAATTATCGATGTGTTCGAAAGGGTCCGGTGATAGTTGTTTAACTGAACATCCGACTTGCAGTTTTTCTTTATCTACAGAAATTACTTTAAGGTCGTGTTTCTCTCCTATATTAAAAACTTCATCAGGATGATTAACTCTACTATATGAAATTTCTTGTAAGTGTACTAAAACATCTAGCTCACCGTTAACATTAAAAAAACATCCAAAAGTACTATAACCTTTTACTTCAGCACCTTTTATAATATCACCAACCTTATATTTTTCTATGATCTTTGCTTTGTCTTCTTTTTTGAATGATGAGATTATTTCTTTTCTTGAAACACATGCATTACCTCTTATCTTATCCAACTTTATTAAAGCGAATTTTTGAGGCTCATTCATAAGATGTGAAATATCTTTTAAAGGTTTGTCGCTAATTTGTGATCCAGGTAAAAACATAAGAGATCCAGTATCTATATGTTCCACGATACAGCCTCCTTTACATTTTGATGTGATACGTCCCATTATTGGCTCATTTTTTTCATAAGCTTCAACTAATATATCCCAACCCTTAATTTTTTGGGCTTTACTAGCAGATACTACTACCTCACCCATTTTGTCTTCTAACCTTTCAAGAAGCACAGGTATAATTTCTCCAATTTTAATTTTTTGCGAAAGTCCCATATTTTTTAATTCATTTATATCTAGTACGGGTTCAGATTTAAGACCATCAACATGTAAGAATACATATTTTTCAGTAATCTTATTAACTTTACCTTCTATAATTTTTCCCTCTTCAATCTTTACTTTTGAAAGCTGACTGTTTAATAATTCTTGGAATTCCTTAGAGGCGGGATTGCTTAAATCTTTATATATTTCCATTAACTATTTTTTTATCTATAATTTTTTTAATTTTTAAAAAACACGCTCTTTTAGTTAAATTTGTTGTGTTTATCAATACTGAATCTTTTGTTTTCTTAAGAGGGGCAATTTTTCTGTTATAGTCGCTTTTATCACGTTTTTTCAGACTTTTTAGAACCTCACCATATGTTATTTTTTTTTTAAGGGATTTTAGCTCTTTATATCTTCTTTTAGCCCTTGTTTTTACACTAGCTGTG
The DNA here is from genome assembly GCA_902519945.1 of uncultured Pelagibacteraceae bacterium. Taxonomy (GTDB): domain Bacteria; phylum Pseudomonadota; class Alphaproteobacteria; order Pelagibacterales; family Pelagibacteraceae; genus Pelagibacter. The sequence continues at coordinate 2,372 of CABYLY010000007.1, forward strand.
ACGAACAGTTTTATATCTGCATCTGGAACAATGTTATATGTGATATCTCTTCCATCTAGACATGAACCATTGTATCTTTTTGGGGGATTGTATGCACAATTAATTTGGTAATGATGCACTAATTTTCTTATTCTTTTTAATTTAGATATTACTGCTGCTTCAGCACCAACCTCATCATTAATTAATTTTTTATTTTGAAGTTCTCTTAAACTTAAATTATTAATTTTTTTTTTTAAAAATTTTTCATTGAATTTTTTTGGAAATTTTAATTTAATATTTGCAATTACTCTATAAATTTTTCCTGTATCTAAATAAAAAAGATTGTAATATTCTGAAATTTTTTTTGCTATTGTACCAGCACCAGCTGCTGCGGGTGAGTCGATAGCAATTTTTAAAAATCCTTTTTTATTTTTCACTGTTTAACCTCTTGATAATTGTTAAAAAGTTAGGAAATGAGGTTTTTATTGAATCTTTATCATAGATATACCATCCTTTTTTATTTTCAAATGATAATGCTGCGATTACACTTGCCATAAATACTCTATGGTCTTTTAAATAATTTTTTATCACTATTTTTTTATTAATTTTTAAATTTGGGTTTCCAAAAATTTTAATAGAGTCGTTAGTGACGATTGTTTTTACACCCATCATCTTGAGAATTTTTTCGGCCCATTTTAATCTAGGGCTCTCTTTTTGATTTAATTCACTTAAATTTTTAAAATATGAAACACCATCTGCTTTTGCTGCAACAGTTAAAAAAATAACAAGGAATTCATCAATTGCACTACTATTTAAATTTATGGGACAATTAATAGGTTTTATATTTTCTGGACTTGAAGTTAAAATATCTGCAATCTTTTCTCCTTTATAAATTCTTTTATTTCTAAAATTTATCTTAATACCCATTTTTCTAAATATAGAAACAATCCCAATTCTGTTTGGGTTAATATTTACATTTTTAATTAATAGCTTTGAATTATTTGATAATGCTGTAAGAGCCAAGAAAAAAGCTGCTGAACTAATATCAGAAGGAACATCATAATTTATAGGATTTATCTTTTTTACTTTACTGACTTCTATTAAATCAAATCTTTTTTTATTTTTAACTTTTAAAGGTAACCTTAAATATTTACATAAAATCTCAGTGTGAGATCTTGATTTTTTTGCTTTTATGATTGTTTTACCATCAGTTCTCATACCCGCAAAGATTATGCTGCTCTTACATTGAGCGGACCCTTTTTTTTCGATATATTTTATAGGTTTAAGACTCTTAGAACCTTTTATAATTAATGGTAATCCGTTGTTTTTGCTCATTTTAAAAGTTACTCCAAATTTTGATAATGGATATGTAACTCTTTTAAAATCTCTTTTTGATAAACTAGCATCGCCTATTAATTTAATTTTTTTCGTAGAATTAATAATTAGTCCTAATAAAAGTCGTCCAAGTGTCCCTGAATTTTTTGCATTCAATGACATATTTTCTTTATATTGGTATCCACTCATCCCTTTCCCATAAATTTTACAGAATTTTTTATTCAAAATTACCTTAATACCAAGTTTTTTAACTACATTAATTGCAGCCAATACATCTTCAGAAATTAATAAATTTTTAGATGTAGATATACCAGAAGCTAGCGAAGAAAATAGAACCCATCGAATGCTTAAGCTTTTATCACCAGGAATATTTATTTCTTTATTAAATTTTTTGATTTTTTTTTTTAGTATAATTACTTGTGACATTTTTTAAGAAATTTAATTAAACTTAAAACTTTCACCAAAATATGCATTTTTTGCATTTATATTTCTTACTAGATTAGATGGAGTATCTTGTGCAACAATCTTACAATTGCTTAAAATCATAGCAGAGTCGACAACGGATAATAAATCTCTTGCCTGATGATCACAAATACAAATAGTAATCTTATTTTCCTGTTGTAAGTTTACTATTATTTCTTGTAGCATTTTAATTGTTAAAACATCTAATGCAGCAAAACATTCATCAAGAAGTAAAACTTTGGGTTCACTTAATAAAGATAGAGCAATAACTAATTTTTTTTTCTGACCTCCTGATAAATTTTTACCTTTTATATTTTTTACATTTTCTAACTCAAATCTTGATAGTAAAAAATCAATTCTCTCTTGTCTCAAGTTTTTATTATCTATCACAATTTCACTTATTGCTCTGAGGTTATCCTGCAAAGTTAAATCGTTAAAAAAACCACCATGTTGTGGTACATAACCTACCTTGAATTTTTTTGTTCTTAAATATATTGGATAGTTTGTTACATCTTCCCCATTAATTTTTATTTTACCATGTTTAGGAGTGATTAAACCTGTTATCAAATTAAAGATAGTTGATTTTCCAACTCCATTTGGTCCAAGCATACCAAATATTTGGCCTTCATTAATTTTAAAATTAATGTTATCTAAAATTAATCTATTTCCATATGAAAGTGAAACATTATGAAATTCGATAATTGAATTATTTTGCTTGAATGATTTTATACGAAATTTTTTAATAACTGCCATACTACTTTTTACTTTTAATATTTACTTTTTTTAAGCCTTCATACATATAAATTTTGGTATCTTTAGTTTTAATGTCCATTTCAATTACATCAGCTAATAAAGTGTTCTTAGAGTTAGAATACTTAACATTTTTTGTAATAATCATAGTATTTCTTAAAATTGAAAAATCTAAATATTCTCCAATAATTTCATTTTCTAGGTAATTAATTATTACATTTTTAGAAAAAATAGTATCAAAATTATTGGTATTATACTTACCGTAATCAGAGCTTATCAAAACTAAATTTCCATCAACTAGTTTAATTGTTGCATCAACTTTAGTTAAAAATATAACATTACTGTCTGACGCATCTATTTCACCTTTTTTGGCAATAATTATGTATTCATTTCCGTTAACGTCTTTGGACGAATAGCTTACATTTTCAATGATGTTTAAAGAATAGGAACTTTCAAGGTTTTCTTTTTTAACTTTAGGTTCTTCAATTTTTTTTTCATCTTTAAAAAAAAAATAAAGAATAATCGAAAAGAAAAAAAGAACAATTAAAGCCCCTATAAATTTTTTTTTGTTCATTTAAGAGATATTTGTTTTAAGAATATTATGAATATGTAAAATCCCAATAGTTCTAGCTTTATCATTCTTTCCATGTACACATAGAGAAGTAATTTTTTTACTGTTCATTAATGATAACGCTTTAGCAGCTAATTCGTCTTTATTTATACTAATAGGACTTTTAGTCATGACCTCTTTTACGTATACTGAGTGTAAATTAGGTTTTTGTTCATTAAATCTTCTAATTTGGCCATCAGTAATTATTCCCTTAGTTTTTTTTCTAATATTTTGAACTATAAGAACACCTAATTTTTTTCTGGTTAAAATTTTTAGAGCATCTTTCATTTTCAAGTTTTCATTGACAAAAGGAATATTTTTTCCTTTAAGCATTAGGTCCTCAACGGTTTTAAGTTGAGCACCAAGATTCCCGGCTGGATGCAGCTTTCTAAAGGCAAGTCTATCGAATTTCTTTTCTTTCATAGCAGCAATTGCTAAAGCATCACCAAGCGCTAGTTGAGTAGTTGTGCTTGATGTTGGTATTATACCTGCAGCCTCAACAACTTGAGGTATTAATAGTTTGATATCAGAAGCTTTGTACAATGTAGAATTTTTTTCAGAAATAATTCCTATTAATAAAATTTTATTTCTATTTGCAAATTGAATTATATTATTTAACTCTTTAGTTTGTCCAGAGTAACTTATTAATATCAATATATCTTTTTTTGAAATACTTCCAAGATCACCATGTGAAGAATCATTCGCAGATAAATAAAAAGCTGGTGTTCCAACAGAAGATAGAGTAGCTGCAATCTTTTTAGCGATTAATCCACTCTTACCAACACCGCAGAGTATTACTTTAGACTGACATTTAACAATTTGAGTTACAGCCTGATTAAAAGAATTATTTAAATTTTTTTTAAGTTTTTTTAATGCTTTAATCTCGAGATCGATAACATCTTTAGCATTTTTTATATAACTTTTTTTTTTCATTTAATGAGACCAAATATCGTCCTTAAATAAAGCTAAATCAAGTTCAACTCTTGTTTTTAGAAATTTAAGACATTTTTCATATAATTCTATTCTGTTTTCCCTTACCAATATCTTTTTTAGTTCTTCGTGAATTTTATGAAGATAAATTACATCATTAGCACAATATTTTAGCTGAGCAGGAGTAAGATTGCCACCGAAGTCTGAATTTTGAAATTGTTTACTAATATCAACATTTAAAAATTCTTTTATTAAATTTTTCAACGAATGATTGTCTGAATAAGATCTTGCAAGTTTTGATGCTATCTTTGTATCTAAGATGTTGTTGGTATCAGTTTTTAAATAGTATTTAATGTGGGCAATATCAGCCCTGCCATAATGAAAAATTTTTGTGATAGACTCATTTTTCATTAGTTTAATTAGATTTGGAGCTTTATAATTCGTTCTATCAAGTTGTATAATATGTGCATCATTATTTCCAGACGACAATTGTATTAAACACAGTGGATCACGTCTTAAATCTAGTCCCATAAATTCACCATCAACAGCTATAACATTGCCTAATTTCACATCATCTGGTAAATCATTTTTGTGAAGTTTAATATCTAAATTCATTTTATTAAATATTTATATATGAAAGAAAAAAATTGTCTAATTTTTGGTGGGAGTGGTCAGATTGGAAGAAACCTAATTAGAAAACTTACAAAAAATAACTATAGGGTAACAGTAGTAACAAGAAGTATTCATCAAAAAAGCTTAATGATCAAAACACAAGCAAATCAGGGCTGGATTGATATAGTGGAGGCAAATATATTTGAAGAGAAAAAAATTAGAAAATTATTGGACAATACAGACATATGTATCAATTTAATTGGAATTTTATTTGAAAAAAAAAGAGGCAATACTTTTCAAAATATTCATAATTTATTTCCAACAATATTATCTAAATTGGCAAAGGAATATAGTTTAAAAAAATTTATACACTTATCTGCCCTAGGGATTGATCAAGCTATAGACTCTAAATATGCTAAAAGTAAATTAGATGGTGAAATTAATATTTTAAAAAATTTTCCAAATGCAACTATATTAAGACCTTCTATTGTTTATTCAATTGATGATGGTTTTACTACTAAATTTATGACACTTCTAAGAAGATTGCCAGTATTTCCGCTTTATTATTCTGGCAAAACAAAATTTATGCCAATTCATTGTTCGGACCTTACTGATATAATTTGTGATGTTATTTTTAAAAATGATAATTTAAGTGTGATTGAGTGTGTGGGACCAGAAACTATGAGTTTTAGAGAAATATTAGATAAACTGCTAATTTTAATTGATAAAAAAAGATTTTTATTACCTTTTCCTTTGCCTATAGCCACTTTTACTGCTAAATTATTTCAATTACTTCCAAACCCTCTTTTAACTCATGATCAGCTTAAACTACTAAAGTATGACAACATTACTTCTGGAAAGTATAAAACTAATTTTGATATTGGCGTTCCAAGCACAAAATTTTTTGATACAGAAGTTAAAAAATACTGTTATATGTGGAAAGATGGTGGTCAATTTTCTAAATGATAAAAAATTTTAATGAAGATTTTATATAAATATAAATCTAAGCTGAGCTAATTTTTTTTTCTATAAACTCTGGCACTTCATCTTTTTCAGTAACCTCATCTTTTTTACCTTTAGGCTGGTATGCATAAAGAAGATGTAATTTACAATAAGAAAAGTCTTTAAGAGAAGTCCTACCACAAAAATAAAAATCATTTTCATCCGGATGACCGATTGGCCATTTGCAAGAATTTTCATCTAATTCCTCAAGTTGTTTTGGATTCTCTGGCTCAAAATCTTTATCAATTAATAATGATTTAAATTTACTTCTTCTGCTTTTATTTATAATTTTGTTATTTTTATTTTCTACTGAGTTATTAAAATTCTCGTTTGAAGTGGCAGATCTGGTTTTTATTTTTGCAGAGAGATTTAGTCTGTGAGCTTTTCCGATGACCGCATTACGTGAGATACCGCCAATAATCTCTGCAATCTGTGAGGCTGTATTTCCTTTGCCCCATAATTCTTTTAATTTTGCAACTTTTTCGTCAGTCCAACTCATTTAGATCAATATAATGTGTTATAAACATTTAATAACACAATATACTGATAATTATTTTATGAAAACAACTAATTATTAAGAGTTATCAACAAAAATAACTAATTAGAAACATAAAAATATTCAATCCTGACTTGTATAAAATATTATTGTTTATACAAAGTTTAAAAATAATAAAAATATATGAGTTATTTAGCAAAAAATTATAATAGAAAAAATATTTCTTTTGTAAAAGGTAAGGGGTCTTATCTCTATACTGCTAATGGAATTAAGTATCTAGACTTCGTTCAAGGTATAGCAGTGAATTGTTTGGGGCATGCTCATCCAAAATTGATTGAAACTGTACGAAAACAATCAAAAAAACTTTGGCATGTATCTAATGCTTTTCAAATTCCAGAGGGAGAAAAATTAGCAAAAAAAATATGTCAAAAGACGTTTGCAGATTATGTGATGTTCCAAAATAGTGGCGCCGAGGCGACCGAGGCTGCTATCAAAGTTGCTAGAAGATATTTTTATTCAATCGGTAAACCCAATAAAACAAGAATTTTATGTGTCAAAAACTCTTTCCATGGAAGAACCTTGGCTACAATTTTTGCAAGCGGGTCTAAGAAAATGACAGAGGGATTTGGACATGTGGGTGGTTTCGATCATTTTATTTTTGGTGATCACAAGTCATTAAAAAAAAAGATAAACAAGAACACAGCTGCAATCATGATTGAACCCATTATGGGTGAGGGTGGAATAAAAGTCGTACCTGATTGGTGTTTAAAAGAATTAAGAAAGTTATGTAATAAGAAGAAAATATTACTTATCCTGGATGAGGTTCAATGTGGGATTTCAAGAACAGGAAATTTTTTTGCTTTTGAAAAATCTAAAAGTTCTCCAGATATTGTGCCAATTGCCAAGGGTATTGGTGGTGGATTTCCAATTGGAGCAGTTTTGATGAATAAAAAAGTTGCTGCTGGAATGATACCGGGTACCCATGGATCTACCTTCGGAGGAAACCCATTAGCTATGGCAGTTGGAAATACTGTTATGGATATAGTCTCAAGTAAAAAGTTTTTAAATAATATAAAAAGATTATCTAAATATTTTATTTCAAATTTAAACTTACTTAAAGAAAAGTATCCTAAAGTAATTAAACAAATCAGAGGAAGAGGATATTTAATTGGAATACAACTTTATAAGGATCAATCAAAGTTTATTAAAAAATTGATGGATCAAAAGTTGTTGACTATAAGAGCAGCCGAAAATGTTGTACGTATATTACCGCCATTAAATGTAAAAAAAAAAGAATTAGATCAAGCAATTAAAATCATCGATAAAGTTTGTGCAAAATTATAATAAGATGAAACATTTTACTAATTTAAAAGATATTCCAGCTCAAGATTTAAGAAGAATTCTAATAGATGCTAAAAAAAGAAAAAAGGCTAGAAAAAAACTCAATAATCTACGAACTGATAAAGGAGCTCCTTTAAGAGACAAATTATTAATACAAATGTTTGAAAAATCTAGTTTGAGAACTAGATTAAGCTTTTATTTGGCAATAAAACAACTTGGTGGTAGCACTCTTACACTTAGACCGGATGAACTTCATTTATCAAAAGGGGGCGAAAGTATTGAAGATACAGCCAAAATATTATCAAATTTTGGTGACGCTTTCATGCTTAGAACAGATAAAGATGAAAAATTAGAGGAGTTTAAAAAGTATTTATCAATTCCAATTATAAATGGACTTAGTCCATCTTCTCATCCAACACAAATCTTATCAGATGTATTTACAGTCGAAGAAATTAAAAAAAAACCAATCTCAAAGCTAAATATAACTTGGATAGGGGACTCAAATAATGTTTTAAATAGTCTGATTGCAGCGTCCATCAAATTTTCATTTAGACTGAATGTTGGCAGTCCCAAAAAATATTATCCTAGTAAAGAAATTATTAAATATATTAAAAGAAAGAAAAATAAAATATCACTTTATAATAATCCAATTATGGCTGTGAAAGGCGCAGACGTAATTTTTTCAGATAAAGTGATTTCGATGAACGATAAAGTAAATAAAATTAAAAAATTAAAACATTTTAAAAACTTTAAAATTAATCAAAAGCTTATGAATTTTGCTAAAAAAGATTGCATTTTTCTTCATTGCTTACCGAGAGGAAAAGAAGTGGATGAAAAAGTTTTTTCGAGCAAAAATTCAAAAGTTTGGCAGCAGGCATCAAATAGAGTTCACGTACAAAAATCGATACTACTTTATTGTCTTGGAAAATTAAGGTAAAGGAAGTGGGTTATCAGAATTCTGGTTTAGGTATAAAATTACAGAAGCTCTATCCTTTTCTTTTCTCAAACCGGCAAATGCCATTTTAGTACCTTTAATCCATTTGGCTGGTTTTATTAAGTAACCGTTTAATTCTTCAAAAGTCCATTCTTTCTCGTAAGCTGAGAGAGCTTTTGAATATTTATAATCATTTACAGCACCAACTTTTCTTCCTACAACGTTATAAAGTGCTGGGCCGATATTATTTTTTCCACCTTTAACGATTGAGTGACAAGCAGCACATTTTTTAAAAACCTTCTCACCATGAGTAAGATCTCCCAAGGCCATTAAAGAAGAAATATCAATTTTATCCTCTGTTGTCTCTGATGTAGACTTTGTGCTTGTGTTTACAGCATTATCTACCTCAACTGCATAACCAGGTGTTTTAGGCTTTTCAACATAAAATATAATGTCGGAAAGCTTTCCAATACCAATTATTAGAAGCGCCACCATTAAAATAGCAGCAACTATTTTGTTTATTTCGAAAGAATCCATTTTTATAAAAATTTATTTGAACGTATAACACTATAAATATAAAATTGCTTATATATTTAAATGTACAATTTTGCCTCTGTTTATATTGTTAAAACTATCAAAAATAAAATAATTAATGAAAACACTAGTCATTATTCCCTCTAGGTTGAAAGCCACAAGACTACCAGGGAAACCTTTATTAAAAATTAATGGTTTATCCATGATTACACATGTTTTTAAAACAGCAGAAAGAGCAAATATTGGAGAAGTAGTCGTTGCAACTGAGGATAAAGAAATATTTGATGATGTGAAACAAAATGGTGGTCAGGCGATATTAACAAAAAAAAAACATAACACTGGAACCGATAGAATTCATGAGGCTTTTGAAATGATGGATAATTCAAATATAGATTTGATAATGAATCTTCAAGGTGATGAGCCTTTGATGAACATAGATGACATCAAAAATTTGAATAGTCAAATGATAAAAAATAATTCTTTTTTAGGAACATTGGGATCTAATACTCTTAATAAAAACGATTATTCAAACGAAAATATAGTAAAAGTTGAGACTAGAAAAGAATTAGATAATTTAAATTTTCCAGAAGCGAATTGTTTTAAGAGAAAAGCTTTAAATAATCAAAATATTTACCATCATTTAGGTATATATTGTTATCAAAAAGATACCCTTAGAAAATTTGTATCTTATAAACAATCACATAATGAAATAAAAAATAAACTAGAACAGCTTAGAGCATTAGACAATCAAATAAATATAAATGTTGCTCTAGCAAAAAGTTCTCCGATAGGCGTAGATACAAAGGAGGATTTTGTGGCTATAAAAAAAATAATGGAATATAAGTCTTAATGAGTAAAATTTATTTTCAAGGAATTTTTGGTGCCTATTCACATCTAGCAGCATTATCAATTAATCCAAAAGCTGAAATTATACCTTGTAAAACTTTTGATGAATGTTTTTTAAAAGCATCTAAGGAACAAAACTCCAAGATAATTATCCCAGAGTCAAATAGGATAACCGGTAATATTGGTATAGAGTATCTCATTTTTGAATATAGGCTCAATATATATTCAGAATATTTTCAAAAAATTGAACATAATTTACTTGGATTGCCTGGTACAAAAATATCTGATGTTAAAAACGTCTATTCACATGGTCAGGCATTATCTCAATGTTCAAAATTTATTAAATCACATAATTTAAATGAGCACGTCAGGGCAGATACTGCAGGGTCTGCACAAATGATTTCAAAAGGTAAAGATAAATCTAATGCTGCCATAGCTTCTGCATTAAGTGCAGAAACTTATGGTCTAGAAGTTTTAAAAAAAAATATTGAAAATGAGAAAGGAAATTTAACAAGATTTTTGATAATGGGAAAAAATATCGCTCAACCAGAATTTGAAAATAAAAAATATATTACTTCTTTTTTATTCAAACTGAAAAGCAAGCCAGCAGCATTATATCAATCACTAGGTGGCTTTGCTATTAATGGTGTGAATTTAACAAAATTACAAAGTTATCCAGAAAAAAACACGTTTGATTCTTTTTTCTTTTTATGTGATTTAGATGGACATATTGATGATCCAAAAGTTCAAAAATCTTTAGAAGAATTAGGATTGCATTGTCAAGATTTTCACGTTCTAGGTGTTTTTGAAGCTGATAAGCATAGAGAAAAATAATAAATAAACTTTTCTTGTGGAATAGAAATTTTTACTGCTATAATAGTTTTGGAGGCTAGAGGTGGGTGCTGCTTTAACCCGATCAGATCTTAACGGAAGCAGTCGTAGAGACAGTTATTCAGGTTCTAGTCTCCTATGAATTTATATGAATATTAATAAAAAAGTATTAGCATTAAAATATAGACCTCAAAATTTTGAAGATCTTATAGGTCAAGAAGTTGTGGCTGAAACTATTAAGAACTCAATTAAATCTAATAAAATTCCTAACGCATACTTGTTTACTGGGATAAGGGGAGTTGGAAAAACTACAATTGCTAGAATAGTGGCTAAATCTCTTAATTGTTCAAATGGTTTTGAAAACAATTGTAAAGTTAAGTGCGAAAATTGTGATGCCATCACAAACTCAAGCCATATTGATGTTTTGGAGATGGACGCGGCTAGTAAAACAGGTGTCGATGATGTCAGGGACTTGATAGAATTTTCAAGATATGGACCAACTTCATCTAAATACAAGATATTTATAATAGATGAGGTTCATATGTTAAGTAAACAAGCGTTTAACGCTTTATTAAAAACTTTGGAGGAACCTCCAGAATATTTAAAATTTATTTTTGCCACGACAGAAATTAAGAAAATTCCGATTACAGTGGTATCAAGATGTCAAAGATTTGACTTATCAAGGGTTAAATCATCTGAGCTTTTTCAGTTTATTAAGAAAATTAAAGATAAGGAGATGGGTAAAATAAACGATGATGCATTAAAATTAATAGTTAAATTGTCTGAAGGATCAGTAAGAGACGCCCTATCTTTATTGGATAGAGCTTTATTAAGTTTAGATAAAGATACTGAAATGGATCTTAAAAAGGCTCAAAAAATTTTTGGATACTTTGAAAAGTCACAATTAATAGATCTTTTTGAACTAATATTGAAAGGAGAGGAAGATAAGGTTGTCCAAATTTATAGAAAAATTTACGACCAAGGCGTTGAACCAAAGGTCTTTATTAACGATTTTTTGGAATTAATTTATTATTTCAAAAATATTAAGTCGTTAACTTTAGAAAGTACAAATTTTTCACTCAATAGTGATGAGTTTGATAGAATTCAAGAAGTATCTACTCTCGTTGATAATAAAAGTTTAATATTGATTTGGCAATTTACCATTAAAACTTTGGAGGAAATTGATATTGTTTCTAATCAAAATTTATCAATCGAGATGTTTTTGATAAGGTTAATGTATTTAAAAAATATTAATAAAAATGATCATAGCCTTAACAAAGAAACTCTAAAAGAGATTGAAAAAGAAAATCAACAAAACAATGAACAAAAAATAAAATTTCATACCAATGAGAGTAATGATTTAGTAGATCAAATTAAAAGTGTTACTCAGGAAAAAAATATTAATCCAATTAGAGATACAAAAATAAAGGTAGAAAAAAAAGACTCAATTATTTCATTTGATCAATTAATAAAAATATGTGGTGATAAAAAAGAGATGAAATTAAAATATGAGTTAGAAAAAAATGTAAATTTAGTTGGTTTCTATAACAATAGAATAGAAATCTCTTTCAATGATAATTTAGACAAAAATTTTGTAAAAGATTTATCACTTAAGTTATTTGATTGGACTGGTGAAAGATGGATAATTACTTTAAGTAAAACTAAAGGTGAATTATCAATAAAAGAAAAAAAACAAAAAGAGAAATTTGATTTAATTAATAAAGCCAAAAAAACAAAATTATATGAGGATGTTTTAAAAAATTTCCCTGATGCAAAACTAAAAGATGTTATTACAAATGAAGAGGAGGAGGATCGATAATGACTGATTTCAATAAAATTTTGAGTAAAGCAAAAGAACTTGAGGCAAAAATGAAGGAAAGCCAAGATAAGATAAAAAAAATTAGAGCAGAAGGTGTTGCTGGCTCAAATTCAATTAAAGTAATTCTTGATGGAGAGGGTGAGATGCAAAAAATTGAAATTTCAGATGAATTACTTAAAGAGGATAAGACAATTATCGAAGATTTGATAGTTGCAGCTCACAATAATGCAAAACATCAACTCAAAAGTAAAACATCTGAGGAAATTTCAAAAGCAACTGGGGGATTTGGAATTCCAGGATTTAAGTGGCCTTTGTAAATGCAAAATATCAGTGAGATAGATGATTTAATAAAACTGATTTCAAAACTTCCAGGTTTAGGTCCAAAATCAGCTAAACGAATTGTTTTAAAATTAATTAACAATAGAGAGGAGATTACTAAGCCCTTGGCAAAAACTTTAGCTGAAGTTTATAAAAATATTTCTAGATGTAAAATTTGTGGTGTACTCAAATCTTCGCTAATTGAATGTAATTATAAAGAATGTAAAATTATTAAAAAAAAATATGACCAAATTTGTGTAGTTGAAAATATTTCTGATCAATGGAGTATAGAAAGTTCAAATATTTTCAGAGGCTATTATCATATTTTGGGGGGCACAATATCCTCTATTGGTCAAAAAAGAGAAGATCTATTAATTGATTCTTTAGTAGAAAGAGTCAAAAAAGATGAAATTTCAGAAGTAATATTAGCAACTAGTGCAACTGTTGAAGGTCAAACAACTGCCTATTATATTCAAGATAGCTTAAAGTCTTTAGATGTTAAAATCACAAAATTAGCCCAAGGATTACCTGTAGGTGGCGAAATTGAAACTTTGGATGATGGTACTTTATTTTCCGCTTTTAAAAATAGATCAGAATTAAATTCTAATTCAGGCTAGTCTTTTTTTTTAGTCTGTTTAAGTGCAGAAGGGGCTCAGTATATCCAGAAGGTTGCTCTTTTCCTTTAAAGATTAAATCACATGCTGCTTTGAACGCAATAGAATTATCAAAATCGTCACTCATATTAACGTAATTTTTGTCTCCCTTATTTTGTTTATCAACTACCTTTGCCATCTGCTTCATTATTTCAACAACTTGTATTTTTGTTGTAATTCCATGATGCAGCCAATTTGTTATATGTTGAGATGAAATTCTAAGTGTAGCACGATCCTCCATTAAAAAAGTATTACTCCTATCTGGCACTTTTGAGCAACCAACACCTTGGTCAATCCATCTAACAACATAGCCTAATAAAGTTTGAGCAGAATTAGAAATTTCAGTATTAATCTCATCAACTGACCAGTTAGGTCTGTTTGCAACTGGTATAGTGAGAAGATCATCTAATTTTGCAGAAGGTCTTGAAGCTATATTTTTTTGAACATCAAAAACATTTACTTGATGATAATGAAGAGCGTGCAAGGATGCAGCAGTTGGTGATGGTACCCATGCGCAATTAGCACCTGCTTTAAGATGTCCTATTTTTTCATTTAACATTTTTTTCATCTCATCTGGAGCAGCCCACATACCTTTTCCAACAGCAGCAATACCAGAAAACCCACATTTTAAACCTATATCAACATTATTATTTTCATAGGCCTCAATCCATTTTGAAGACTTCATATCACCTTTTTTAATCATTGGACCAGCTTCCATCGAGGTGTGCATTTCATCTCCAGTTCTATCAAGAAAACCTGTATTTATAAAAAAAACTCTATTTTTTAATGCCCTGATGCACTCTTTTAAATTTGCTGATGTTCTTCGCTCCTCGTCCATTATACCACATTTAATATCGTATTTATTTAATCCTAGTGTTTCCTCAACCTTTGTAAAAATTAGATCTGTAAAAGCACATTCATCTGGACCATGCATTTTTGGTTTAACAATATAAATAGAACCTGCACGAGAATTTTTTCTTTTTTTTAAATCATGAAGAGCGGCAGCAGATGTTATAAAAGCATCCATAATTCCTTCTGGTACTTCAGTTCCATCTTTTAAAAGTATTGAAGGATTAGTCATTAGGTGCCCAACATTTCTAACTAACAGTAGACTTCTTCCGTGAAGCTTGAGGCCTTTACCATCTCGGGAAATATAACTTCTATCAGGATTTAATTTTCTTTCTAGATTTTTACCATTTTTCTCAAATAGAATTTTTAAATCCCCTTTCATTAAACCTAACCAGTTTCTATAACAAATTACTTTATCTTCAGCGTCAACGGCAGCAACACTATCTTCATTATCACAGATTGTTGAGACAGCAGACTCGGCTATTACATCGCTAATACCAGCTATATCATGTGCGGCGCTGAACGCTTTTGGATTGATTATTATTTCAAAATGAAGATTGTTATTTTTTAGTATGATTGCACTAGGTTTATTTATATCACCTCTATGTCCAATAAATTTATTTTGATCCTTTAATTTGTACTCGATATCATCTTTTAGAATAATAAGATTTGATTTAAATATTTTAAAACCAGATATATTCTTCCAACTCGTACCATTTATAGGAAAATGTATATCAAAAAATTCTCTTACATATTTTATAACTTCTTGACCTCGGTTTGGATCATATCTTTCTCCTCCACCTTCCTCAGACTCTATTATGTCAGTTCCATATAAACTATCATATAGGCTTACCCATCTTGCATTTGCTGCATTTAGAGCATATCTAGCATTCATTATCGGAACAACTAGTTGTGGTCCTGCTATTGAAGATATTTCTTCGTCTACATTTAAAGTTTCAATTTTAAAATCTGGCCCAACATCTTTAAGATAACCAATCTCTTTTAAAAACTTTTTATATTCCTCAATTTTAATTTCATTTCCTTTATTTTTTATATGCCACTCGTCAATTTTTTTTTGTATGTCCTCTCTAATCTTAATTAACTCTTTATTCTTTGGAGATAACTCATGAACGCATTTATCAAATCCTAACCAAAATTTTTCGGGCTTTATATCTGTTCCTTTCAAGAGCTCTTCATTAACAAAATCAAGTAACTCACTTGAAATTTTAAGATTATTTACATCTATATAATTTTTTTTCATGTTATATTTTCTTAAACTCCTATAAAATTAAGTCAAATTATTAATAGTAGCAAGGTCATTATATTGTCATTTTTTAAATCTATGAAATAATCTTAGTAAATGAAAAATTATCTAAATTTTGAAACAGAAATAAAAGACCTTGAAAATGAACTAGAGAAACTTAAAGACCCATTTAATGAGAGTGGTTTATCTGAAGTAAACACTAAAAAAATTTCAGAGACTCAAAACGAAATAGATAAAAATTTAAAATCTTTATATTCAAATCTTGATCCATGGCAAACAACTATGGTTGCAAGACATGAAGATAGACCTAAATCTAAATTTTTTATTGATAATCTTTTTGAGGATTTTATTCCTTTGTCTGGTGATAGACACTATGGAGAAGATAAATCTGTTTTAACAGGTTTTGCAAAATTTAATGGTCAATCAGTTTTAGTAATCGGTCAGGAGAAAGGCGAGGATCTAGACAGCAGGATTGATAGAAATTTTGGAATGATGAGACCTGAAGGTTACAGAAAAACAATTCGTTTAATGGAGCTAGCGGATAAGTTTAAAATTCCAATAATTTCTTTTATTGATACACCTGGCGCGTATCCTGGGGTTGGTGCTGAAGAAAGAGGGCAAGCAGAAGCAATAGCAAAATCAATAGAATGTTGCATGAAATTAAAAGTGCCTACTTTAGCAATTATAATTGGTGAGGGAGGATCAGGAGGTGCAATAGCACTGGCATCTTCAAGTAAAGTTTTAATGTTAAAGAATGCAATTTATTCTGTGATCTCCCCAGAAGGGTGCGCCACAATATTATGGAGAGATCCAAAGAAAATGTTAGATGCCGCAAAAGCGATGAAACTTTCATCAAAAGATTTATTAGAACTCGAAATAATAGATGAAATTATTGATGAGCCGCCTGGTGGAGCTCACCGGGATAAAAATTTGATTTTGGAGAATGTACGTTCATCATTGATTAAAAATTTAAATCATTTTAATTCTATGACGCATGAAGAAATTTTTGAAAATAGAAAAAATAAGTTTTTAAGAATTGGAAGAAATAAAGGCTTTATTGAAAATATCGATGAATTAAGTTCTTTGACCCATGTTCAAAATGATTACTCGAAAATTTTTCAACAAAATAAAAAAACAATTTTTGCTTTTGTAATAATATTTATTTCAATATTTTTGGTTTCTGTCTTTTTATAAAGATCCACAACAATTTTTAAATTTTTTACCTGTTGCCTCACATCTATCATTTCTTGAAATCTTTTCATTTTTTTTTAATAAAAGCAGACATTTTGGATCAATTTTCATATTTTCCTTTTTTTTAATTTCTTCACTTGTTTCTTTTATTACTCTCAAGTTAAATAAGATAGTTACAAAATCAAACTTTAACTTTTCTAATAAATTTTCAAATAATGTAAATGCCTCTTTCTTATATTCAATTAATGGGTCTCTTTGACCATAAGATCTTAGACCAATTACTTGTCTCAATTGTTCTAAATACTGAATATGTGATTTCCAATTAAGATCAATACACTGTAAAAAAATTCTCTTTTCAATATCTTTGGCATTTTCATTGCCTACCATATCAACTCTTGCTTTTCTTGCATCTTGAAAAATTGAAAGTATTTTATTTTTAATTTCTTTTTCACTAAGCGAAGAGATATCTTTAAAATCTTCCTCACTTAAATTTTTGCCCACTAATGTTTTAAGCTTATTTACAAATTCATTAGACTTTGGATTTGAAAGATTTTGAGTTTTTAATCGAATGATATTATCTATTATTTCTTGCAGAAAATCTTCAGAATAACTAAAAATATTTTCATTAATAATAGCCTCATCTCTTTGTGAAAATATTACTTGCCTTTGATCATTTAGAACATTATCAAATTTCAAAAGGGTTTTTCTTATATCAAAGTTTCTAGCCTCAACTTTTTGTTGCGCTCTTTCAAGAGCTTTATTTATCCAAGGATGATCAATGCTTTCCCCATCTTTGAGACCAAGTTTCTCGAGCATATTATTCATAGACTCCGATCCAAATATTCTCATTAAATCATCCTCTAGACTTACATAAAAAATTGAATTTCCTTCATCACCCTGACGACCTGATCTTCCTCTTGCCTGATTATCTACTCTCCTAGACTCCATTCTTTCTGTTCCGATAACAAACAGTCCACCAAGAGATTTAATTTTCTCTTTATTAATTTTTAGTTCTTCAGTTGGTATTGATCCTTTTTTACCACCTAATTGTATATCAACACCACGCCCAGAAATACTTGTTGTTATAATAACAGATTTTTCTTTTCCAGCATTTGCAATTATTTCGGCTTCATTCTCGTGATTTTTTGCATTTAAAACAGTGTGTGTTATTTTTTCTTTTCTCAACAGATTTGAGTAAATTTCAGATTTATTGATGCTTGATGTAAAAATTAAAAGTGGCTGACCTTTTTGATTGCACTCTTTTATTTTTTCAATAATTGCACTATTTTTCTCTGTTTCTGTTCTAAAAATTTGATCGTTAAAGTCTTTTCTAATCATTTTATTGTTAGTAGGAATTGTTATAACTGGCAGATTATAAATTTCTAAAAATTCTTGTGCTTCTGTAGCCGCTGTCCCAGTGCATCCACAAATTTTTTTATAAAGTTTAAAATAATTTTGATAGGTTATTGATGCCAATGTTTGATTTTCAACCTGAACATCAATTTTTTCTTTAGCCTCTAAAGCTTGATGAAGACCGTCTCCAAATCTTCGACCCTCAAGTATTCTTCCTGTTAGTTCATCTATTATTTTCAAACTATTATCTTTTATTATGTAATCTTTACCTTTTTCAAATAAATGATTAGCTCTTAAAGCCTGATTTACATGATGAACTAGATTTAAGTTTTCTGGATCATAAAAATTATTATTTTTTAATATTCCTGCATTCGAAAAAATTTCCTCTACATGATTTATCCCTTCATTTGTTAGGAGAATATTTTTATCTTTTTCATCAATTTCATAATCCTTCTCTTTCAAAAGTTTTACTAATTTATCTATTGCGAGATATTGATCAGTTTTATCTTCAGCCGCACCAGAAATTACTAATGGGGTTCTTGCTTCATCAATAAGACACGAATCTATTTCATCTACAATTGCAAAATGATGTCCTCTTTGTACCATTTCATCTTTAGAATATTTCATATTATCTCTTAAGTAATCAAAGCCAAGTTCGCTGTTGGTTGCATAAGTAATGTCAGAGAAATAATTTTTCTTTCTCTCTTCATCATTTTGATCATTATTTATAAAACCTGAGCTTAAACCTAAAAAATTATATATCTTTCCCATTTCTTGGGAGTCTCTTTTAGCCAAGTAATCATTCACAGTTACAATGTGAACTCCTTTCTCAGTTAGCGCATTTAGATAAGCGGCGAGGGTAATGGTTAAAGTTTTTCCTTCTCCAGTTTTCATTTCAGATATTTTTGACTCATGCAATACAATTCCACCAAGAATTTGAACATCAAAATGCCTTTCATTTCTTATTCTGTAAGATGCTTCTCTTACCAGCGCAAAAGCATCTGGTAAAATTTCATCTAATTTAACATCATTCTTAATTTTGTGTTTTAACTCTTGGGTTTTTAAAGGGAAATCTGAGTCTTTTAAGCTTTTTAAATTCTGTTCTAAAGAATTAATTTTATTCACAATTTTTTGGAGTCTGTCCAATTCTTTTTGATTTGATGATTTTATGAATTTCTTTATAAAGTTTAGTGGACTCATCATTAATTTTTGATTTATTATTTACTTATATCCTTTAATATAGTTATTAAATAAATATTTTAAATGCTATGGGAATTAATTTACCAAATTTTTTTTCTTCTAAAAGCTCTGAAAAGAGATTAAACCAGTTTCAAGATCTAGACCACATCGATGGTTTGTCTATTTCCACTATTAGCGCTAATTTATATGGTAATAATAGAGATGATTTAGTAATGTTTTATTTTAGAGAGGGTGCAAACTATGCATCTGTGTATACACAATCCAAAATAATTTCAGAAAATATTAAGTGGAATTTGGGCTTTAATAGAAAAAAAATCTTTGCACTAATTGTAAATACAAGAAATGCTAATTGTTTTACTGGTAAACAAGGTTATAAAAGTCTAGAAAAAATTGCCGACATTGTATCTTCAAAACTTTCAGAAAAACAAAAAGAAGATGAAGATCAACCAAAGAAGATTATATCAAAAGATATCATTTTTGGATGCACAGGTACGATTGGAGAACCTTATCCTGAAGAAAAGATAAAAGCTAAATTATCTGATTTAGTTGAAAAAATTAAATATACACAAAATAAATACATTTGGATGAAGGCTGCTCTTGGCATAATGACAACTGATACGCAACCCAAAATGGCAATGGAAGAGTGCGAAATTGTTAACAGCAAAATCAAAATTTTTGGTGTTGCTAAAGGGTCAGGAATGATACAGCCTAATATGGCCACTACACTTGGATATCTATTTACTGATGCCGACATTCCTAACAATGTTTTAAATAAATTATTAAAAAAAAATATTTCCTCTACTTTTAACGCAATTAGTTGTGATGGGGATACTAGCACGAATGATATGGTTTCAATATTCTCAACAGGAAAAGCAAAACATGCAAAAATAAAAAATTTAAATGATCCAAGATTAAAAGAATTTGATGAAGCATTAAATAAAGTTTTATTAAATTTAGCCAAAAGAGTTGTGCTTGATGGTGAAGGTGCAACAAAATTTATTACAATAAATGTTTTAAATTGTAAAATTGAGAACGACGCAAGAAAACTTGCATTTTCAATTGCAAACTCACCTTTGGTAAAAACTGCTATTGCTGGTGAAGATCCTAATTGGGGTAGAATTATTATGGCAATTGGAAAATCTTTTATAAATTTTGATTTAGATAAACTCTCAATCAAATTTGGCAATCACCATATTATCTCTAATGGTAAAATGTCATCTCATTACAATGAGACTGAATTAAAGAATTATATGAAAAATTCTAATATTGATATAAATGTAGACATTTCTGGCGGTTCAAAAAACTTTACAGCTTATACAATGGATTTTACAAAAAAATATATTGATATAAATGCAGATTATAGATCTTAATTTATATTGAAAAAAATTAATAAGTTAATAAATAAAGTTTACGATGAAATATAGATTAGTTTGTAAAAATTGTAGCTTGTCTTTTGATAGTTGGTTCGCGTCATCCAGTGAGTTTGAAAAATTAAAAAAAAAAAATTATCTCAATTGTCATAAATGCAATTCTACAAAAGTTGAAAAAACTTTAATGGCTCCAAAAATGATAAAAATCAATAATCATTCAAAAATTGATAAAGAAAAAAAGGAGTTAAAAGTAATTAAAAGAAAAATCGTTGAGTATCAAAATTTTATAAAAAAAAATTTTGAATATGTGGGAAAAAATTTTGCGTATGAGGCTAGATCTATTCATTACGATAGAAAGAAAAAAAAAAAAGGAATCTATGGTACTGCCTCACTGAAGGAAATAAATGAGCTTAAAGAAGAGGGAATAGAAACAAACACCATTCCTTGGATTAAAGAAAAAAATAATTAGTCTTTAATAAATTGAGCGATATAATTAACTGATTTATCGTTACTTAAACTCCATAAATCTGTAATTAAATTAAATTTCATACCATCGATTTTTTTAAGTTTCATTTTATTCTTTTTTTGAAAATTGATAAGGTCTTCAGGTTTCACAAATTTTTCCCATTCATGAGTTCCAATTGGTAGCCATCGCATTACATACTCTGCTCCAATTATTGCAAAAAAATAAGACTTTAAAGTTTTGTTTAAAGTTGCAACAAACATAATGCCATTTTTTTTGAGTAATTTTGCACATGCCTTTAAAAAAAAATCTACATTTTCTACATGTTCTATTATTTCCATATTAAGTATTACATCAAATTTGATTTTTGTATTAAATTTTTCTGGTGAGGAACAAATATATTCAATACCTAAATTACTTTTTTTTGCATGCAATTTTGCTATTTCAATATTCTTTACAGATGCATCTATGCCTGTCACCTCTGCTCCTAATTTTTTCATTGGTTCTGATAGCAAACCTCCACCACATCCAATATCTAAAACTCTAATTTTTTTTAAAGGCTTATCCTCATTTTTTAATCCAAAAGTTTTTATTATATTTTCTTTAATGTAAGAAATTCTAATGGGGTTAAATTTATGTAGAGGTTTAAATTTTCCCTCAGGATCCCACCATTCTTCAGAAATTTTTGTAAATTTTTCTATTTCTTTTTTATTAATTGTGTTATTTTTCATAAGTAAGTTGACTTTATATTCAACATGTATTTTATCAATAAATTTTAAACTTTTAAAAATATATTATCATGAAAATTGTGGTATTAAAATTTGGCGGTACATCAGTTGGTTCAGTAACAAAAATAAAAAGAGTTGCGGATATTATAGCTAACTATAGAAAAAAAAATTTCAATGTCATAGTTGTTTCTTCAGCTATGAGTGGTGTGACAAATGATTTAATTAGTAAATCAAAGAAAATTTGTCAAAATTTTTCAGATTCAGAGCACGATGTACTAGTTTCCTCGGGGGAGCAAGTTGCTTGTTCTTTAATCGCTGGAAGACTTATACATAAAGGTTTTAAGTCTAGATCATGGTTAGCTTGGCAAATTCCTATCTTAACCGATGGTCCTCATAAGCATGCAAGGATAAATAATTTGTATAAAAATAAATTAATAAAATATCTTAAAGAAGGTGGAATTCCAATAATTGCTGGTTTTCAGGGAATAAATTCCTTTGGGAGAGTTACTACAATTGGTAGAGGTGGATCGGATGCAAGTGCTATTGTTTTAGCGAAATTTTTTAAAGCTCATAGATGTATAATTTATACCGATGTTGAGGGAGTTTATACCACAGATCCAAATAAATTAAAAAAAGCTAAAAAAATAAAAGTTATATCTTATGAAGAAATGCTTGAGATGGCCTCACTGGGAGCTAAAGTAATGCAACCTGTTTCTATACAAGATGCTAGACTAAATAGAATTGATATTGAAGTCAAATCAACATTTTTAAACAAGCAAGGTACTTTAATAACAAAAAGATCAAATATAATTAATAATAGAATTATTACAGGAATTTCATCAACACACAACGATGCTAAAGTATCTTTACTGGGTGTAAAAGATAAGCCAGGTGTAGCAGCCTCTATATTTAAACCGTTATCAAAAAATTTAATTAATGTTGATATGGTTGTGCAAAACATTTCTTCTAATGGAAAAGAAACAGATTTAACTTTTACTATAAAAAATGAAGATCTTAATAAAACAAAAAAAATAATTAAAGAAAATAAAAATATAAATTTTAGAAAATTATTGTTTAAAAAAGATGTTTCAAAAATTTCTATAATTGGTGTTGGCATGATTACTACCCCGGGTGTAACTTTTAGAATGTTTCAAGCTCTGGCAAACGAAAAAATCAATATTCAGGTTATTTCAACCTCTGAGATAAAAATTTCTGTTTTAATAGATACGAAAGATGTGAAAAAAGCTTTAAATGTTTTGCATAAAGAGTTTAAATTAGAAAGGTAAAATGAGTATTAGACCATTTAGAGATATAAAAAGAAAAAAAACAAAAGTTATAAATGTAGGAAAAGTAAAAATTGGAGGCGACAATCCTATATCGGTTCAATCCATGACCAACACTTTAACTACTGATATAAAAAAAACTATAATTCAAATAAATGAAATTCAAAGCGAAGGTGCTGATTTAGTCAGGGTTTCTTGTCCAGATGAAGAGTCATCAAAATCTTTAAAAGAAATTACGAAACATGTTGATATACCAATAATCGCAGACATTCATTTCCATTATAAAAGAGCAATCGAGGCTGCTGAAAATGGAGCTAGCTGTCTTAGAATTAATCCAGGGAACATAGGAGATGAAAAAAAAATTCATGATGTTCTACAAGCGGCAAAAAATAATGGTTGTTCAATAAGAATTGGAGTAAATGCAGGATCTCTTGAAAAAGATATTTTAGAAAAATTTAAAGAACCATGTCCTGAAGCTTTAGTTGAAAGTGCTTTAAGAAATATTAAGATATTAGAGGATAAAGATTTTTTTAATTTTAAAATAAGCGTAAAATCCTCTGATGTTTTTTTATCAATTGGAGCGTATAGACAACTTTCAAATGTTTGTGATTACCCCCTTCATCTAGGAATTACTGAGGCAGGAAGTTTCATTCCAGGGAGTATAAAATCATCTATAGGAATTGGATCTCTTTTATTAGACGGTATAGGTGATACAATTCGAATTTCTCTATCTGATGATCCGATTAAAGAAATCAAAATTGGCAATGAGATATTGAAATCTTTAAATTTAAGAAATCGCGGTGTAAAAATAATTTCATGCCCTTCATGCGCCAGACAAGGGTTTGAAGTGATAGATACTGTTAAAATTTTAGAAAAAAAGCTATCACACATAAAAACACCTATCACATTATCTATTATCGGTTGTGTTGTGAATGGACCTGGCGAAGCTGCGCAGACAGATATCGGCATCACGGGAGGTAAAAAAGGCAGTAACATGCTTTATTTATCTGGTGTTCAATCTGAAAAAGTTTCGACTGATGATATGATAAATAAGGTAGTTCTTGAAGTTGAAAAAAAAGTGTCTGAATTAAAGAATAACTAAAATGATTCCACAAAAAACAATTGAGGAATTAATCAATAAACATACAACTTTAGAAAAAGATCTTGCCTCAGGAAAAATTGATAAAAAAATATTTGCAGAAAAATCTAAAGAGTATGCTGATTTAAATGAAATAATAGAAAATGCAAAGAGATATATAAATTTTGAGAAAGAAAAATTTGAACTAGAAAAAATTTTGGGCGATCAAAGCTCAGATGAAGAACTTATTAAAATGGCAGAAAGTGAGATGAGTCAACTTTTATCAGAGCATCAAAGTAATGAAAAAAAATTGAAATTATTTTTGTTACCTAAAGATGAGGCAGATAAAAAAAATGCTATTCTTGAAATTAGAGCTGGCACGGGCGGTTTAGAGGCAAGCTTGTTTGCTTCAGATCTTTTTAAGATGTATGAAAAAATTAGTCATAAAAAAAGATGGTTCGTAGAATTAATCTCTATTTCTAAAAGTGAGGCTGGAGGGCTTAAGGAAGTTATTGCTTCTATAAAGGGTACAAATATCTATTCTACTTTAAAATATGAAAGTGGTGTTCATAGAGTTCAAAGAGTTCCAGATACAGAGACGCAAGGCAGAGTGCATACTTCTGCTGCTACTGTTGCTGTTCTACCAGAAGCAGAGGAAGTTGATTTAAGAATAAACGAGTCAGATCTCAGGATAGATGTTTTTAGAGCTGGTGGTCCTGGGGGTCAATCGGTTAACACAACAGATAGTGCTATTAGAATAACTCATATTCCAACAGGTATAACTGTTTCTCAACAAGATGAGAAATCTCAACACAAAAATAAGGCAAAGGGTATGAAAATATTAAGAGCAAGATTATATGAACTAGAGAGACAAAGGATTGATCAAGAGAGATCTAAAGATAGAAAAAGTAAAATTGGCACTGGGGATAGATCTGAAAGAATTAGAACATATAATTTTCCACAGGGACGAGTAACCGATCATCGAATAAATTTAACTCTGCATAAATTAGATGAATTTTTAGAAGGAGAGGCATTTGATGAGGTAATTGAGTCTTTAACTCTTCAAGATCAGAAGGAAAGTTTAAGTAATTTATGAATATATTAGAAGCACTTAATAAAGGAAGCGCAAAATTAAAAAGAAGCAATATCAATAGCTTCCAGCTTGACAGTGAAATTCTCTTATCAGAAATAATTAAAAAAGATAGAAAGTTCCTTATATTAAACTATGACAAAGAGTTAAAAAAAAAAACTATAGAAAATTTTGATGATTTAATAAGTCAGAGGTCAAAAGGTAAACCAATAGCATATTTGATTAAAAAAAAAAGCTTTTGGAAAGATACTTTCGAAATTACAAATGATGTTTTAATACCCAGGCCTGATACAGAAATAATTATTGAGGAAGTTTTAAAATTAACTAAAAATAAAAGAAATTTAAAGATCTTAGATATAGGCGTGGGATCTGGTTGTGTATTATTATCTTTATTAAGAGAAAAAAAAAATTTTACTGGAGTGGGGATAGATATAAGTAGGAAATGTATAGATTTATGCAGGAAAAATAGTATTAAACTTGGTCTTGATAAAAAAGTGAAATTATTCAATTCAGATGTTGACAATTTTAATTATGGCAAATATGATTTAATTGTCTCAAATCCTCCATATATTAAAAGTTGCGATTTAAAATATCTGGATAGAGATGTTGTTGATTTTGAGCCAATAACTGCGTTAGATGGTGGAGCAAATGGTTTGTCAAACATCTTAAAAGTTATAAACAAATCATCTGAACTGATTAAGATTAATGGAAAATTAATTTTAGAGATTGGATTTGGTCAGAAAAATGATGTTAAACGAATATTAGTAAATAGAGGTTTTTATATAAACAAAATAGTAAGAGATTTTTCTAATATTGAACGATGTATAATAAGCACCAAACTTTGAAATAAAATAACAAATGGTTACATTTAGAAATAATAACAGACGAAATAATTTTAGAAGAAACGATAGAAGCTTTAAATCAAATGGAGATAGGAATAAATTTAATAATTTTACTAATAATGACAATTTCCAGAGAAAGTCACCAGGTAGAAATAATCACAATGCGCCAAAATTGATTGAAAAATATAATAATTTAGCAAGAGAGGCGCTTTCAAGTGGAGATAAAATATTGTCAGAAAATTATTTTCAACATGCTGATCATTTCACCCGAATATTGAGCGAACAAGATAATCAAAAAAAAAAAAGATTTAACGAAAATCAATCTTCAAAAAATATTACTGAAGTAGATGATAAGAATACGCAAACAAGTGAGAATTCTGATGAAAATCCTGGAAGCACATCTCAAAATGAGATGAATTAATTTAAGCCAATTATTTTTTCAGATTTGAGGACATCAAGCTTAATTTTTTTGGTTTCAAACAACTCCCGATCTTTACCTTTTAGTGCTTTACCTGAGGGCAGCTTTAATTTCTGAGAGTTTATTTTCTTTCCATTAACGATTACTTCATAATGCAGATGTGGACCAGTACTTTTTCCTGTTGAACCGACATATCCAATTGTTTGACCTTGTTTTACTCTCACACCACTTCTAATACCTTTAGCAAATTTTGACATGTGAGCATAAACAGTTTGATAAGTTGAGTTATGACGTATGACAACGCAATTTCCACCACCACCACACCAACCTGCTTTTTTAATAACTCCATCACCAGAGGCCATAATTGGTGTACCCATTGGTGCAGCAAAATCTGTTCCACGATGCATTTTTGTAAACCCATCAATTGGGTGTTTCCTCATTCCAAATGGAGAGGAAAGTCTTGCACCATTGATTGGAGTTTTCATCAATGCTTTCTTTACACTTTTTCCACTTATATCGTAATGACCTTCGCTACCTTTTTTATCAAAGTAATATAATGGATTATTTTTTCTACTTAATTTTAGATTTGCAAAAAGTATATTTCCCGTTTCGATGGTCTTTCCTGTTTCATCAATAAAAATTTCATACATAATTTGAAAACTGTCTTTTTTTTTAATATCTCTCTGAAAATCTACCTGAAAACCATAAACTCTAGCAAATTCAATTATTATATTTGCAGGAATTCTTTGTTCAACCGCAGATTTATATAAACTTTTTGAGATGATATTTTCTCTATAAAGAATTTTTTTTTTTAGTTTTGTTACAATTGTTTTTTCAATAAACTCTTCTGCCTTAGTATTTCTTGTCAAATAAATTTTTTCAGTATTTGATAATTGAAAAGTAAATTCTTTGATAATATTTTCTGACTGATCTAGCGTAAATTTAATTTTTTGATCAATATTTAATTTATTAAGATTTACTTTTTTTAATAATTTTTTTTTGATTTCAGTTATTTGTTTATCCTCTACAAAATAACCATCTAGAATACTGTCAAATGTCTCACCAGGTTGTATTTTATGTTCAATTTTTTTAAATTTTGGTTCTAAATTGTTGAACACATGGTTAATTGTTTTTTTGAAATAAACATTATGCAATGTGTTCTTATAATTTTGGTAAATTTTTTTCTTACTTTGATTATAATAAGTTGTTGATATTATCGTAATTAACACCAATAAGCCTAAAGCTAAAATTTCAGCATTTTTTTTGACAGATAGTTTAATTTTATTCATCATTATTTATTTATTAGGAGATAAATTATTAGATCAGCATAGATTGAAAATCAAAAAAAACCTCTAAATTTCTTGAATTTCAATGATTTTTCTGCTTATAAATGCTTGATTTCCTTTGATTTTAGCCTATAAGCATCAAACTTTCTCACGTAAATTAATGAAGTTCAATTTATTAATTGTGAGAATTATTGGGATTATTGCTCAATTAGCTATTTAAAAAGTCAATATTTAAGAAGAGAAGTGTGGACGGTTAAGGTTACCAAAATTTGTCGTACACACTTCAACATTATATAAATTTTATTCTTAGAATTTATATAGAAGCTAGTGTGCGCCGTTTTTAAACTTGAGAGTTTGATCATGGCTCAGAACGTACGCTGGCGGCACGCCTAACACATGCAAGTCGAACGAAGTAGCAATACTTAGTGGCAGACGGGTGAGTAACATGTAGGTATCTTCCCTTTGGCCTGGAATAACACGAGGAAACTTGTGCTAATACCGGATAAGTCTTTACAGAGAAAGCTTTATGCACCATTGGATGAGCCTGCACTTGATTAGTTTGTTGGTAGGGTAATGGCCTACCAAGACTGTGATCAATAGCTGATTTGAGAGGATGATCAGCCACATTGGGACTGAGACACGGCCCAAACTCCTACGGGAGGCAGCAGTGGGGAATCTTGCACAATGGAGGAAACTCTGATGCAGCGATGCCGCGTGAGTGAAGAAGGCCTTTGGGTTGTAAAGCTCTTTCGTCGGGGAAGAAAATGACTGTACCCGAATAAGAAGGTCCGGCTAACTTCGTGCCAGCAGCCGCGGTAATACGAAGGGACCTAGCGTAGTTCGGAATTACTGGGCTTAAAGAGTTCGTAGGTGGTTGAAAAAGTTGGTGGTGAAATCCCAGAGCTTAACTCTGGAACTGCCATCAAAACTTTTCAGCTAGAGTTTGATAGAGGAAAGCAGAATTTCTAGTGTAGAGGTGAAATTCGTAGATATTAGAAAGAATACCAATTGCGAAGGCAGCTTTCTGGATCAATACTGACACTGAGGAACGAAAGCATGGGTAGCGAAGAGGATTAGATACCCTCGTAGTCCATGCCGTAAACGATGTGTGTTAGACGTTGGAAATTTATTTTCAGTGTCGCAGCGAAAGCGATAAACACACCGCCTGGGGAGTACGACCGCAAGGTTAAAACTCAAATGAATTGACGGGGACCCGCACAAGTAGTGGAGCATGTGGTTTAATTCGAAGATACGCGCAGAACCTTACCAACACTTGACATGTTCGTCGCGACTTTAAGAGATTAAAGTTTTCGGTTCGGCCGGACGAAACACAGGTGCTGCATGGCTGTCGTCAGCTCGTGTCGTGAGATGTTGGGTTAAGTCCCGCAACGAGCGCAACCCTCACTTTTAGTTGCCATCATTAAGTTGGGCACTCTGAAAGAACTGCCAGTGATAAGCTGGAGGAAGGTGGGGATGACGTCAAGTCCTCATGGCCCTTACGTGTTGGGCTACACACGTGCTACAATGGTATTTACAACAGGAAGCAAGACGGCGACGTCAAGCAAATCCTTAAAAAATACCTCAGTTCGGATTGCACTCTGCAACTCGAGTGCATGAAGCTGGAATTACTAGTAATCGTGGATCAGCGTGCCACGGTGAATGCGTTCCCGGGTCTTGTACACACCGCCCGTCACACCATGGGAGTTGGTTCTACCTTAAGGCAAGGTTTAAAACCCTTGACCACGGTATAGTCAGCGACTGGGGTGAAGTCGTAACAAGGTAGCCGTAGGGGAACCTGCGGCTGGATTACCTCCTTTCTAAGGATGAGTGAAAATAAAATTTCATTCTAAATAATATACACGGTTAATGTTGACCGTCCTCATTTCTCTTCTTAAAGTTAGTGTTTCTCTTGCATGGGGGCCGGTAGCTCAGTTGGTTAGAGCACACCCTTGATAAGGGTGGGGTCGAAAGTTCGAGTCTTTCTCGGCCCACCAATTTAAGATCATGGGGGGATTAGCTCAGCTGGGAGAGCGCCTGATTTGCATTCAGGAGGTCAGCGGTTCGATCCCGCTATCCTCCACCAAGACACTTAGTTATAAAAAATTGTAAATAAAAATAATAATTAATATCAATATCTATATCCGAACATTAGCACTGTTATTAGCTAATGTTCATTATAAAAAATTTGATTCAACACAGAATTTTTTTCTGTGCATAAATCAAGCGTTTAAGGGCGTGTGGCGGATGCCTTGGCACTGAAAGCCGATGAAGGACGTGATATACTGCGATAAGTTTCGGGGAGCTGTATGTAAGTTTTGATCCGAAAATTTCCGAATGGGGAAACCCACCACTTTATGTGGTACTTTAAACTGAATAAATAAGTTTAAAGAGATAACCTGGAGAACTGAAACATCTAAGTAACCAGAGGAAAAGAAATCAATTGAGATTCCGTTAGTAGTGGCGAGCGAAAGCGGAACAGGCCAACAATTTTGTTAAAAAAATCTGAATAGTTTGGAAATGCTAACCATAGAGGGTGATAGTCCCGTATGAGTAATGTTTAACAGAATTTTTGAGTAAAGCGGGACACGTGAAATCCTGCTCGAATATAGGGGGACCACCCTCTAAGCCTAAATACTCTTCAGTGACCGATAGTGAACTAGTACCGTGAGGGAAAGGTGAAAAGAACCCCTATTAGGGGAGTGAAATAGAACCTGAAACCGCATGCCTACAATCAGTCGAAGCTCTTTTTAGAGTGACGGCGTACCTTTTGTATAATGGGTCAGTGACTTAATTTATTAAGCAAGCTTAAGCCATCTAGGTGTAGGCGTAGCGAAAGCAAGTCTTAATAGGGCGATTAGTTTAATGAATTAGACCCGAAAACGAATGAGCTTACCATGAGCAGGTTGAAAGCAAGGTAACACTTGCCGGAGGACCGAACCAGTTGACGTTGAAAAGTCTTTGGATGACTTGTGGTAAGGGGTGAAAGGCCAACCAAATTCGTAGATAGCTGGTTTTCCGCGAAAACTATTTAGGTAGTGCGTTGAATAAAAAGATGTTTAGAGGTAGAGCACTAAATGGGCTAGGGGGAAGAGATTCTTACCAAACCTAATAAAACTCCGAATGCTAAACATTGTTCTTCAACAGACAGACTGTGGGTGCTAAGGTCCATGGTCGAGAGGGAAAGAGCCCAGACCACCAGATAAGGTCCCAAAATTATGATTAAGTGTGAAAGGATGTGGAAATTCCTTAACAGCCGGGAGGTTGGCTTAGAAGCAGCCATCCTTTAAAGATAGCGTAACAGCTCACCGGTCTAATAGAGTTTCTGCGCCGAAGATGTAACGGGGCTAAAATCATATACCGAATCTGTGGATTTGTAATTTTTTCGAAAATTACATCTGGTAGCGGAACGTTCTGTAAGCCTGTGAAGGGATATCTGTGAAGAATCCTGGAGGTATCAGAAGTGCGAATGCTGACATAAGTAACGATAAAAGAAGTGAAAAACTTCTTCGCCGAAAATCCAAGGGTTTCTGCGCAAGGTTAATCCGCGCAGAGTTAGTCGGCACCTAAGGCGAGGGCGAAAGCCGTAGTCGATGGAAATAAGGTTAATATTCCTTAACCAGATGGTAGTGACGGATCTTGTAAGTTGTGAATTCTTAATGGATTGAATTTGCCGCGAAAAGGTCCCAAGAAATAGCTCCATCATTAGACCGTACCCTAAACCGACACAGGTGGATTAATAGAGTATATTTAGGCGCTTGAGAGAATGATGTTGAAGGAACTCGGCAAAATGCTTCCGTAACTTCGGAATAAGGAAGACCTTTTTCAAGGCAACTTTAAAAAGGTGGCACAAGCCAGGGAGAAGCGACTGTTTATCAAAAACACAGGGCTCTGCTAACACGTAAGTGGATGTATAGGGTCTGACGCCTGCCCGGTGCTGGAAGGTTAATGCGATGGGTGCAAGCTCATTTCTGAAGCCCCAGTAAACGGCGGCCGTAACTATAACGGTCCTAAGGTAGCGAAATTCCTTGTCGGGTAAGTTCCGACCTGCATGAATGGCGTAACGATTTCTCCGCTGTCTCCAACATCAACTCAGTGAAATTGAATTCTCCGTGAAGATGCGGAGTTCGCGTAGTTAGACGGAAAGACCCCGTGCACCTTTACTGCAACTTTACATTGGTATTAGGAAAAACATATTTAGTATAGGAGGGAGACATTGAAGCAAAAGCGTTAGCTTTTGTGGAGTCGCCAGTGAAATACCTCTTTTGTTTTTCTTGATATCTAACTGGTAGCCGTTATCCGGCATCAAGACATTGTATGGTGGGTAGTTTGACTGGGGCGGTCGCCTCCCAAATAGTAACGGAGGCGTGCGAAGGTAGGCTCAGAACGGTCAGAAATCGTTCGTAGAGTGCAATGGCATAAGCCTGCCTGACTGTGAGACTGACAAGTCGAGCAGAGACGAAAGTCGGTCATAGTGATCCGGTGGTTCTGAGTGGAAGGGCCATCGCTCAACGGATAAAAGGTACGCCGGGGATAACAGGCTGATACTGCCCAAGAGCTCATATCGACGGCAGTGTTTGGCACCTCGATGTCGGCTCATCACATCCTGGGGCTGGAGCAGGTCCCAAGGGTTTGGCTGTTCGCCAATTAAAGTGGTACGTGAGCTGGGTTCAGAACGTCGTGAGACAGTTCGGTCCCTATCTGCTATGCGTGTAGAAGAATTGAGAGGAGTTGACCCTAGTACGAGAGGACCGGGTTGAACATACCACTGGTGGACCGGTTGTAGCGCCAGCTGCAGTGCCGGGTAGCTAAGTATGGACGAGATAACTGCTGAAAGCATCTAAGCGGGAAACTCACCTCAAAACTAGTTCTTCCTATAGAGCCGTGGTAGACCACCACGTTGATAGGCTGGGTGTGGAAGCACAGCAATGTGTGCAGCTGACCAGTACTAATAGCTCAATTGGCTTGATTTATGCACTGAAAAAAATTTTTAAGAAAAAATAGATATTAACACTGTAAATTTTAGTTTTATAAAAAAAATTCATAGTCATTTTTGCAATTAAAATTACATTTTCTAATATTTGGTCTGTACCAAATCATCTAAACATATTAAAATTAATTAATTTTAATACTATCATGTTTAATAAAAAATATTATGTTAAACAATTTTATTTGTCTTTGATTGAGGTTCTTAAAAAAAAAGATAAAGCATTTGTTTTACATGAGCCCTCTTTAAATAAGTCTGATAAGTTAAGTGTTTCTAAATGTTTAGACAGCAAAATGGTTTCAACAGCAGGTCTCTTTACTAAAAAATTTGAGATAAAACTAAAAAAGTTTACCAAATCGAAGTATGTTGTTAGTGTGATAAGTGGAACCTCCGCACTGCATTTATCAATTATCTCCTCAGGCATAAAAAAAAATGATGAAATTCTAATTCCTTCAATGACTTTTGTGGCGACAGGAAATTCTGTTCTTTACAATAATTCAGTTCCTCACTTTGTAGATATCAATGAAAATTTATCAATTGATTTTGAAAAACTAAGTAAGTATTTAGAACAAATTTCGACAATAAAAGACGGCAAATGTTATAACAAAAAAACAAAAAGATTTATAAGGGCAATTATTCCTATGCATACCTTTGGACATATTTGTGATATTAAAAAATTAAAGTCAATAGCAAAAAAATTTAAATTAATAATAATTGAGGATGCAGCGGAAGCCCTAGGTAGTTTTTATAAAAACAAACACGCAGGAACTTTCGGAGACGTTGGCATTTTAAGCTTCAATGGGAATAAGATTATAACCACTGGAATGGGTGGTGCTATTTTAACAAACAACAGAAAAATTTTTGAAAAAGCAAAACATTTAGCAGCTACAGCAAAAATAAATTCAAAATGGGATTATATTCATGATGAAGTAGGTTATAATTACAGACTTCCAAGTTTAAATGCATCATTAGGCTGCTCCCAACTAAAAAAAATAAATTACTTACTGGATAATAAAAGGAAACTTTTTAAAAAGTATCAAAAGTCTTTTTCAAAATTAAATTTTTTAACATTATTTAGAGAGCCTTTACATACAAAGTCAAATTATTGGCTTCAAACAGTGATTTTAAACAAAGGGTATGAAAATTTATTAACACCTATTTTAGATAAATGTTATAGTAAAAATATATATATCAGACCATCTTGGAAACCATTACACACACTTAAATTCTTTAAAAAATTCCCAAAAATGAACTTAAAAAATACAGAGTCTTTATTTAAAAGAATAATCAATATTCCAAGTAGCTCTTTTTTAATTAAATGAAAAAAATTTCAAAAAAAATTTTATTTATGGGGAAATACGATGATAAATATTCAAAAATTATGATCAATAACTTAAAAAAAAAATTTAAGTATGTGAGTTTTTTTTTTTCAAAACATTACAAAGATATACCTAATCAAAAAATATTGAATTGGAAAGGAGATATAATAATTTGTTTTCGAAGTCATTTCATTTTAAGTCAAAAATTTATTAAAAAAGCTAAAATTTGTGCAATTAATTTTCATCCGGGACCCCCACAATATAGGGGAATTGGATGTGTAAATTTTGCGTTAGAAAATTCAGAAAAGTATTATGGTGCTACAGCACACCTAATTTCAAAAAAAATTGATTTTGGAAAAATTTTAGATTGTAAATTATTCAAAATATCAAAAAAAGATACAATTTCTAAAGTTTTAGAAAAAACATATAAAATCCAAATCAAACAACTTGATAACTTGATAAGCGAATTAATCAAAAGAAATTACAACTATAAAAGTTTTTTTAAAAAAAATTCCTGGTCATCAAAATTATATTTGAGAAAAGATTTAGAAAAATTATATATCATCAACAAAAATATCAAAAAAACAAAATTAAACATCAGAATTCGAGCAACCTATATTAACAAATTTAAACCATATATATTATTGCATGGTTATAAGTTTGTTTTGGAAATATAGAGTATTTTATAAAACAATATATTTTATATTGAACTAAATTATATGTATATATCACGATTGATGTCAGCCAAAAAAAAGCAAAAACCAAAAATTCTTGTTATAGGAGGTCAAGGATATATAGGTAGTGTCTTATGTGAAGATTTAATAAAAAAAAAAACCTATCAAATCATATCAATAGATAATAAAATTTATAATCAGAAGATTTTTACAAATATAAATAAAAAAAAAAATTACAAAAACTATAATTTATCAATTTCTGAAAAAAAAAAAATTTTCAATATTGCAAAGAATTGTGATTTCGTTATTTTTCTAGCAAGTGTGGTTGGTGATCCTATAACAAAAAAGTATCCATCTATATCAACAAAAATAAATGAAAAATTTACATTATCTTTATTGAAAGTACTTTCAAAAACTAAAATTAAAAAACTTATATATGTTTCAACTTGCTCAAACTATGGAATATCTAAAAAAATTGTAAATGAGAAATCACCATTAAGGCCCTTATCAGTATATGCTAAGAATAAAGTAATGATAGAAAAATTTTTATTAAAAGAAAAAAAAAATTTCAAGTATCCAATAATAATTTTAAGATTTGCAACAGCTTTTGGCTGGTCTTCAAGAATGAGATTTGAT
This sequence comes from uncultured Pelagibacteraceae bacterium, assembly GCA_902519945.1. GTDB lineage: Bacteria > Pseudomonadota > Alphaproteobacteria > Pelagibacterales > Pelagibacteraceae > Pelagibacter. Next base: position 37,852 of record CABYLY010000007.1, read on the forward strand.
TTGACAATAAATGAATTTGTTAGAAATTTTGTTTTAAAAGAAAATTTTGATTTATATGATCCTTTTACATGGCGCCCTTACTGTCATGTAAAAGATTTTTCTAGGATAATTTATAAAGTTATAAATAATAAACAAAAAATTAAAACAGATGTTTTTAATGTTGGAAGTAATTTCAATAATTTTACAAAACAGCAGATTGTAAACAAAATTAAAAAATATTTAAAAAAACCTATGATTACTCTAGTGAATAAAAGTAAAGTTGATATGCGTAACTATAAAGTTGATTTTTCAAAATTGAAAAAATTTTATAATATCTATCCAAAATATTCTGTAGAATATGGTATCAAAGAAATTATTTCTAAAATTAACAAGAAACCAAAAAAATTTTCTGATAAAACAAAATTTGGCAATTATGAAATTAAAAAGTTTAGATAACAACAAAGTATATGTTATTGCTGAAATAGGAGTAAACCATAACAGCGATATTAAAAAAGCCAAAAAACTTATTAAAATTGCAAAAAATATTGGTGCAGACTGTGTAAAGTTTCAAGCATTTAAAGCATCTGAATTAACCACAATGAATTGTGGTTTGGCTCAATATCAAAAAAAAACCAAATTTGAAGGTCAATATGAAATGCTAAAAAAATATGAGTTAAAAGACCGTCAAATTAGTCATCTTTTTAAATTTTCAAAAAAAATAAAAATAGATTTTTTACTCTCAATTTTTGATGAGTCTTCCTATGGCATAGATAAAAACCTTAATACAAAATTTATAAAAATTCCATCTGGGGAAATTACGAATTATCCGCTTTTAAAACTTTGTTCAAAATCTAAAAAAGAAATAATTTTGTCGACTGGCGCATCAAATATAAAAGAAATTGATTATGCATTAAGAATTCTTAAAAAGAAGAACGTAGTACTTTTACATTGTAATAGTGCATATCCATCACCAATAGAAGATATAAACATAAATAATATTTTAACTTTAAGAAAAAAATTCAAGAAGGTAGTCGGGCTATCTGATCACAGCAAATCAACTATTGTGCCAGCAATATCTGTTGGTGCAGGAGCAAGGTTTATTGAAAAACATATAACATTAGATAATAAAATGTTAGGACCTGATCATAGTTCTAGTCTTAATCCAAAAGATTTTAAAGAAATGGTTCAAAATATTAGATTAGCTGAGAAATCAATGGGAAGTTATGAAAAAAAAGTATCTAAATCAGAAAAAAAAAATTTAAAAATAATAAGGAAGTATATTGTTGCAAGGAAGATCATAAAAAAAGGTGAAAGATTTTCAAAAAAAAATATTTGTCCCAAAAGATCGAATGGTGGCATATCAGCAATAAATTGGAAAAAAATTATAGGAAATAAAGCAAACAAAAATTATGAGAAAGATGAGAAAATATAGAAAAAAGATATTTATTGTGACTGGGAATAGATCTGACTATGACCTTCTCTTTTGGCTTTTAAAAGAACTAAAGAATAACAAAATTTTTTTTGATTATAAATTAATAGTAACTGGTAATCATTTTTCAAAAAAATATGGATCAACTTTTAAAAATATCCAAAAAGATGGCTTTTCAATATTCAAGATAATTAGACTAAATTTCAAAAAAGATAATATAAACAACTTGATATTGAATATTGGTAAAATTTTAATTAGTTTTAACAAAATTTTATCAAAACAAAAACCAGATTTTATAATATTGCTTGGTGATAGATATGAAATTTTACCAATAGCGGTTAATTCAATGTTTCACAAAATACCAATTTGCCATTTGAATGGTGGTGAGCACACATCTAATTCATTCGATGATTATGTTAGAAATTGTGTAACAAAATTATCATATTATCATTTTCCTGCAAATAATTCTTACAAAAAAAACATTATTCAAATGGGTGAGAATCCTAATAGAGTTTTCATGAAAGGAGGATTATCTGAAGATCAAGTAAAGAATTTTAATTTAATTGACAAAAAAAAAATTCAAAAAAAATTAAATTTTGTGTTTAATAAAAAAAACGCTTTAGTAACTTATCACCCTGAAACATTAGATACAAAAAATAATAAAAAAAACTTAAGAATCCTTATAGATTCTTTGCTAAGTTTTAAAGACATTAATCTTTTTTTTTCTTACCCCAATTCTGACCCTCAAAGTGAAATTATAATAAAAGAACTAAAAAAGAAAAGATTAGGAGTTGATGGATCTAACAGAATTTATATTTTTAAAACATTGGGTAGATCTAAATATCTAAGTCTTATGAAATATTCAGATTTTGTGATTGGAAATTCATCTAGTGGAATTTTAGAAGCTCCGTTAATGAATAAAGTTTCAATTAATATAGGTGATCGCCAAAAAGGAAGAATCAAGCCTAAATCAGTAATAGATTGCAAGGTGGAACGTAAAAAAATTATTAATGTTATTAAGTCTGTTTTAAAGAAAAAAATTAAATTTAAAAGAAATTCACCTCAAAGAAAATCTCCAGCAAAAGAAATAGTTAAAGTTTTAAAGTCGATTCATATTCCAGAAAATATAAAAAAAGATTTTTATAATTTAAATTAAAAAAAAATAATTAGCTTCTTCTTTTTATCTGCTTATCAAGAGAAATCTTGTAATTCTTTAAAGCAATCTTATCTATTTTTGCTTTGCTATCAATCATTTGTATAGTAAATCCACGTCTTGGATAATTTGAATTATTTGCTTTGCTACCGTGGATGATTTCACTGTGGTGAACTAAGCAATCACCAATATTTAGATTAAAGGATCTTCTTTTAAATTTTTTAAATTTTTTTAAATTTTTGACTTTTTGTGAACTTCCAGGTGCGTAAGAAGAAATATGTTTTACTTTTCCAATTTTATGAGAACCGATTAAATAATCGATTGATCCGTTTTTTTTGTTTGTAGGCGTCAAAGCTATCCACATTGTTATCGCATTAGGATTTTTTAAATTCCAATAATAATTATCTTGGTGCATGGGACTAGGTAATCCTACTTTTTCTGGTTTTGCAAAATATTCGCAGTGTTTGAATTTTGGTATGGCATTTAATAATAATTTCGAAGATTCAACTACTTTTTTACTCTTATATAATTTCTCAAAATATTTTCCTCTAATTTTATGGAGTGAATTTACTTTACTGCCTATAAAATTTATATCTTTCCCTCTAAGTTTTTTTTTATTTCTTAAGATGTAAATGTCAATTTTTCTTTGTAATTCAGAAGCTTTACTTTTTGAAAGGAATCTTCTTAAAACTACAACGCCATTTTTATTAAATTCTTTTTGGTTATTATTACTTATTTTGAACATAAAGTATTCATATAATTGATTTTTATTTATATCAATGCTTTATAATAATTCTATTAATAAGTTAAACTAAATTTATGGACAAAAATGAAATTATCACTTTAGTGCCAGCTAGGAAAAATTCGAAAGGTATTAAAGATAAAAATATAATTAAACTAAATGGTAAGCCTTTAGTAGAATATACTCTACACGTAATAAAAAACTCAAAATTAACCATGAAAAATTGTTTTATACTTTCTGATGATAAAAGAATTCGACACATAGGTGAAAAATATGGCGCCAATATAGATTATGAAAGACCTGCAAATCTGTCCACTGATAAAACTCTATTTAAAGATAATATTAAGCATTTTTATAAGTGGACAATAAAAAAATCAATTAACTTTAAATATATCATTATACTTCAACCAACATCTCCACTTAGAACTTCAAAAGATATAAATTCTTTTTTAAATTTACTTAATAAAAAAAAACCAGATTCAGTAGTGAGTGTATCAAAGTCTTTGGAAAATCCAAATGAAACAATCTTTATAAAAAATAGAAAGATAAATTTTTATATTAAAAATTCTTTAATCACAAGAAGACAAGATTATCCATATAATAGCTATTTCATTAACGGTGCAATTTATGCTGTGTCAAAAAAGAATTTAGAAAAAAATATTTTTATAGATTTTAAAAAAACCTTATACTTTAAGATGGAAAAATTTAATTCTTTTGATTTAAATGATTACGAAGATCTAAAAATATTAAAAAGATTAATTAAAAAATAATTCATTGTTTGTAGATAAAATATGAAGTAATCATACATTATGCCAGGCTATGAATTAATTGATAAAAAAGAAAAAAAAGCATTGTCTAAATTGTTTGATGATGGTGGAGTTTTGTTTGCTCATGGATTTGAGGCAAAAAGAAAAAATTTCCATGTAAGAGAATTTGAGAAAAAAATATCAAATTTCTTTAATAGTAAATATTGTTTAGCAGTCTCATCCGGCACTGCCGCGATAAAAATTGCACTAAAGGCACTAGGTATAAAACCAGGTGATGAAGTTATTACACAAGCGTTTAATTTTATTGCAACGATTGAGGCTATTCTTGATTGTGGTGCAAAACCAGTAATTGTAAATGTTAATAAAACTTTAAATATGTGTCCTGAAGAATTAAAAAAAAAAATAACGAAAAAAACAAAAGTTATAATTCCTGTCCATATGTTAGGTGTTTCATGCGAGAATAGAGAAATATTTAAGATTGCTAAATCAAAAAATATTAAGATTTTAGAAGATAATTGTGAGTCAGTTGCAGGAAAGTATGAAAACGATTTTCTAGGCACCATAGGAGATATTGGTATATTCAGTCTTGATTTTGGAAAGTTTATTACCACAGGTGAGGGAGGTTTAATTTTAACCAACAACAAAAATTATTTTAAGTATTGTAAGGCTTATCATGATCATGGTCATGAAAATAATCCCAGATATTCTAGAGGAATGGATACCAAATCATTTCCAGGTTTTAATTATAGAATGACTGAGATGCAAGGTATAATTGGTAAAGAACAATTAAAAAAAATTAATTATATTCTTAAAGAGAATAAAAAAAGATATAAGATTATCGAAAATTTTTTAAAAAATAATTTTGAATTAAGGTCAATTCCAAAAAATAGTATTTCAAATTTTGATACTTTTATTTTTTTTATAAATGATAAAAAACAAAAGAGTAAAATTCTGAAAGTAATTAAAGATAATAATTTTGGCACTAAAAATCTTCCTGATGCAATCAAATGGCATTGTAGCTATTTTTGGGACCATATTTTTAATAAAAAAGAAATAAAAAAATTCCAGAAAACAAAGGACTTGCTTAATAGATCAATAGCTTTGCCAATACTATTGAATAAAAATCTAACCGACTACAAAGTATTATCAAAAAATATTATTGAAACAAAAAAAAAAAATGAAAAAAATACATAAATTATTAATTGATGAAAAAAAATCTATATTGGAATCAATGCAAAAGTTGGATCAGGTAGGTACTAGATGCTTGTTTGTTGTAGATAAATTTAAAAAGTTTAAAGGAATTCTTACAGATGGAGACTTAAGGAGATATATTTTAAAGTTTAAAAATTTCAATGCAAAAATTAATAAGATTTATAATAAAAAAAGCTTTTTCGTATTTAAGAATAAAATAAGAGGAAATAAAAAACTCAAGTTGTTTCTAACAAAGAATAAAAACTTAATTGTTCCAGTTTTAGATAAAAAAAAAAAACCAGTGGACTATTTGGAAAATAATAAAAGTTCTCAAAAAATTGGTTTTGATAATTTAGTTTTAGTTATGGCTGGAGGAAAAGGATTGAGGATGAGACCTTTTACAGATATTCTTCCCAAACCATTAATACCTTTTAATAAAAAACCTGTTATATTGAATATTTTTGATCAATTTAAAAAATTTAAGTTTAATAATTTTTTAGTTTCTCTGAGATCAGATGACAAAATACTGAATAACTATCTTAATCAATTTGAGTCTAAATATAGAATTAATTTTCTAAAAGAAAAAAAACCTTTAGGATCAGGAGGTTGTCTGAAATCCATAAAGAATCAGACTGAACCTTTTTTTATGGTAAATTGTGATAGCTTGATAAAAATTAATCCAATCAAGCTTCTTAACTTTCATAACGAAAAAAAATCAATTTTAACAATTGTTGTTTGTCTAAAATCACATCAAATTCCTTATGGTCAATGTGAAATTAAAAGCAATGGTTTTTTAAAATCTATTATTGAAAAACCTAATAACAAAATCCTTACGAATGTAGGTATGTATGTAATAGATCCTGAAATAAGTAAATTTTTACCTAAATTAAATTTTTTTGATATGGACATTTTGATTAAAAAAATTTTAACTTTAAAAAAAAACATAAGTATTTTTCCTATACAGGAGACGGATTGGAAAGACAGTGGTAGTTGGGATAATTATTTTAAAGCTATAAATGAAAATAATCACAGAAACAAATAAAACTTTCACTCAAGGGTAAATTCTGATGATAAATCTTGATAAATTAAGACCAATAAATTTTAATTTAAATTCGGAGATTAAGACTAGAGATGCAATTAAATTTGTAAAAAAAAATCATGGTTTTAGGAAAATTATAGTGTGTCCAGTATGTAAATCAAAAAAAAAAGAGCTTTACATAATTCAAAATAAAATAAAGATTGTAACTTGTCGAAATTGTAATCTTACTTATTCTGAAGTACAACCACAAAATTTTGATGATGTGTACAGTAGTGAAGATTTTTTAAAAAAACAAATTAATGCTTATGACAAGACAAGAAAATATAGGATTGAAAGATTTGCTGTAGAGCGCATAAAAATTTTGAAAAAATATAAAAAAAAAGGTTCATTATTGGATTTTGGTTGTGGGACAGGATGGTTTTTAGAAGAGGCAAAAAAACATTATAAAGTAAATGGCGTTGAGTATAGTGACTCAATTAGAAAGTGGCTTAAATCAAACTTAGGAATTACTTCATTTAAGGATATAGCTCAAATAAAAGAAAAATATGACATTATTACTGCTTTTGATGTAATTGAACATGTGCCGAGTCCATTAAACTTTTTACAGAAAATTAAAAGTAAATTAAAAAAAGATGGTCTAATTTTTATTTACACACCCAATATAGACTCGCTTGGTTTTTCATATTTAAGAGAAAAAAACAATCTTTTATGTCCACCACATCATCTATTTTATTTCAATAAAAATTCATTTCAATTTTTATGCAACAAAGTGAAAATGAAGATTGTAGAAACTCAGTTTAAAGGTTTAGATATAGGAGATATTTATGGTCTTTTGAATAGGCAAAAAAGTAAAAAAACTGCAAATTTTTTAAAAATGAATTTTGAAAAATTACAAGAATTTGTAGATAGAAATAATTATTCAAATCATATTAGATTTATAATTAAAAATAAAAATTGAAATTAATTATTTAAAAAAAAAGGTTCCTTCAATAAAGATCGATTAAATTTAGCAGAATCTAAATTAATTTTTTTCTCAAAATATTTTTTTACAACTTCTTCGTTAAATTGCTTTTTTATTGAATATCGAATTTCTTTATTTTTTTCTTGAATAATAGGTTCAATTTTAAAAATTGAATTATCTTTAATTCTTTCCACAACTGAGTGAAATGCTGATTTGACTGCAGTCATTGTATATTCAAAAGGATCAGTTTTTAAGTTAGACATTGCGTGATATAAAATTGGCCCACTATCTAGCCCCTTTGAAAGCAAAAGGATTGTTGTACCGACTAAATGAGGATTATTATCATAAAGTGCCCAAAAATTACAATCAGCTCCTCTGTAATAAGGTGAAACACCAGCATGGATGTTTATTGCTTTGTTTTCTATCAAAAAATCAACAAGTTCACTTTTGATAAAACTGGAGCCAAAAACAAGATAGATGTCGCTTTTTAAAAAATCTGACAATAATTTCATTGAGCACTGATTCAAATCCCCGAAGAGAATAGGTAAAATTTTAACATTTTTATTAAAATTATTAATATAAGAATTTCCAAACAACTTCGATTGAACGATATTTACGTTTTTAAAATATTCTTTCATTATTGGGGATGCTTGGTAGTTGCCAGATGTTATACCAGGAAAAATTGTTTCACATTCTTGCACAACAAAAAGCTCCTCAGACACTTTTGATAATAAATTGATAAAATAATTGTGCCTATTTTTATTTGAGGTAAATAAAGTGATTTTCATTAATTCATTTTTTGATAGATAATCGCATGATCTTCTCTTGCTATTTCTAAACAAGAATTATTGATTTTTTTCATACCTCTTTCTTTCTCAATAGACATTATCTGTTTAAAACCTAATTCAATACCAAGTTCCCTCAAAATTTCTAATGTGTAACCATTATAACTCCCACAAGGATGTGACATATATTTTATATTTTCTCTTGGTTTATGTAAAATTTCAGAAATTAAAGATAGAGAATTTTC
>CABYLY010000008.1 GCA_902519945.1 uncultured Pelagibacteraceae bacterium
AAACAACATCAATACAATTTTTTCCTACAATTTTTTCAACTTCTTCTACAAAATTTTTTTCAGAATAATTAATTACATGGTGACAGCCATTTTTTTTAGCAATTTCCTCTTTAGCTTTTGAACCAACTGTTCCAATTACCTCTGCACCTAAAGAATTAGCCCAAGGACATAAGATTTGTCCAAGAGCTCCAGCTGCAGCATGATAAAGCACTTTATCACCTTTTTTTAACGGATATGCTCTATGTAATAAATATTCTGCAGTAATTCCTTTCAATGTAATACAAGATGCTACTTCATCCGATATACCATCAGGAACAGAAACTAATTTTTCCTCAGGCATTATTTGTTTTTCTGAATATGCACCAATTGGCATTGAAGCATGAGTAACTCTATCACCAACTTTAAATAGTTTTACTTCAGGTCCAACTTCTTCAATTACGCCACAAGCTTCAAGACCAATACCACTAGGTAATGGAATAGGGTAAAGGCCTGTTCGATGGTAGACATCTATAAAATTAAGACCAATTGATAAATTTTTAATTACAACTTCTTTTGGTCCAGGTTTTCCAATTTCTACATCTTTAAGAATTAGAACTTCGGGTCCACCAAATTTTTCTATTTGAATTGATTTCATTATTTATTTTACAAAAGTGCCATTATGATAATCTTGAACAGCTTGCAATATCTCAGCTTTGGTATTCATTACAAAAGGCCCACCTCTAGCTATTTCTTCATTGATAGGTTTTCCTGAAATAACTAAAAATTTAGTATTAGTTTGTGCTGTAACTTTTAAATCTTCACCTTTTGATAATAAGATCAAAGTACTATCTTTGACTTTATCATGTTTTTTTTCACCAATTTTTATCCCACCATTGATTAAGTAGATAAATGTGTTGTGAGTAGGGGGCAGGCTATAATTAAACTCTTTGTCTTTTTTTAACTCTACATCAAAGTATGTGGGCTCAACATTATGCCCCTTAACTGGACCCTCAGCTTTTTCAAATTTACCAGCTATAACTTTGATTTGTTTATCATTATCTTTATGAACAGCCATTTTATCAGCATCAATATAAATATATTCTGGTTTACTCATTTTTAATTTTGCTGGCATGTTTATCCACAATTGAAATCCGTGAAGTTTACCTTCTTTCATTGCTGGCATTTCTGAATGGATAATACCACTTCCAGTTTTCATCCATTGAACATCACCAGCAGTCATTCTCCCTTCACCACCGGTACTATCTTTATGTTCAAAATCTCCTGCAAGCATATAGGTTACAGTTTCAATACCTCTATGAGGGTGGGGTGGAAAACCAGCAATATAATCTTTACTGTTTTCTGATCCAAATTCATCTAACATTAAAAAAGGATCAAAATAATTTGGATCTACACCGATACTTCTTTTTAATTTTACACCTGCGCCATCAGACGCTGCAATTGGATTGATAATTTTACTTACTTCAATTTTCATATGATCATAGAGTAATTGTTAAATCTAAATTTTCAATGTTACTTTTTGTTATGTGAGCCATCACAAAAGGGTTGATTATCAGTTTGTTTACAAGCACAAAAAAACATTTTTTTTGTTACCTCAGCTTTATAAATAATAGGATTAAATTCAGTAGCTTTGTGAGAACCGTCACAAAAAGGTTGTCTTGAACTCTTTCCACAACTACACCAATAATAAGATTTTCCTTTCTCAACATTTACTGCAATAGCACTTTCTCCTGCTCTTTGTCCTTTAGTCATGTCCTCCTTTTTTTTATTATTTAGATTAAATTAATTAGTTCACTAAGATTCTTTATTTGATTATTAGGTTTATAATCAAGATTGTCAAAGATATTATTATTTCGGTTGACCCAAATAGATTGATAACCATAATTTCCTGCCCCAGATACATCCCATGTATTTGCACTTAAGAAAGCAACTTCATTTTTTTTTATTTTATATTTTTCAATAGGAAGGTCGTAGACCTTCGGGTGTGGTTTATAAATTTTAACTTGCTCAATAGAAAATAAATCATCAAATAAATTATTTAAGTTATTACTCTTTACTAAATCATTTAAGAGAGAAGGTGTTCCATTAGAAAGTATGGCTATTTTAAAATTCTTTTCTTTTAATGATTTTAAAGTTTCCGGAACTTCTTGAAAGGGTGAGAGCACCTTGTACAAATTCAACAATTCATTTTTCATTTCAGGATCTATATTAAAAGCCACCATAGATTTATCTAAGCTCTCCTCAGTTATTTGCCAAAAATCTTTATGTCTTTTCATTAAACTTCTTAGCCAGGTATATTCCAGTTGAGTGGTTCTCCAAAAGTTTGCAAAAGACTCCCACTTGTCACCAATTTTATCTTTACATTTTTCAGCAGCAGAATTGACATCAAACAAAGTGCCATAAGCATCAAAAATTATTGCTTTAATATTTTTCATAAACTAACTTAACACATATGAGTAATATTAGATTATTTTTTTCAAAAATATTATCAGCCAACTTGACTGATAAGTTAGACAAATCTCAATCACACTATTTAAATAAAGTAATGAGAGTTAAAGAAAATGAAGTTTTTTCTTTATTTAATAAAACTGGTGAATGGGAAGCAAAAATTTTAAGAATATCAAAAAGTATTGTTGAGTTTAAAACTACAAAACAATTAAGACAAAAAGAAAATACAAAAGATCTATGGTTAGCATTTTCACCAATCAAATCAAATTATCAGAATTTCATGATACAAAAAGCAACAGAGTTGGGAGTAACTAAGTTTTTACCAATTATTTTTGATAGAACAGTTGTTAGAAAGATTAATATAGAACGTTTAGAAAAAATAGCTGTTGAAGCAAGTGAACAATCAAATCGTATAAATGTACCTTCAATTGTAAGCCCTCAAACATTAAATAGTTTTTTGAAAAAAGATTCAATGGATTTAATATTTACAGATTTAAATTCAGATAAAATCAAAATTGATAAATCAAAGCTCACAGATAAACCGATTTGTATAATAGTAGGTCCAGAAGGGGATTTTTCAGAATTTGAAAGAGATAAGATTCTCTCTTTTAAAGGGGTTCAATCAGTCAAAATTAATGAGAATATTTTAAGATCGGAAACAGCCGTCATATCCGCGATTTCGATCGTAAATTATGTAATTAATTGATAAATTGTCGCGAAAACTAAAGTGTAATTTTTATAAAAGAGCTTTATATAGCTATTAAAAATGAAAAAAATTTTTTACATATTTTCAGGTCTTTTTTTAACTCAGGAAGTATTTGCTAATCAGCCTGTAGATTGGCAACTAGGTTTTCAAAAGGCAGCATCAGAGTCGATGAGAGATATAGTGTCATTTCACGATAATCTTTTATTACCAATAATAATTGCAATAAGCGTATTTGTTTTATTTTTAATGCTTTATGCTTGTGTAAGATTTAGAGCTTCAGCAAACCCCAATCCTTCAAAAAGAACACACAATGTAACTGTTGAAGTTTTATGGACTTTAATTCCATGCTTAATTTTGATTGTTATGGCGGTGCCATCATTTAAGATTTTATATAAACAAGATGCAATACCAAAAGCAGATTTAACAATTAAAGCAATAGGCTATCAATGGTATTGGGGTTATGAATACCCTGATGAAAATTTAGTATTTGACTCTTATATGATTGAGGAAAAAGATTTAAAAGCAAATCAACCAAGATTGTTAGCTGTTGATAATGAGGTTGTTGTTCCAGTTGGCAAGGTGGTTAAAGTTTTAATTACAGCAAATGATGTCTTACATGCATGGGCTCTACCTTCATTTGGAGTTAAAAGGGATGCAGTACCTGGGCGAATTAATGAGACTTGGTTTAAGGCAGAAAAAGTTGGAACTTATTATGGTCAATGCTCAGAGCTTTGTGGTATAAAACATGCATTTATGCCAATAGCAGTTAGAGTGGTAAGCGAAGAGGACTATCAGGAATGGTTGTCTGAAGCTAGGGTAAAATTTGCAAAAGAAGAATTAGAAAATAATAAACTAAAAGTAGCGAGTAAATAATATGTATACACAAACAGCATCACACGATCATCACACTCCAACGGGTTGGAAGCGTTGGGCATATTCTACAAACCATAAGGACATAGGAACAATGTATTTAATTTTTGCTATTGTTGCTGGTGTAATAGGTACAGCTTTTTCAGTTTTGATGAGAATGGAGTTAATGCACCCAGGCGATGGTATTTTGGGTGGTAATTATCATTTATATAATGTTTTAGTTACTGGTCACGGTCTTATAATGATTTTCTTCATGGTTATGCCAGCTATGATTGGTGGTTTTGGTAATTGGTTTGTACCAATTATGATTGGTGCTCCGGATATGGCGTTTCCAAGAATGAATAATATTTCTTTCTGGTTACTGCCAGTTTCTTTAACTTTATTAATTTTGTCTATATTTGCAGATGGTCCTCCAGGACAAACAGGTGTTGGTGGTGGTTGGACTATTTATCCACCATTATCATCAAAAGCAGGTCAGCCAGGACCAGCAATGGATTTAGCAATTCTGAGTTTACATTTAGCTGGTGCTTCGTCAATTTTAGGTGCAGTAAATTTCATAACAACAATTTTAAATATGAGAACTCCAGGCATGACTCTCCATAAGATGCCTTTATTTGCGTGGTCAATTTTAGTAACTGCATTTTTGTTATTGTTATCTTTACCAGTTTTAGCAGGTGCTATTACCATGTTGTTAACTGATAGAAATTTTGGTACTGCTTTTTTTGAAGCCCAAACTGGTGGTGATCCAGTTTTATTCCAACATTTATTCTGGTTCTTTGGTCACCCAGAAGTTTATATTTTGATTCTTCCTGGTTTTGGAATGATTAGTCATATTGTTTCAACATTTTCTAGAAAACCAGTTTTTGGTTATTTAGGTATGGCTTACGCAATGGTTGCAATTGGAATTGTGGGTTTTGTTGTATGGGCTCATCACATGTACACAGTTGGATTAAGTACGGATACGAAGGCATATTTTTTAGCTGCCACAATGATTATTGCTGTGCCTACAGGAATTAAAATTTTTTCATGGATAGCAACAATGTGGGGTGGATCAATTTCATTTAAAACACCTATGATGTGGGCTCTAGGTTTTATATTTATGTTTACAGTAGGTGGTGTAACCGGTGTGGTACTAGCTAATGCTGGAGTAGATACCGCTATGCATGATACTTATTATGTTGTTGCACACTTTCATTATGTGTTGTCACTAGGCGCTGTTTTTGCAATCTTTGCTGGTTTTTATTATTGGTTTTCAAAAATGTCAGGTTACGAGTATTCTGAATGGATGGGTCATTTACATTTTTGGTTAACATTTATAGGTGTTAATTTGATTTTTTTCCCTCAACATTTCTTAGGTTTGGCTGGAATGCCTAGACGATATGCTGACTATCCAGATGCATTTGCGGGTTGGAATTATATATCTTCAATTGGTTCTTATATTGCGGTTGCAGGACTAGCGGTATTTTTTATTAATTTAATTTATGCATTTGCAAAAAAAAGAGCCGCTGCTCAAAATCCGTGGGGAGAGGGTGCTACAACACTCGAGTGGACAGTTCCATCTCCACCTAACTTTCATACTTTTGAAGAGTTACCAAAGTTTGAGGATGACCAAGGGACACAAAAATCGCATAGCTAAAAAAGAGTTTTGTAAAAAATGAGTAATTCAAGGCTGAAAAAAAGTAGTATAAGCCAAGAGGATTTATTTAACTTTTCTGAACTGTTTAAATTAATGAAACCAAGAGTAATGTCCTTGGTAATTTTCACCTGTGCTGTAGGTTTATTAACTGCTCCAGATATTATCTCAACAAAAGATGCAATAATTGGAATTTTATTAGTCTCATTAGGAGCGGGAGCAGCTGGAGCATTGAATATGTGGTATGAGTCTGATCTTGATGCGTTAATGTCAAGAACCTGTTTAAGACCAATTCCTACTGGTAAGATAAATAGAAATCAGGCCTTAATATTTGGTGTTACCTTATCGGTTGTTTCAGTAATAGCTTTAGATTACTTTACGAATAGAATTTCTGCTTCAATATTACTCTTAACGATTTTATTTTATGTTTTTGTTTATACAATTTGGTTAAAAAGAAGAACTCCCCAAAATATTGTTATTGGAGGTGCTGCTGGAGCATTTCCTCCAGTGATTGGTTGGACAATTGCTACCGGATCACTTTCAATTGAACCATTAGCTTTCTTTCTAATTATATTTTTTTGGACACCTTCACATTTTTGGGCTTTGAGTCTGTACAAATCTGATGATTATAAAAAAGCAAATATACCGATGCTTCCATTAACTAATGGTATTGAAAGTACAAAAATAAACATATTTATCTATTCTTTATTAATGGTGCCTGTTATAATTTTTCCATATTATATAAATTTTGTTGGTTTAACTTTTTTAATTCCATCTTTATTATTAACATTTTATTATAATATTTTATGCTATGAGCTTTACAATTTTAAAAAGAACAAATTTGACCCAAAGAAAGCAAAATCTATATTTGGTTACTCAATACTTTACTTGTTTTTAATTTTTGTTCTTTTTTTAATAGATAAAATTATATGATAACACCAGACAAAAAGACAAAAAGAAAAAATATTCTAACGGCATTAGCAATAATTGCCTTTATGGTTTTTTTATTCTTTTTTACTTTATACAACACTGGAGTATTTGATAGGAGTATATGATTGAGAAAAAAAAATTAACTCCACTACTGTTAGCAGGAATTTTTGTTTTAATGCTAGGCCTGTCTTATGCTGCCGTACCACTTTATGATCTTTTTTGTAAAGTTACAGGCTTTGGTGGCACTACCCAAGTGTCAAAGAATGCTCCAAAAATAGTATTAGACAAAATAGTAAGTGTGAGGTTTGACACCAATGTAAATAACTTACCTTGGGATTTTAAGGCAAAATCAAATGTTATTGATGTTAAAGTTGGTCAAGTCAATAAAATTGAGTTTGAGGTAACAAACTACAGTAACGAGCCAACAGCAGGTGTGGCTAGTTTCAATGTTTCACCTACAAGTTTTGGAAAATATTACAGTAAATTAGGTTGTTTTTGTTTTGAAAAGCAGGAGCTTAAAGCTGGTGAAAAGGCAACTTATGTAATGACCTTTTATTTAGACCCTGAAATGGTTAATGATCCAACTGTAAAAAATTTAGAGGATGTAACTATGTCGTATACTTTTTTCTCGACAGATTACTATAAACAATCATAATTCAAAAAAATGTCAGCTGAAAAAAAACACGATTATCATTTAGTGGACCCAAGTCCGTGGCCTATTTATGTCTCTTTTTCTTGCTTAGTTTTGGCTTTGGGTTCAGTTTATTATCTTCATAGCGATGTATCGTGGGGAATGTACTTAGGTTTTGCATTATTAATTTATGGTGCGTATATGTGGTTTAGAGATGTAGTAATAGAGGCAGAGCACCAAGGGCATCACACACCTGTAGTACAAATTCACCATCGTTATGGAATGACATTATTCATTGCATCTGAGGTAATGTTTTTTGTTGCATGGTTTTGGGCTTATTTTGACATAAGTCTTTTCCCTAATGAATTTGTTGGAAATGTATGGCCTCCAAAAGATATTGAGACTTTTGACCCTTGGGATATTCCATTAATAAACACATTGATCTTATTATTGTCGGGTACTACTGTAACATGGTCTCATCACGCACTTTTAGAGGATGATAGAAAAAGTTTTATTAATGGTCTAATTTTAACAGTTATTCTTGGAGTTTGTTTTACGGCTCTCCAAGCCTATGAATATCATCATGCAACATTTACATTTTCTGATCATATTTATGGATCTGTATTTTATATGGCAACCGGATTTCATGGCTTTCATGTCATTGTAGGAACAATTTTTTTAGCTGTTTGTTTGTGGCGAGGAAAATTAGGCCATTTTAATAAAGATCATCATTTTGGTTTTGAGGCGGCTGCATGGTATTGGCATTTTGTTGACGTAGTATGGCTTTTCTTATTTGCTGCGATATATATCTGGGGAAGCTAAATTTGAATCTTGAAACATAAATTTTTATTCTCAGTTTTTATAATATTTTTTATATTAGTTTTTATTGCATTAGGTACCTGGCAGATAATACGATTAGGTTGGAAGAATAATCTAATTTTAGAAATTGAAAATTCACTAAAAAATCCTCCAGTCGAACTTACACAATCAAATAAAGTAAATTACCTTAAAATCAAAACATCAGGTAGTATAGATTTTGAAAAACAAATTTACTTATATAATTTAAATGATATAGGAACACCTGGTTTCGAAGTTTTAAATCCGATTTCAATTAATGGTGAAAATTATTTACTTAACAGAGGATGGATACCTTTCGAAAAAAAGGATACTCCAGAGATAAATATAATTGACCAAAACAACATAATTGGAACTATAAAAATTCAGGGCAGAAAAAATATTTTTAAACCAGACAATGATCTAAAAGAAAATTATTGGTTTAGTTTGAATAGAGAAGATATCTTAAAGTTTACCGGTAAAAAATTTTCAAAATATATTATTTATCTTGATGGAAATTATCAGCTGCCAAAACCGAAAAAAATTACAGCCAATATTTCTAATAATCATAAAAAATATGCGATGACATGGTTTTCGTTAGCGATTTCAATTCTTTTGCTGTATTTATATTTTAGAAAAAAAAATTATTAAATGAATTACATAAGCACTAGAAATAATCAGAAAAATTTTACTTTTAAAGACGTTTTCCTCAAAGGTTTGGCAGATGATGGGGGGCTATTTGTACCCAAATCAATTAAACCATTTAAAGAAGATGAATTAGATAATTTAAAAAACCTTAGTTACAATGATTTAGCGGCTGAAATAATTTATCCATTCATAGGAGATTTCATGTCTAAAGATGACTTAATCTCTATAATTTCAAAATCATATTCAAATTTCAGATCTGATGATGTTGTTAAAATTTCTAATCTAGGAGATTTAAAAGTACTAGAACTATTTCATGGACCCACACTTGCTTTTAAAGACATCGCAATGCAACTAATAGGTAATTTTTATCAATACCATTTAGGCCATGACCAGAAAAAAATTAATATAATAGTAGCAACTTCAGGGGATACTGGTGCAGCCGCCATAGATGCTTTAAAGGGAAAGAATAATTTAAATGTTTTTGTATTACACCCCAATAATAAAATTTCACCGGTACAAAGAAGACTAATGACTATACATGAGGAGAGCAATGTATTTAATATTGCGGTGGAGGGTAATTTTGATGATTGCCAAAATTTAGTAAAAGCAATGTTTAATGACGAAAAATTTTCTAAAACAATTAATATGTCAGGTGTAAATTCAATAAATTGGGCAAGAATTATTGCTCAATCAGTGTATTATTTTTACGCTTACTTTAAAGTTGGAAACGGTCAAACACTATCTTTTTCAGTTCCAACTGGAAATTTCGGTGATATTTACGCTGGCTACTTAGCAAAAAAACTAGGTCTTCCAATTGATAAACTAATCGTAGCTACAAATAAAAATGACATACTGCACAGAGCTATATCTGATGGTGATTATAGTCAAAAGAAAGTAGAGGAAACAAACACTCCAAGTATGGACATACAAATAGCGAGTAATTTTGAAAGGCTTTTATACGACGTCAAAGATTGTAACTCAGAAGTCACAAAAGATGTAATGGCTAAAATAAAGAATAATAACTATAAAATTGACAAAAACGATCTTGTTAAAATTAAAAAGAATTTTATATCTGAAATGCTTAATGAAAACGAGACTGTTGAAATGATAAAAAATATTAATGATGAACACCAGATGGTAGTTGATCCGCATACTGCAGTGGGCATTGGAGCTGTGAGAAAATTAGGATTGAAAAAAAATTGTGTTGTATTATCAACAGCTCATCCTTGTAAATTTCCACAAGCAATAGAAGATGCAATCTCAAAAACTGAAAATTTACCAGATAGTCTTAAGTACGTTAATTACAAAAAAGAAAAATTTGAACTTCTGTCGAATGATATTGAAAAAGTTAAAAAATATGTAATGAATTCGATATGAAACTTAAAATAAAAGATCAACTACCAGATACAGAAATTTTCCAACTTGTTGATGGAGAGCCTCAAAAAAGTAAATTAAGAGAAACTATTGGTAATGGTAAAGTTGTATTGTTTGGTTTACCTGGGGCATTTACATCAACTTGCTCCAAACTTCACTTACCAGGTTTTGTAGCAAATGCAGATAAAATCAAAGCAAAAGGAATACAAAATATATTTTGTTTATCAGTAAATGATCCTTACGTAATGAATGGCTGGGGAGAGATTAATAATACTGGAGATAAAATTAAAATGTTATCTGATCCATATTTGTTATTTACTAAGGCAATTGGCGCGGAAGTTGATCGTAATACAAAAGGAATGGGAATTAGATCAAATCGTTATTTGATGGTAATTGAAAATTTTAAAGTAGTTAATATTCATGTAGAAAAAGAAACTAAAGAATGCGGTTTAACCTCAGCAGAGAACTTACTAAATAATTTAATCTAGGTAGGGCAGTTCTGTTGCCAGGTGCCCAACTACAAGTCGGCAGCATCTCTAGCAAGTAAATCTACTTCATTATTTAACTCATCTGTTGAATGTGCTTTTACCCAGTTCCAACTTATTTCAAACTCATTATTAAGTAGATCTAATTCTGTCCATAGTGCTTTATTACTCACTTCTTTTTTGTTAGCAGTTTTCCATCCATTTTTTTTCCAGTTATGTATCCACTCTGTAATTCCAGATTTTACGTATTTAGAGTCAGTAAAAATTTGAACTTTGCTTCCTTTTGGAATTTTTTTAAGCGCCTCTATAGGTGCTAATAATTCCATCTGATTATTTGTTGTATCCTTTTTACTTCCTTTGAGTTCAGTTTTTTTCCCTTCGTTCAATATTATTGCTGCCCAACCACCTTTGCCTGGATTACCAAGACATGAACCATCGGTATAAATTTTAATCATTAAACTAAATAGTCCCTATAGTTTTTGAAATTATTGTGAATTATCAGTTTTTGATAATATTCTCTTGGATCCTTAATTTTTATCAAAGCAGTTTTTGGAGTATTTGTATAGTCGTAAAGTCTTGTCAGAAAATATCTCATCGCAGCAGCACGGCATAAAATATTCAATGATTTTTTCTCAATTTCAGAGATCTTTTTAATACCCTCATATCCTCTAATTAAATTTTTAACCTTTTTTTTATTTAATTTAAATTGTGATTTTTTTTTATCAAAACAAAGAGCATTGATACATATCGCTATTTCATACATAAAATAATCGTTTGCAGCAAAATAAAAATCTATAATTCCAGAGATTTTGTTTTTTTTAAAAAATATATTATCTATAAAAAGGTCACCATGTATTATTCCATTTGGCAATTTTTTTGGCCATTTATTTTTAATTTCTTTAAAATTGCTATTCAGAAATTTTTCTAAATTAATGAATTTTTTTGATTTAAATTTAATACTTTTTAATAATGGATTTAAATTCTTAATATTCATTGAGTTTTTTCTAAACAATTTAATTTTTTTCGAGGAAGAGTGCATTTGAGCAATAGTTTTTCCAATATCATAACAATTTTTCAGATTAAGATTTTTTTTATCTTTTCCATCAAGAAATGAAACAACACAAGCGACCTTATTCTTTATTTTGAACAGATATTTTCCATCACGATTTTTTAGTGGTTTTGGACATCTTATCTTTAGATCGTTTAGTTGATCCATTAATTTCATAAAAAAAGGTATTTCCTTTTTTTGGACTCTTTTTTCAAAAATAGTTAGTATAAACTTATTGTTTTTTGATTTTAATAAATAATTAGTATTTTCAATACCTTGTTTTATACCTTTAAAACTTAAAAATTTTTGATTTTCAAATTTTTTATTAATATACGAAATATCTTTCTTATTTATCTTTGTGTAAACAGCCATTTAGTTTAATTTTTTTGGAGCATGGAAAACGACGTTTTCTTTTATAATCTCCACTTCTTCTATAGTGACTGTAAATTTATTTTTCAATTCTTTAATGAAATTTTCGACAAGTATTTCAGGGGCAGATGCACCAGATGAAATTCCGATTATATTTGAACTTTCAATTAAGTTGAATGGAATTTCACTTTGAGAATGAATCAGTATAGAATTAAGACAGCCCGATTTCTTTGCAACTTCTACTAATCTTACAGAATTAGAGGAATTTCTACTTCCAATTATAAAAAATAAATCACATTTTTTTGCAATATTTTTAACTGCCATTTGTCTATTTGTTGTTGCGTAACAAATATCCTCTTTCATGGGCTCTTTGATATTTGGAAATTTATTTTTCAAAATTTCAATTATTTCTTTTGTGTCATCCACAGATAAAGTTGTTTGAGTAACATAAGAAATTTTTTTGTTATTTTGAGGTTCATATTTTTTAGCTTCATCCTCATTTTGAATAAGATCTATTGATCCAGTAGGTAATTGTCCCATTGTACCAATAACCTCAGGATGGTTTTGGTGGCCAATTAAAATTAAATGATAACCAGCTTTATGCAGATTTTCTGCTTCTCTATGTACTTTGGACACCAACGGACACGTAGCATCAATATAACTTATGTTATAATTTTTTGCATCCTTAGGTATTTTTTTTGGAACTCCATGAGCTGAAAAAATAACTGGTCTTGATTTATCTTCTATTTCCTCAAGTTCCTCTACAAAAATAGCTCCTTTATTTTTCAAATCATCAACAACATATTTATTGTGAACTATTTCGTGCCTTACATAAACAGGAGTTCCATATTTTTTAATAGATTTTTCAACAATTTCGATTGCCCTTTCAACACCTGCGCAAAATCCTCTAGGTGCTGATAATAATATTTTAATTTCTTTGTTTTTCATTTTTTTCTAAAAGATACTCAAGCAATATATGTGGAAAGGTTAAAGACGCCAAACCTATAAATATGATTTTCAAAATTGAACTGTCCAAATTATAAGTATTATTCAAAAAATAAAGACCAATTAAAGAAACAATAGCTGTTAAAATAGTCAAAGGTAAAGCTTTTTTTAAAAATTTTTTAAACCCCAAACCTAAGTCATGATTATCAAGCTCAAGTATTAAAGTAATAGAATGCCTAACTGAATGTAAAAAGCAAAAATAAACAGTGAATGCCAAAAGAGGAGAAAAATAAAAATTTAAAATTAAAATTGAAAAATAATCAAAAAAGATAGCAAATTTTTTTATCTCAAAATTTTTTCCAAATAATATAATATGTGCCAAAGTGCTTAAAATGATTCCAAATAATAAAATATTATTCGTTTCAATAAAATCTAATAGATAATAAAAATTTTCATTATTAACTAGAAGCACCTTAAAAATGTTTATTGTTTCATCAAAATGAAAATAAATAGGTGCCAGTATAATAAGAGAACCTTTTATAAAGAATAATATTTGATTTGAATATGAGTTAGCAATTATTAAAAATTGGGTATCTTCTTTACCAAAGTGATACGAAGCCACTATTAAAAAAATTATTAAACAAATAGTTGGAAAGATCATCCACAAAACTATGACCGCAACAGTTATTAAACTGTATAATAGATAAAAAATAGAATTATTATTTATTTTTAAAATTTTTAGAAGCTTTTCACCTTTAATATTATCAAGAGATCCATGAGAAATACCAATACTTAAAATGAGTAATAAACAAATCAATGGAGAGATCGTAAAATCATTAATTATAAATGTTAACAAAGAAAAAATATTACAAAATAAAAAGAAAATAAATGAGTGTTTTAGATTTATCTTTTTAGTTTTATTTTCCATTTTAATAAAATAATGCTTTAATAAAAATCCCTTTAGGCATTTTTAAGATTATTTTTAAATCTTCATAAAAATTACTTTTATTGGATAAAAATTTTATGATAGTCTTAGGTGATGTCTTAAACATGTTAAAGAATATATTGGGCATTTTTTCAGGATTTTTATTTAGAACACGAAGAAAAATATCATCTAAAAATTGGTATTTTTTATTTATTTCAAATTTTTTATTAATTGAAATTTTTTCGATATTTTTTCTAATATATCGACTGTGTTCTTGAATATTTAAAAAAGTATAACCAGTGCTTAATCTGGTCATACCTCCCGCTGTTCCAATATTAATTTTATTTTTTTCTTTTTTGAATTTTGGGTAGAAAAGAGGAATCGCGCCTTCCTCTCTGTAGATGACTTTGTAATCTTTAATTTTTAGGTGTTTATCAATGTATTCTTTTATTTGTAGGTCATAATCTTTTTGAGAGCTGTCATTCATTTTTGAAAGCCATGTCGTTTCTACTAAGGCTTTGTTTTTAGAGTAAGGAAGAGTATAAAAAAAATGAACGCTATTTCTTTGATCACAATCAAAATCCATGAGATTAAAAATTTCATCATCAAAAATATTATTTTTAGTTTCAATTTCTACACCACAAAAATGTTGCCAAAGGTTTAGATAATCTTTTTTAATATCTGGCACACTATTAAAGATAAATGAATTTCGTGTGTTGATCTCTTTTAAATCTTTAAAAAAATGAATATTTTTATTTTCTTTTAATTTATTATTTATTTTTTCATAAAATAAACCGCTATCAATACTCTGATATGGATAATCCTTGCATTCTAAGTAATTTGTTTTATTTGGTATGTTGATTGAGAAATTATCCCAACTTTTTATAATACAATCATCGAAATTATGGGGCACTACTTTCCAAAATGACCATGTTTTATCTCTTTTATATTCTTGCCTTGGCTCAATAATTGCTAAAGTTTTATCTTTAAATTTTTCATTAATTTCTAATTCGTAAGCGAGTGATAAACCAGCACAACCTCCTCCAATAATGATATAATCAAATTCTTTCATCTAAATTTATTTCCTCATAAATCAAATTATGCTCATTTAGTATTTGACCATTCTTTTTATAATGGAACAACAATCTAATTAAGTCAAAAATTGAAAGAAAGGTCTCTAAGATTTTTTCTGTGTTTGAAACATATACTTTTCCAGAATTTTGGTAATCATTAAAGTTCTTTTTGTTTAGAATTTTATGTCCTATTTTTCTATAAACTCTTCTAGCAACTAAAATAGAAAAACGGAAACTTATAGGTATATCCCTAATTGAAGAAAATGAACTTTCATAAAATGTTTCAGCAAGATTGATAGTTGATGAAATCTCCTCAAAATTTTTATTTATATAAGAACGTTTTTTTTCAAAGTCTTCAATTACATCTCTTGATATATTAGTGAGCTGCATTGCTATTCCAAGGTCAATGGCTGATTTTAGTGAGCTTTTTTTACTAACTCTTAAAATTTTTGCCATCATTAATCCAACGGTCCCAGCAACTCTGTATGAGTAAATTAATAAATCTTTTTTTGAATTTAATTTAACCGTTTCCTTAATATCTGATTTAATTCCAACCAGTAAATCTCTTACTATTTTCAAAGATATGTTGTATTCCTCTATAAGATCCCACATATTTTTGATAATTGGGTTATTAAAGTTTTTTTGATTAAAATCTTTTTCAAAGAGATCAAATTTTTTTTTTTTATTTTCTATCTCATCATCATCATCTGCAAGGTTGTCTGCAACTCTGCAAAAATCGTATAAAGTTGAACATTTATCTAATGTTTTTTTAGGTAAAAAAAAACCTGCCCAACTAAATGACTTAGCATAAACAGACAAGTAATTTTTGTCAGACATTATAAAATTTTATCTAACACCTTTGCCGATGAAAGAACACCTGGTACGCCTGCTCCTGGATGTGTTCCTGCTCCCACGAAATAAAGTCCATCATATATCTCAGATTTATTATGAAATCTAAAATAAGCTGATTGAGAAAATTTTGGCTGGATAGAAAAACCTGAACCATATTTAGTATTTAAATCTTTTTCAAAATAATCTGGGGTTAAATAAAAATCTTCAACAATGTTTTCTTTAAGGTTTGGCATTAAATCACTTTGCATTTTATCAATTACTAAATTTTTCATTTTTTCTCCCTCTTTAGACCAATCAATATTTGATTGGTTATTTGGAACTGGTACAAGAACATAAAAGCAATCATTCCCCTCAGGAGCCATAGATTTATCTGTTGATGATGGTCTATGAAGATAATAACTAATATCATCATTTAATTTTTTGTTGTTAAATATATCATCTAGATGTTCTTTGTATTTATTGCCAAATTTAATTGTGTGATGTTCTACATTTTCATATTTTTTTTTTGTGCCAAAATAGTAAACAAATAATCCCATCGAATATTCCATTCGATTCTTTTTCCATTTGAAAAGAAATGAATTATTTGTATTACCATTTAACATCTTTTCATAAACTGCAGGTGGATCTGCATTACAAATTACATTGTTAGAATCTATAATCGTTTGATCATTAAGTTGTACGCCAGTAATTTTTTTTCTGTCTGAAATAATTTTTGTTACTTCACGTCCTTTGATTATTTTAATTCCTTCTTCATTCATTAATCTTTCAAAGCCTTTTATAATATTTCCAGTTCCTCCCATTGAATAATGAATTCCCCATTTTTTTTCTAAATATAATATTAGTCCATAGATTGAGGTTGTAGTAAAAGGATTCCCCCCAACGAGTAATGGGTGCATACTTAACATTCTTCTTAATTTTTCATTTTTTATATAGGATGAAACTAATGAATAAACTGATTTATAACTCTTTAGCTTTAATAGTGCTGGTAGTTGTTGCATCATTACAAATGGTTTATCAAATGGCACATCAGCTAATTCGGTAAAACCTTTATCAAAAATTTTTTTAGTAAAACTCACTAATTTTTCATAGCCCTCAACATCATCTTTATTCAATCTTTCAATTTGTCTTTTCATTTCATCTTCATCACCTGAGTAATTAAATTTAGTTTTGTCCTCAAAAATAAACTGATACCAAATTTTAAGAGGAGCAAGATCGATATAATCTTTTGGATTTTTTTTAAATAATTCAAATAATTCATTGATAAGATAGGGCGCT
The DNA here is from genome assembly GCA_902519945.1 of uncultured Pelagibacteraceae bacterium. Lineage (GTDB taxonomy): Bacteria > Pseudomonadota > Alphaproteobacteria > Pelagibacterales > Pelagibacteraceae > Pelagibacter. Next base: position 17,044 of record CABYLY010000008.1, read on the forward strand.
GTAATTACCGTTGGACCACCATCATATATAAAACCGTTCTTTTTAAATACTCTGGCTCTGCCTCCAAGATCTGGATGTTTCTCTATTAAAGTAACATTATGACCTTTTGACTTAAGTCGAAGACAGGCAGCTATACCTCCAAAACCAGCACCAATTACAACAGAATTCATTTTGATAATTTATAGTTTTTTGAAAAAATTGTAAGAGTATTATGAATTAATTTTTTTTAATTCTTCTTTTGTTTCTTCTAAATTATTTTCAAATAGTGTATTTAATTTAGATTTATCTACAGATGTATTTATAATTTTTTTTACAGAGTCCACCGCAATTTTGACCGATGCGTTTTTAATTTCTTTTATTGCAGTATCTTTCATCTGTGCAATCTTGATTTCAGTGGAATTCTTTTTAATCTCAGACGATTTATGAAACTTCTCGTTCAGGTCAATGATAAGTCTATCGCTATCTTTTTTTGCTTGATCCAAAATTTGTTTATTTATTGATTGAGCGCTATCAAGTTTTTTTTGTGCATTATTTAATAATTCTCTAGCTTCGGTTCTCAATTTTTCACTCTCATCTAACTCGTTTTTGATATCTTGAATAAGTTTATTTAAAATTTCATTTACTTTTTGCGGAACTTTTAAATATATCAATACCCCAAAAAAAATTAAGAATGAAACCGCAACCCAAAACGTTGAATCAATTTCCATAATATTTATTTCCATTTCTTTTTAAAAGATCATTTACTATTGCAGAAATACTACTATTGTTGACATCAGCACCAATCAATTTTTTTAAAATATCTGAAGATATTTCAATTGCAATTTTATTAATTTTTTCTGGTGAAGTTTCTTTTAGCTGATTAATTTCTTTTTCTACTTTTTTAATTTCTTCATCGATCTGTTTGTCTAGAGCCTCTTTTTTAATATTGATATCTTTAATTACCTTTTCTCTAGAGTCTTTAAATATATCATTGGCCTTTAGTCTACTTTTTAAAATTATCTCATCATATTCTTTAAGCTTAATCTCACTTTCTTTTCTTTGTTTTTCAGCGGCCTCAATATTTTCTTGTATTTGGGATTTCCTTAACTCTAGGTTAGCACTTATTTTTGGTAAAATTAATTTAGACAAAATTATGTATAAAGTACCAAAAGTTAATGTAAGCCAAAAAATTTGAGAAATCCAAAACTCAGGATTTAATTGAGGCATACCCCCGCTTTCAGCTGCAAAAACATCTCTCAATAAAAAGAAATTAAAAAATACGAGCTGAAAAAAAATTTTTTTAATCATTATTCTAAAATGCGAAAAGAATGATCAGTGCAACCACCAATCCAAACAATCCTGTTGCTTCTGCTAAGGCAAAGCCCAAAAGTAAATTTGGAAATTGTTTTTGTGCAGCAGAGGGATTTCTCATTGCTCCTGACAAATAGTTTCCAAAAATTATTCCGATTCCAACCCCAGCTCCCGCAAGAGCTATTGCTGCCAATCCTGCTCCAATCATTTTTGCTGCTTCTAATTCCATTATATCCTCCTTTGTTAGTTAATGGTGTAAGTTTAATGCATCATTCAAATATATGCATGTTAAAATTGCAAAAACATATGCTTGGAGAAAAGCAACCAAGATTTCCAAGCCAGTTAAAGCAACTGAAAAAGTCAGTGGAAGCCATCCACCGATTATTCCAAGGCTTATAACAAAGCCTCCGAAAACTTTCATCATAGTGTGACCTGCCATCATGTTAGCAAAAAGTCTTACTGAAAGACTTATAGGTCTACTTAAATAAGAAATAATCTCAATAATCACAATTAATGGTAATAACACGACAGGTACTCCACTCGGCACAAATAATTTTAAGTAACCAAATCCATGTTTTATAAATCCTATAATTGTTACACTTATAAAAATAAATGCTGCCAGAACAAAAGTAACTATTATATGGCTAGTAACTGTGAACGTATAGGGTATCATACCAAACATATTACAGAAAAGTACGAACATAAATAATGAAAAAATAAATGAAAAATAAGGTTTAGCCTTAGTACCAGCTGTATCGCTAATCATTTTAGACACGAACGTATAACTTAATTCTGCAAGAAGCTGAATTTTATTTGGAATTATTGTATTTTTTTTAGACCCTAAATTAAAAATTAGTAAGATTGCTAGTGTGCTAATAACCATAAACAAACTTGCGTTTGTAAATGAAATATCAAAAGCACCTATTTTCACTTCTGGACCAATTCTGTAAACTTCGAATTGGGTCATTGGGTTTGCAGCCATAAATTTATCTATCTTGCATCTTTTTTGCAGATTTAATTACATTGGAAATTCCAGCTATTACACCTACAAAAAAGAAAATTAAAATTAACCAAGGTTTAGTACCAAAGGTCTTGTCCAAAATAAACCCAATAATTGTCCCTACAGCAACAGCAGATATAAGCTCAGTACTAAGCTTAAAAGCACTACCTATTGGGGATGCATTATGTTTTTTATTGCCCAAATTCCTTTTTGAAATCTTCTTTTTTGCAATTTCTAAGCGAGTTTTAAAAGGGTCCTTTGACATTTCAGTTTGTGTTTTTAGGCAACCATGCTCTCAGCCTTTTGAAGATCAACCGCTACCAGTTGGCTTATCCCTTTCTCAGGCATTGTAACCCCATAAAGTCTGTTCATTTTTGACATTGTCAGAGCATGATGAGTAACAATTACAAATTTAGTATTTGTTATCTTTATCAACTCCTCTAACAAGCTACAAAATCTTGTAACGTTAGCATCATCTAAAGGAGCATCTACTTCATCTAAAACACAAATAGGAGATGGGTTGGTAAGAAATACGGCAAAAATTAAAGATAGCGCTGTTAAAGCTTGTTCTCCGCCTGATAATAAAGTTATAGATTGTAATCTTTTTCCAGGAGGACTTACTAACATTTCTAAACCTGCTTCTAAGGGGTCATCTGAGTCAACAAGTTCTAATTTCGCATTCCCACCATTAAATAATTTAGTATATACCTCGTTGAACTTTCTATTAACCTTCTCAAAAGCGTCAATCAATCTTTCTCTGCCTTTTTGATTTAATTCATTTATACTATTTTTTAATTTCATAATTGCTGTAACCAGATCCACTCTGTCTTGTTCCATTTTTTTTATCTCAGTTTCATATTTATTTGTTTCTTCATCAGCCTTTAAATTAACAGATCCTAATTTTTCTCTCTCTTGCTTTTTTTTATCTAATAGATCCTCCTGATTAACGGCATCAGGAAGTTCTTCCGCACCATATAAATTTGAATTTTCTAAAATATTTTCCTCAGTAAGATTCAGTTCTGAGTTTATCCGGTCTATTAAATCCATTTTTCTTTTTTTTAATCCTTCTATGGTTGCTCCAGAACTAGCCTTTCTTTCTCTAATTTGTATAGATTGTTCTTGTATTTCATTTAACTGTGCTCTTAGAGATACAATTTTTTCATCTGTGGTGTTAATGATAATATCATTTTCATTTTTTTCTTCTTCAGAAATTCTTAAGCCTTCAGAAATCTGACCTTTTTTTTCAGCTTGTAATTTAGGTTGATTGTCTAGTTTTTCTAGTTGCGAGTTTAGTTTATTTTTTCTATCTGAAAGCTCAGCTACCATTTTTTCAGAGTTAGATAATAAATTTTTCCAACTTTTAATTTCTTGATCAATAATATCAATTCTTTCTTTTCTTTTTATAGACTCATTTTTAATGTTTTGATTTTTACTATAACTATCTGCATATTCTTCAATAATTATTTTGAAATTATTTATTGCATCTACTGCCTCTTGATTTTTTTTTAAGTTGATTAGTTCTTTAATTTGATCAATTTCACTATCTAATTTATTTTTTATATTATCTAAGTCAGTGTTAGAATTTTTCTCTGTTTCATAATATTTTGAATCAATTTCTATAAGTTCATTTTTTTCCTCTTTAAGCCTTTTTTCATTTGAGTTTGCATCAATGACTATTCCTTTTTCTCTGTTGATATCGTCATCAAGTGTTTGAAGAGATTTTTTGATATTTTCAATTTCATCTTGAATTCTTGTGTTTTCCTCATCAAGATTTTGAAGTTCTAAATTCAGTCTTTGAATTTTAGATAAATTTTCAATATTTTTTTCTCTCAAAGGCAAGACTTTGTCTGTCTCCATTTTAATCAAATTTTCAAAATCAGAAATTTTTGTATTATAATCACTTACTTCTCCTTCTGCCTCTGTATTAATTTCATTTTCAACTTTTATTTCTTTATCAATTTCCAAAAGTTTTAAATAATATAAACCTGCCTCTATTTTCTTAATTTCATTTGATATATTTTTATATTTATTTGCCTCCTCAGCTTGTTTTTGAAGATTAGCCAATTGTTTCTCTTGTTGTCTTTTAAGTTCATCGGCTCTCTTCAAATTATTTTCAGCTGCATTCAATCTTAATTCGGCTTCATGTCTTCTAACATGTAAACCAGAAATCCCTGCTGCTTCCTCTAATATAGCTCTTCTATCAGTAGGTTTTGCTGTAACAAGTGCACCTATACGTCCTTGACTGATCATTGAAGGAGAATGGGCGCCAGTAGATAAATCAGCAAAAAACATTTGAGCATCTCTAGCTCTTACCTCTTTATCGTTGATATAAAATTTTGATCCTTTATCTTTTTCTATTTTTCTTCTTATATTAATTTCATTGAGTCCTCTAAATTGAATTGGACCCTCATTTTTCTCATTTACAAGTTGAACCGAAACTTCGGCAATATTTTTTGATGGTTTGTTTGAAGTTCCAGAAAATATCACGTCTTCCATTCCTGATCCTCGCATGCTTTTGGCTGATGTTTCCCCCATCACCCATCTAAGAGACTCCACGATATTTGATTTTCCACATCCATTTGGACCCACTATACCAGTTAAACCATCCTCAATTAAAAAGTTGGTTTTATCCGCAAAAGACTTAAATCCATTTAAATGGATTTTTTTAAACTCCATAAGCTAACTTATATCAGTTTTTCTAAAGTTTTTTTTAAATTTTTATAATTAAGGGTTTTTTCGAACTTTTCGTTGTTGATAATTATCGTAGGAGTAGCATTTACTTTAAAATTTTTCGTTCCCTCAATACGATCGTTTAATACAAAATCCTCTATTTCTTTATTATTGATACACTTTTCAAAATCTAAATTAAAACCCTCATTTTTAAGAAATTTTTTTAAATTATCATTAACTTCCTCTACTGTGTTTCCCTTAATCCAAGATTGTTGATTTGAATAAAGACTTTCTAAAATTTTTAAACTTTCATTCCGATTACATTGTGAAATTTTAGATGCATTAAAAGCGGCAACGTCAAGGGGAAAGTGTCTAAATTCAATTTTTACTAAACCTGTATCAATATAGTCTTTTTTGAGTTGTGGATAAACATCTTTATGAAAAGTCGCACAATGACTACAAGTAAGAGACTCATATGCGATTATCGTAATTTTAGCTTTTTCGTCACCCGAGACTATTCTTACTGGTTCTGCACTAACATTATTTAATGAACCTAAAAATAAAAATAGAAATATGAAAATTTTTTTCATTTTGTTTTAAATACTTTTTTTAATTCAATTAAAGATTTTTTTAAACTTTCATTTTCAACATTTGTAAGGTTTTTTTCAAATCTATTTTTTGTCTCATAGGACTGAGGCTCATTCTCTTTTTTATCTGATTTTTCATCATTAAAACTTTTGAACTTGATCTTTTCTACGACTTGATTTTGAAAAAAAAAATTCATCTTATCCATAATTTTTTTTTTGGAATATTCAAGCTCAATTTCATGACCGCGCTTGACCATTATCAGTAAAGTGCTAACTCCAAATTTGTTTGAACTTCTGTAAGCTTTTGGATAACAAACTTTAAACAAATCTTCCCCAGCGATATGTTTCCAATTATTGAGTGTTTCTGAAAAAATATGACCTCTTTTATTTATAAGCTTTTTAATATTTTTTGGCAAAGTGTCTTTAAAGGATCTTAACCCTTGAATGCTCTTAAATCTCTGCTTACTATTATTTTTAAATTGCATATGAAAGAAAATATAATAACAAAAAAAATTCTTAATTGGTATGATTTAAATAAGAGAACATTACCGTGGCGAAAAAATGTTTCACAATCAAAAAAACATTATTATACATTGGTAAGTGAATTCATGTTGCAGCAGACACAAGTTGTGACTGTAATTCCTTATTTTAATAGATTTATAAATAAAATTCCAAATCTTAAAAAACTTTCAAAAATCCCAGATAGAGAATTGATGAAACTTTGGGAGGGTCTTGGATATTATTCAAGAGTAAGAAATCTAAAAAAAACTGCTAAAATCATAATTAGTAAATATCATGGAGAAATTCCGAATAATTATGAGGATTTAATATCTTTGCCTGGTATCGGCAATTACACTGCTAATGCAATTTTAGCAATTGCCTTTAATAAATCCTATATCCCTTTAGATGGAAACATTGAAAGGGTTTTGAAAAGATATCTTTATTTAAAAAAAGATAAGGAAATACAAAAAGACAATTTAATAGAAAAAAAATCTATTTTTGGAATTTCATCAAGAGCAAGCGATTATGCTCAAGCTTTAATGGAATTAGGAGCAATGATATGCAAACCAAAAAATCCTGAATGTAGCGGGTGTCCTATCTCGAAAAATTGTAAATCTTATAAGAAGAAAGATTTTGATTTAGCTAAAATTATAAAAAAGAATAAAGAAAAATATTTTATTCTTAAAGTTTATAAAAAAAATCAAAAATACTTGTTAGTAAAAAATACAAGATTCAACTTTCTAAAAAATTTAGTGATTTTTCCGATGGAAGAGCTTTCTAACCCAAAAAAATTTAATGAAAATCTTAATTTTAAAATGTCAAATATGAATATGAACATAAAAATTCAATATCTCAAAAATGTAAAAAGATTTCCTTCATCTTACTGGTTTGATAAAAGAAAATTAGATAATTATATGCTTCCAACATTCACTAAGAAAGTTGTTAAATATTTAGAAAAAAGATAATGAAAAAAGTAGCTGTAATTGGTGCTGGTATTTCAGGGCTATTCATTGCGAATTTATTTAAGAGAGATAAAAAGTATCAAGTAACTATTTTTGAAAGAAATAGCTTAATTGATTTGAAAGCAGGTTACGGAATTCAATTATCCGTCAACAGCATCAAACTTTTAAATAAAATTCAGTTTGATAAATTAGAAAATAATGAGAAATTTAATCCAGACAAAATCAATTTTTACTCAATTAAAAATTCTAATAAGATATGTGAGCTAAATATATCAAATTTTAATTCTGAAAATTGTAAATATACTACTCTTAAAAGATCATCACTTATTAATTTTTTAAAAAAGGATTTAGAAAAAGAAATAAAATTTGACCACATTATTTCAAAGATAGAACAACAAGATCAAATCGTTAAAATCACTTTTGAAAATAATGAAACTTATGAATTTGATTATTTAATTATTTCAGATGGAGTTTTTTCAAAGAGTAAAAACCTATTATCAAAAAATCAAATAAAAACTAAATTTAATGATACTTTAGCTATTAGAGGAATAATACCAAGCTCTTCAAATATAGCTGATAAAAAAAACATCTCGTTGTTTTTAGGTTCAAATTTTCACTATGTTATTTATCCATTATCTCCTTATGGAGATTTTAACTTTATAGCTGTAATGAAATATCAACTTTCAGAGGATGAGCAAAAAAATTACTCGTTGTTTAATGACAATATTTTTATTAAAAAGATTTTAGAAAAAATTCCGGACATAAATAAGAAATTTTTTGATAGTATTAATGATTTAAAGATATACCCAGTATTTGTGAGTAATGATTTTTTTGAGGTTAATAATAATAATATTCATCTAATAGGAGATGCTTTTTTTGCTTTTCCACCATCATTTGCTCAAGGTGCTTCACAATCAATAGAAGGCGCATATGAATTATTTGAGAATATAGAGAATAATACTGAAAGTAACTTTTTTAGAAATAGAGTTAATAAAACAAAAATGGTTAATAATCGCTCAAGATTAAATCAATTTACTTTTCATTTATCTAATCCTTTAACAACATTATTAAGAAATATTTTTTTGAAAAGATTAGTAAAAAACAAAAAGTTTTTAGAGGTCTATTTGGGCAAAATTTATAAAAACTAACTATTAGAAATTAATCTTTGTCTTAAATGATCGATAGGAACTGCGTTTCCATTCAAGTTATAATGCCAATAGGTCCATCCATTACAGCTTTCAGCACCTAAAATTGTAGCTGCTACTTTATGAATTGAGCCTTCAGTTTGAGCATGTTTGATACTGCCATCAGCCATAATTTTTGCACTGATTTTCTTTTTATTATCAAAAATAGTAGTGCCTGGTTTAATTATCCCTAATTCAACCAACGATCCGAACGGTATTCTTGGTTTAGATCTTCCGTTCTGTAAAGTATCTAAATAATCATCTTCTATAGGTTTTGCTTTCTTTAATCTTTGCTCAGCTGCTTTAAAATAGGTTTTTTCTTTTTCAATACCAAAATAATTTCTGCCCAATTTTTTAGCAACTGTTGCTGTTGTACCTGATCCTAAAAAAGGATCTAAAACTAAATCATTTTTGTTTGTCGTTGCTAATAAAATTCTGTGAAGTAGAGCCTCAGGTTTTTGAGTAGAATGGACTTTTTTACCATTCTTTTTTAGTCTTTCAGAACCATTGCAAATTGGCAATTCCCAGTTAGATCTCATTTGAAGATCGTCATTTAAACATTTTAAGGATTGATAATTAAAAGTGTATTTTGATTTTTCAGACTTAGATGCCCAAATTAAAGTTTCGTGGGCGTTTGTAAAGCGCGTTCCTCTAAAATTTGGCATAGGGTTTTTTTTATTCCAAATGACATCATTTAAAATCCAAAAACCTAAATTTTGAACAGCAGTGCCAACCCTAAAAATATTGTGATAACTACCGATTACCCAAATAGACCCATTCTTTTTTAAAATTCTTTTACACTCACTTAACCATGAATAGGTAAAGTCATCATACTTTTTAAAATTTTCAAATTGATCCCATTTATCATTTACTGCACTCACTTTAGATCTATCTGGTCTTGTTAATTCACTTTTTAATTGTAGGTTGTAAGGAGGGTCAGCAAAAATTAAATCGAAAGTCTCGTCAGGAATCTTTTTCAATTCCTTCAAGCTATCTCCATTAATTAGTTTATTTTTGAAGTTTAAATTCATTTTGTAATATTAAATTAGACTCTAAAAAGATTCTTGGGTCAACCTAGGATTGAATTATTTAGTTTTAATTAGTGTAGGGATTTATTCTAATAACAATATATTGTGTTTCTACGTGAAACCTATTTAACCTTATCAATTGGTGAAAAAGTTTTTCTGTGATGTGCGGTGATACCAAATTTTCTGATTGCTTTAATATGTTCTTTGGTTCCGTACCCAAAATTTTTATTCCAGTGATAATTTTTGTGATTTTTATGAAGCTTGGTAATCATTTTGTCACGAGCAACTTTTGCGATAATGGAAGCTGCAGATATTGATGGTATTTTTTGATCGCCTTTAATTACAGCATTCAATTTATAGCCTTTGATTTTTGGTAATTGGTTTCCATCAATTAAAACGAGAGATGGTTTTTTTTTTAATTTTATTATGGCCCTTTTCATTGCTAGTAAACTTGCTTGAAGCACGTTTATTTTGTCAATCTCTTTTGAAGAAGCTTTAGTTATTGCCCACGTAGAATTTTTTTTAATATATCTTGCTAAAATTTCTCTTTTTGATTTAGATAATTTTTTTGAGTCTTTCAAAATCCTCTTGTTAATTGATTTTTTTAATATGACAGCAGCGGCATATACTGGCCCAACTAAACTTCCTCTACCAACTTCATCAACACCAGCAATATTTGACATTAGATATTAATTTTCAAATCCCCAATTTTTTGTCTTAGGTTTTTTAAATCTTCCCATGAAAATTTCTTTTTGTCAGGAAATCTAAGTAAGTAAGATGGACTAAATGTTACCATAATAGGGTAGGTTTTGTTTTTTAATATTATCTCTTTCCACTTACCCCTAGTCTCAGAAATTTTCTCATTTGAGCGAAAAACAGCTTCCATTGCAGTACTTCCCATTAAAATAATAATTTTTGGATCAATAATTGAGATGTGCTCTTTTAAAAATTCTGAATATTTTCTTATTTCATGACCCAATGGCTTTCTGTCCTCTGGAGGCCTAAAATTCAAAGCATAAGTTATATATATCTTTTCTCGTTTAATATTTATTGCAAGAAGCATTTTGTTCAAAAGTGAACCCACGTCACCTTGGAAAGGTTTTCCAACTTTATCCTCTAATAATCCAGGGGCTTCTCCAATTAACATAATTGGACCATCAACATTACCATCGCCCATGACTATATTTTCTGAATTCATTTTCAAACTACAATCTTCAATTGAATTTATCCTTTCACACAATTTTACTAATTGATCTTTTTTAACCGCATTAATTTCCCTTATTTTTATTCGATTAATTGTGTTTTCACCAAAAACAAAGTCAGATTCAAAGGTTTGAATTAATTCCTGAGCATATTTACTATTTTGATAAAAAGTCTTTTTAATCATAGAATGTATTAATGTTTCAAAAAATATATATTAAAATATTTTTAATACTATTTTTACTTTATCAAACACCTTTGCATTCTAAAAGTGTTTCTTTTGATAATTTTAATTCAAAAGATTTATCTAAATACTTCTCAGGCTTAGTAGCATCTGTAAACAAAAAAAATTCAGAGGCTTTAAATTTTTTTAATTCCTCGAAAATTTTAATTGATAGCCATGATCCTTTTATTCAAAAATATGTGAACTCATTAGTTTTGGAAGATAAAGTAGTACAAGCTATTAATGTGATTAAACAAAACAAAAATAATGATAATATAAACTTTTTTGATGCTCATCTTTTATTAATTATAGATAATTTAAAAAAAAATGATCTTGATAAAGCTTATTATAATCTTGTAAATGTTATAGAAAATACCACAACAAGTAAGTTTAATTTAGCAATTTTAGAGAGTTTAAGACAATATATTTTTGTTTTTAAAGAAGGTAGAATTTCGGATGACAATAAAACTCTTGGGAAGTTATCAATTATCTCTGAAACATTTCAAAGATGTTATTTAAATGACTCTAAAACTGACTCATATTTTAGAAATTTAATTAATGATAATGAGTCAGACTTTACAAGATATATTTTTTTTTACTTGAGTTATTTAGTCGAAACTGGAAAAAACGAAGATGCCAAAAAAATTACTAATGATATTGAATTTATAGATAGCACACTGCTTTTATCTCAGGGTAAAAGTTGGATTGAAAATAATCAATATTATAGATTTAAAGAGGTTTTTTCTTGTAAAAATTATAATGATGTAATTGCTGAATTTTTGTTCTTAATTTCAAATTTGTACTCCTCAGATGATAATTTTGAAAAATCAAATTTTTATCTTAATCTATCTTCTTTTTTAAATCCAAAGTTTAAATTTAATTTATCTTTAATTATTGAAAATCACTATTTTAATAAAGATTACAATAAAGCAAAAAAAATTTTAAAGAATCTAAAAAAAGAAGACAAATTTTATTACTGGTTTAGATTAAAAAAAGAGGCTCAGATAATATCAAAAGAAAGAAATGATAAAGAGTCATTAAATTTTATTGTTTCAAATTTTAAAAGGATTAGTCAGCCAAATAAAAAATTTTTGTTTGACCTTGCTAACTTTTATAAAAAATCAAAAGAATATAAAAATGCAATTGATTATTATACTAAAATAATTGATGAGCTAGATGATGAGTCAGATGTAAAATCAGATATTTTATATAGACGGGGAGCAAGTTATGAGAGAATTAAAGATTACGAAAAAGCTGATAGAGATTTTCTTGAAGCTTTAGAAATTAATCCAGGAGACGCTTACACTTTAAATTACCTTGCTTATTCATGGCTCGAAAGGGATTACAAGATTGATAAAGCAATGGATATGCTAAAAATTGCATATGAAGCAGAAAGTGATGATCCATATATTATTGACTCAATTGGCTGGGCTTATTTTTTGACAAGAGATTATTTAAAAGCAGAAAAATTTTTAAAACAAGCTGTAGAGCTAATGCCAGAAGATCCAATAGTTAATGATCATTATGGAGATATTTTGTGGATGCTGGATCGAAAAATTCAAGCTCGTTATTTTTGGAACAACGTGCTTCAAATGAAAGAAGCAGAAAAAGACTTGATTGAAAAAATTAACATAAAGATGATTGAGGGTCTTAAGAATTCTTAAATGCCTTTTTCTAAAATAAAATCGCATGCAAAATTAAATTTAGCTTTAAATATTATTAATAAAAGGAACTCTTTACACAATATAGAGAGCATAATAGCTTTCGTGGATTTGCATGACGTCATCTTTATAAAAAAGATAAAATCAAAAAAACATGTAATTTCATTTTATGGAAGATTTTCTAAAAAAATTAGTAAGAATAATACCATATCCAAATTAATTAGAATTTTAGAAAATAGAAAAATTTTAAAAAACCAAAAATTCAAAATTAAAATCAAAAAGCTTATTCCTACTAAAGCTGGTCTTGGAGGGGGGTCAATGAATGCTGCAAGTATTCTAAGATATTTCGTTCAAAAAAAAATAATAAATATAAAAAAAAAAGAAATAGTTAAAATTTCAAAATTAATTGGTTCTGATGTAATTTTAGGTTTTTATCAAAAAAGCCAAATTTTGAACTCAAAAAATGAGATCAAGTATTTTGATAATGTAAAAAAAATTTATCCATTGATAGTAAAACCTAGTTTTGGGTGTTCAACTAAAGAAATTTATTCAAAATTAAGAAAGTTTGATAAAGCAAAATTGAACAAAGGAAATAAAAAGATGTTTGATTTAAGTTTTCTAAGGAATATGAAAAACAGCCTAGAACCAGTTACTTTTTCAAAGTATCCAAGACTTAAAAAAATTAAATTGTATTTAGAAAATTCTTTTGATCCGATTTTTGTGAGAATGACAGGGTCAGGATCGGCATTAGTTGCATATTTTCATACAAAAGAAAGATGTGAGCATGCGAAAAAAAGGTTTATCCAAAAATATAAAAATATGTGGTGTATAACATCAAAAACTATATAAATTTGATTTTTTTGTGTTATACGAAATTAATATTGGGGCGTAGCCAAGCGGTAAGGCACGGGTTTTTGGTACCTGCATCCTAGGTTCGAATCCTAGCGCCCCAGCCAATTATGAAAAATTTATTAGATAAAATTTTTTTTAGATCAAATAATTTAAATTATATTAGTCAAAATATTAAAAATTTAACTAATAATTCTCCAGCTAATAAAATATTTAAAGCTATAAACTCTTATTCTTCAGAAAGTGAAGTAAGATTTGTAGGAGGTTGTATCAGACGGATAATTAATAAAGAAAAAGTAAATGATATTGATATGGCGACAAATCTTGATCCTCAAAATATCTGTGAGATTTTAAAAAAAAATAAAATTGATTATTACGAAACTGGCATTGAACATGGAACAATTACAGCATTACTAGATGGGTATAAATTTGAAATTACGTCATTGAGAGAAGATATTTCAACTGATGGAAGACACGCAAAAGTGAAATTTTCAAAAAACTGGAAAGAAGATGCATCGAGAAGGGATTTTACAATTAATGCAATCTATTCAGATGGAGAAGGAAATTTGTTCGATCCATTTGATGGTAAAAAAGATTTAGAAAATGGTTTAATAAAATTTATAGGAGATGTTGATCAAAGAATAAAAGAAGATTATTTAAGAATATTAAGATATCTAAGATTCTTTGCACATTACTCAAGACATCCTCATAATCCAAAATTAATAAGTAAAATAAAAATTAATATTGGTGGTATTTCAAAACTATCTAAAGAAAGATTATTGGATGAACTAAAAAAAATTACTCAGTTAGAAATATTAGAAAAATTAGCAGCTGATAAACTAAGTTCGGAATTACTATTGAATATTTTCCCAGAGTTGAGAAATATTAAAATTTTTTTAAAACTTAATTCAAAAAAAAAAGAGATAATAAATAAAGCCGACTTTGTATTTTTATTATCTTTAATGATTATTGATGAGACTGATAACGCAGATTATTTTATGTATAAATTTAATATGTCCAAAAAAGATCAAAAAAGAATCAAATTTATTGATAATTTTTTCAAAGAAAAAGCTGGATTAAAAACTTTTAGGGAAGATAATCTTAATAGAATTTTTTATTATAATGGAAAACAAGCGATAACTGATATTCTTAATTATCATTTAATTAATTCAAAAAAAAATAATGAAAATATCCAAAAATTAATTGATACATACGAAAATAAATCTATCCCAAAAATGCCAGTAGGCGCAGAATTTTTAATGGAAAAATTTAATATCTCAGAAGGTAAACAGCTGGGAATAAAACTTAAAATCATCGAGGAAGAGTGGGTAAAAAATAATTTTCAGATTTCAGATAAGCAGGTTAGTCAAATTATTAACAATTAGATATATTTAACGTCTTTAATCTCAAAATTTTTTACCCCTGCAGGAGTTTTAATTTCAACTAAATCATTTTTATTTTTTCCAATTAAACCTTTTCCAATAGGTGATTGAAAATAAATTAATTTTTGTTTGAGATCAGCTTCATCTTTTCCCACAATTTTGTAATTTATTTTTTCTCCTGTATCTAAATTTTCTAAAAAAACAGTTGAGCCAAAAATAACTTTACCCTCATTATTTAATTTTGTGACATCAATGATGTTAGCTCTGGCAATAATGTCATTTATTTCTGTAATTCTACCTTCGTTGTGTGATTGTTCTTCTTTCGCAGCGTGGTACTCTGCATTTTCTTTTAGATCACCATGTGATCTTGCCTCGGCAATCGCAGCTACAATTTCTGGTCTTTTTTTTTCTTTCAAAAAAATTAATTCTTCTTTAAGTTTTTTTAAACCATTTAATGTGATCGGTTCTTTTTCCATTTTATTTCCATTTTGCTAATGGAGGTAATGACATTAAGATACCTTCGACATTTCCACCAGTTTGTAAACCAAATTTTGTTCCTCGGTCATATAGTAAATTAAATTCTGTGTATCGACCTCTTTTTATGAATTGCAATTCTTTATGTTTTTTGGTCCATTTTTTATTCATTTTTTTTCTAATAATTTTTTCAAAAATAAATTGAAAAGTTACTCCCACATCTCTCACAAATTTAAAATCTTTTTCAAAATTATTTTTTTTATAATCAAAAAAAATTCCCCCTATTCCCCTAGGTTCCTTTCTATGAGGTAGGTAAAAATATTTATCACACCACTTTTTATATTTTGTATAATAATTCTTGCCGTGTTGATTACACATTTTTTCTAAAATTTTATGAAATTCCTTTTTTTCACTATCATCCTTTATTGATGGAGTTACATCCATTCCACCACCAAACCAATCTTGAGTAGTGCATATATATCTTGTATTAAAATGCATGGCTGGGATCATCGGATTTTTCATGTGCATTACAACTGAAATACCAGAGGCCCAAAATCTTGGATCCTTTTTTGCACCTAGTATATTTTTTTGAAATTTTTTTGGGAACTTACCATAAACTTTAGAAAAATTTACACCTACTTTATCGAATATTTTTCCTTTTTCTAGAATTCTAAATTCTCCACCACCTTCGTCTCTTTTTTCACTTCTATTCCAAATAGTTGTTTTAATATTAGCATTTTTTTTTTCAAGATTGACTATGGTATGCCAGATAGCATTTTGTAACATTTTAAACCAATTACTTGTCAGGTCTTTTTTTATTTCTAAATCCATATTAAATTAATTTAGTTTGTTTTAAACTTTCTGCCAATATGATTGCAACCGAAGATGCAATATTAAGGGAGCGTTTGTTACTTTTCATAGGAATTTTCAGTTTATCCTTAATTTTTTTGTGAAAGTCATCTGGAACCCCAGCACTTTCTCTTCCAAAAAGGAGTGTGTCATTCCTTCTAAATTTAAATTTTGTGTAAGAAAGAGGTGCTTTAGTAGTCATGAGAACTATTCTTTGATTCTTTTTAGACTTAAAAAAATCATCCGAATTCTGATAAAATTTTATGTCTTTTTCGTCCATATAATCCATCACGACTCGCTTAAATCTCTTATCACTTAATATAAACCCACATGGCTCAATAATCTCGAGTTTTACTCCAAGACAAGCACAAGTTCTAATTATCGCTGCAGTATTTTGAGGTATCTCTGGTTCAAATAAAGCAATTTTAGGCCTTAGTTTAGTTAAATTCTGTGTCATTCTTTCAGTAGTAAATTTGAAATTTTATATTATATGAATTCATATATTTAAGTAGAAAAAATCTATATTGAGTATATTTAACTATTACTTATGTCAGAAAAAAAAACCAAGAGAAGAGATTTCTTATTTACAGCCACTTACGCAGTAGGAGCAGTAGGTGTAGGGGCAACAGTCTGGCCGATGATCGATCAGATGAATCCAGATGCCTCTGTCAAGGCTCTTGCTAGCACAGAAGTAGACGTAAGCGCAGTTAACCCTGGAAAAACGATAACTGTATTGTGGAGAGGTAAACCAGTTTTTATTAGAAGAAGAACTCAAGATGAAATTGCAGAAGCAAGGTCTGTTAAACTAGATGATTTGAAACATCCTGAAACTGATGAGGATAGAGCTAAAAACCCTGAGTGGTTAGTAATGCTTGGTGTGTGTACTCATTTAGGATGTGTACCATTAGACCAAAAGGGTGATTACAATGGATGGTTTTGTCCATGTCATGGATCACATTATGATACATCAGGGAGAATAAGAAAGGGTCCCGCACCAACTAATATGGAAATTCCTAAATATGAGTTTGTTGATGCAAACACAATTAAGATTGGATAAATAAAATTATGAGTGGCCACGAATACATACCTAAGTCAAAAGTTGGAAAATGGTTTAATGATCGTTTACCATTGTTAACATTAGCAAATCATTTAACAGATTATCCTACACCTAAAAATTTAAATTATTGGTGGACATTCGGAGGCATACTTACTTTTTGTTTAATCACACAAATTGTAACAGGTTTAGTATTAGCTATGCACTACATTGCTCATGCTGACATGGCTTTTGATAGTGTTGAGCATATAATGAGAGATGTTAATTACGGTTGGTTAATAAGATATATACATGCAAATGGTGCATCAATGTTTTTCTTAGCAGTATACATTCATATATTTAGATCTTTATTTTATGGTTCTTATAAATCTCCACGGGAAATTATTTGGATAATCGGAATAATAATTTATTTATTAATGATGGCTGCAGCATTTATGGGATATGTGCTACCATGGGGACAGATGAGTTTTTGGGGTGCAACAGTTATCACAAACTTATTTAGTGCGATACCCCTGGTCGGTGAAGGTATAGTAACATGGTTATGGGGTGGATATTCAGTTGATAATCCAACTCTGACAAGGTTTTTTACTCTTCATTATTTAATTCCTTTTTTAATACTTGGGTTAGTGGTTCTTCATATTTGGGCATTACACGTTCCTGGTAACAACAACCCAGTTGGTATTGATATTAAAAAACCATCAAAAGATACAGTTCCATTTCATCCTTACATCGTAATCAAAGATGGTTTTGCGTTATTGATGTTTATGATCGTTTTTGCTTTCTTTGTTTTTTATACACCAAATATTCTTGGCCATGCTGATAATTATATAGAGGCGGATCCTCTAGTCACACCAGCTCATATCGTACCTGAATGGTATTTATTACCATTTTATGCAATTTTAAGATCAGTGCCTGATAAACTTTTAGGTGTTGTTGCAATGTTATCTGCAATTTTAATTTTAGCTGCTCTTCCATGGCTAGATACATCAAAAGTTAGATCCGCAGTATTTAGACCATTGTATAGACAATTTTATTGGATCTTAGTAGCAGATGTTTTAATTTTAGGCTATGTGGGAGCAATGCCTGCAGAAGGTTTATACTTATTAATTGCTAGAGTTGCTACAGCATATTATTTTTTACACTTTTTAGTTATACTTCCAGTTTTAGGACTTAAAGAGAAAACCGTGCCAGTGCCACTAAGTATAACAGAACCCATACTTGGAGGTTCTCCAAATTTAGCCACAGCTAAAAATAAAGAGAGTTTAAACAATTAAGTGAAGAGTTTTTTTAAATTTTTAATCTTATTATTCGCTTTTCTTGGGACATCATTTAATTCAAATTCTGCTGAAAAAGTTGAATATTTGAAGACTGATTGGAGTTTTAAAGGTCTTTTTGGTAAATTTGATAGAGGATCACTGCAAAGAGGGTATCAAGTTTACACAGAAGTATGCTCGTCTTGCCATTCTATGAAATATTTAAGTTATAGAAACTTAGCAGAGAAAGGTGGACCAGAATTTACAATTGAACAAGCAAAAGCTATTGCAGCATCTTTTGAGGTAAAAGATGGGCCTAATGCTGACGGCGATATGTTTACTAGACCAGGAAAGTTATCAGATAAATTTGTAATGCCTTACGAAAATGTTAAAGCCGCTCAAGCAGCAAATGGTGGTGCTTATCCTCCAGACATGTCTGTTTTAGTAAAAGCAAGAGGGGGAGGGGTAGATTATATTTATTCTCTTTTACAGGGGTATGAAGACCCACCAGCTGGAATTTCTTTAGACGATGGCGTCTATTACAACAAATATATGTATGGGAATAAAATTAAGATGGCAAACCAACTATCTGATGGACTTGTAGAGTATGCTGATGGAACAACTGCATCAGTTGAGCAAATGTCCAAAGATGTTACAACATTTTTGATGTGGGCAGCAGAGCCACATTTAGAGGCACGACACCGAATGGGTTTCAAAGCAATTGTTTATTTAATTATTCTTACTGCCCTTGTGTACTTTAGTATGAAAAGAATTTGGTCACGTATTGAAACGGAAGTTTAAAACATCACCATCTCTGACTATATACTCTTTTCCCTCTAACCTCATTTTGCCGTTTGTTTTTGAATTCACCCAACCATTGTTTTCAATAAAATCCTCATAGGATACTGTCTCAGCTCTAATAAATCCTTTCTCAAAATCAGTATGAATTTCACCCGCGGCCATAGGCGCTGTGCAGTTTTTTTGTATTGTCCATGCTCTAGTTTCTTGTGGACCAGATGTAAAATAAGTGTCTAATTCTAAAATTTTGTATCCTTTCTGTATCAACATGTTTAGTCCCGTCTTTTCTAAACCAATCATTTGCATATAGTTCGCCTTCTCTTCTTTTTCTAATTCGTTTATTTGATTTTCTATGTCAGCAGAGACAATTAAAGTATTATCATTACCGTATTTCTCAATGAATGATTTTGTATATTCATTTCCTGTTTTGATACTTTTTTCATCAACATTACAAACATATATTTTAGGTTTTAAGCATAATAAACCACTCTGATTTAGCTGTTTTTTACTAAATTGAGATCGTAAAACTGAAAACTCTTTGTTGTTATTTATACAATCTAATGCAAGTTTGAGTATTTCTATTTCTTCCTCGTTGATATTTTTCTTATTGTTTTTTTCTAATCTTTTTTCAATAGACTCAAGATCAGATAGCATCATTTCAGTCTCAATAATATCTAGGTCTCTTATTGGGTCTACTGATGGATTTACATTTTGAATATCGGCTGAGTCAAAACACCTAATCATATGTATAATCGCATCTACTTCTCTAATATGGGAAAGAAATTTATTTCCTAAGCCTTCGCCTTTAGATGCACCTTTAACGAGACCGGCAATATCAACAAATGATATAGTTGTATTAATAATTTTTTTTGATTGTGAAATTTTTGCTAATTTTTCTAATCTTTCATCCGGTACAGGAACAATACCAATATTTGGATCTATAGTGCAAAATGGAAAGTTTGCAGCTTGTGCTTTACTTGAATTTGTTAGGGCGTTAAATAGAGTTGATTTACCAACATTGGGTAAACCAACTATTCCACATTTAAAACTCATTATTTATTATTAACAGTGCTTGAAAACAAATCTAATTTTTTATTAACTAATATCGTAATTGATTCATTTATATTTTTTGAAATTTTTTGAATTCCTAAAGTCTCTTCTTCGTCAAAATTTTGTAGTACGTAATCAGCAGTATTAATACTTCCTTTTGGTTTTCCAATACCTATTCTCACTCTAGAGTAATCTTTACCAATAAATTTATCTATTGAGGATATTCCATTATGCCCTGCGCTTGATCCACCAAATTTTGCTTTTATTTTTCCAAACTCCAAATCTAAATCATCATGAAAAACTATTACATCTTCGGCATCAATTTTGAAATATTCGATTAATTCCCTTATACAAATACCTGAGTTGTTCATAAATGTTAATGGTTTGATCGCATAAACTTTTTTATTTCCAATATTTCCAGTCGTAAGCAAACCTTTAAATTTAGGCTTTTGTTTTGAAAGACCAAATTCTTTGTTAATAGAATCTATAATCTTAAAACCAACATTGTGTCTGTTGTTTTCGCTATCTGGTGTTGGATTTCCCAGGCCTACAAATAAAAGCATAAATCAGTGGATAATGAATTTCAAATTTGATTATTTATTTCTTTTCTTCAGAAGGTTTCTTATCTGCAGCTTTTTTATCGTCACCATCTTTCTTATCACCCTCAGCTGGTTTGTCTCCATCTGCTGAAGCCGCTGCTTCTGCCCCTTCAGCTCCCTCTGCACCTTCTGTTGCCTCTGCCTCAGCTGGTTTTTCTGGTTCTTTCATAACTGTCGGTGCAGCTAATGTTGCAATTACGAAATCTCTTCCTTGAATAGTAGGTGTTACCTCAGAGTCGAGTTTAACTGATGAAATTTTAAAACTTGAACCAATATCTACACCATCAAGATCTAAAGTAAGATTTTCAGGAATTTTTTCGCTTGGACACTTTAATTCAACTTTTCTTCTAACAATGTTTAAGACCCCACCTCTTTTTAAGCCAGGAGACTTTTCATGATTTATAAAATTTACTGGCACTTCAATCTTAATTTTTACACCAGGTACTACTCTTAAAAAGTCTACGTGATTAGGTTCGTCACTTAAAATGTCATATTTTACCTCTCTTGGTAAAACATTTTGAGACTTACCATCAACACTTAAAGTAATTATATTTGATAAAAAGTTTTCTTTTTCAATTAATGTTTTAAGTAATTTCTTTGAAATGGATATTTTTTGATTTTCATTTTTGCCACCATAAATAATAGCGGGGACATTTCCACTATTTCTGATAGCATTAAGTTGTCCCTTAGTCTTATCAGTTCTAATATTTGCTTCTAATGAAATCATAAGTCACAGGTTTTTAACTTATGTTGATAAATAATCAAGGTAATTATTTAAATAAATCTGAAACTGAAGTTGAGTTAGAAATTCTTTTTATTGCTTCTCCCATAAGGGCAGAAATTGGTAAAACTTCAATATTTTTAACATTTTTTGTTTTTTCTCTATTATCTATTGTATCTGTAATAACTAAATTTTTAATAACTGAATTTTTAATTTTCTTAACTGCATCTCCACTTAAAACACCATGAGTAATATAAACATATACCTCTTTCGCACCTCTTTGTTTAAGTGCTTTTGCGGCATTAACAATAGTGCCACCAGAGTCAATTATATCATCAACCAATATACATGTCTTACCTTTTACATCCCCAATAACGTTCATTACTTGTGATTGACCAGGTTTCGGTCTTCTCTTATCTACAATAGCCAAACCAATATTCAAAATTTTACCAAGTGCTCTCGCTCGCTCCGTTCCACCAACATCTGGGGCAACACAGATTAAATTTTTATTTTTGATCTTTTTTTTAACGTGTCGTGCAAAGATTGGAGTAGAAAAAAGGTTGTCTACGGGGATATCAAAAAACCCTTGAATTTGACCAGCATGAAGATCAACTGTCACGACTCTATCAGCTCCTGCCTTTGTTATTAAATTTGAAACAAGCTTTGCTGATATAGATGTTCTTGGAACAACTTTTCTATCCTGTCTTGCATAACCAAAGTAGGGAATAACAGCAGTTATATTTTTTGCTGAAGATCTTTTTAAAGCATCAATACATAAAAGTAATTCCATTAAATTATCATTTGCTGGTGAGGAAATTGATTGAATTATAAAAATGCTATTCCCTCTTATATTTTCATTTATCTCAATGTAAATTTCTCCATCTGCAAACTTTCTTATACTAGAATTGACAAGTTTAGATTTTAAATATTTAGCAATATTTTTACTTAGAATTTTATTACTATTTCCAGTTAATAATTTCATTGAAAAAATTTAATTAATCATAATTATTGATATATTTCTACCATAATCAGCATGTTTTAATTTTAAAGACCGCCTAGCGCTAAAAAAATTATTTTTAATATTATATGTATCAATATTTAACATATCAATTTTATTGATTTTGTTTAATTTAAGTTGAGATTTAACATAATCTGGTAAATTAAAATAAATCAAATTATTTACATTTTTAAAGAAAATTTTGTTTTTTTTATGTTT
>CABYLY010000009.1 GCA_902519945.1 uncultured Pelagibacteraceae bacterium
ATCCTTTACTTTTATATCTTCGTGTAAAAATTTACCGAATAAAGACTCTTTTGAAACAAGAATATCTTTTAATCCATCATTAGATAATTTTTTAGCATTTAAAAAATTAATCTTTTCACCTAACTTTATTACAGTTTTACCAGTTTTTGCATCGATAACTTCTTCAGAGAAATTTTTTGCTTTATAATTCTCTGGATTAAATTTTGTTTTCCACTTTCCGTTTTTAGTATCAAAAATATAATTCTCGCTATCGTAAAATTCATTTACAATATCAGATTTACTGTAACCTAAAGCTAACAATAAAGTAGATGCTAAAATCTTTTTCTTTCTATCAATTTTAAAATATAAAAAATCTTTGACATCATATTCAAAATCTAACCAAGATCCTCTATTTGGTATTACTCTGCAATTAAATAGTAATTTTCCACTAGCATGAGTTTTCCCTTTATCATGATCAAAAAAAACTCCTGGACTTCTGTGCATTTGATTTACGACAACTCTTTGAACTCCATTAGTAATAAAAGTTCCACTATTAGTCATCATAGGGACCTCTCCCATATAAACTTCTTGTTCTTTTGCTGAAAGAATTTCTTTAGTATTATTTTCTTGGTCTATGTCGTAAACAACTAATCTTAAAGTACATTTTAAAGCAGAGGAATAAGTTAAGCCTCGAGCTATACATTCTTCGACATCAAATTTTGGTTTTTCTAATCTATAAGATACATATTCTAATGTTGCTTTATCATTTAAATCTTCTATAGGAAAAATACTTTTAAAAACTCTATCAAAACCTTTTGTCAAATCGCCTAAGTCAGGTTTAAAATCAGTTAACTCTTTATATGAGTTTTTTTGTACTTCAATTAAGTTTGGTATAGATAATGTTTCTTTTAACTTACCAAAACTTTTTCTAATATTTTTTTTTTCAGTAAAAGATATTTGCATCAATGTTTAACACTGATTAATAAAATTAATCAGAGCTAAAAAAATCCTTTTTAATTTATTTAAGTTCTACTTTAGCGCCTGCAGCTTCCAATTTAGCCTTAATTTCTTCAGCTTCCTTTTTAGGAACACCAGTCTTTACTTCTTTAGGTGCACCCTCAACTAAATCTTTAGCCTCTTTTAGGCCTAATGAAGTTGCTGCTCTTACTTCTTTAATGACGTTGATTTTTTTATCACCTGCAGAAACTAACATGATAGTAAAATCATCTTTATCCTCTGCTGCTGCCGCTGCACCTGCTGCTGCTGGTGCTGCTGCTGCCATTGGGGTAACGCCCCATTTTTCTTCTAATTGTTTTGAGAGATCTGCTGCTTCAGCAACAGTCAAACTTGATAAATCTTCTATAATTTTATTTAGGTCAGGCATTTTCTACTCTTTAGGTTGTGTTTCAGAATTTTCTGGGGGTAAACTACTCATTTTTTCCGATCGTGCAAGCAAAATACTGACTAATTTTGATGCAGAAGCATTCAAAATACCCACAATATTTGCTCTTGCTTCGTCTAAAGTTGGTAAACTAGCTACATTTAATACTCCAGCTTGATCTAAAACCTCATTATCCATGATTCCACCAATCAATTTTAGATTTTCGTTATCCTTAGCAAATTTCGATAAAATTCTTGCAGACATAATTGCATCCTCTCCAAATGCTACTGCTGTGGGTCCTGTAAATAATTTTGATAAATCTTTACATTTGGTTTTTTCTAGAGCTAATTTTGTAATTCTATTTTTTGTAATTTTGAAAACTATTCCATGCTCCCTCATTTTTGATCTTAATTCATCAAGTTGAGGCATCGTTAAACCTTGATAATGAGTTACCATAACTGCTTTACTATTTTCAAATTGTGCAGTCATTTCTGTTATATAATTTTTTTTTTGTTCTTTGTTCATCATAAAAATTTAAATACTTTTTCCTATTTTTAATTTATACGAAACACCCATTGTTGAGGTTACAAAGGCTGACTTAACTAATTCACCTTTTACAGTATTGTTAGACTTTTCTTTCTCAAGAGTTTCAATTATTGCATTATAATTCTTAATTAGTTTATCATCAGCAAAAGATTTTTTACCGATACTTACACCAATATTTCCATCTTTATCATTTCTTATTTCTGCTTGACCAGATTTCGCATCTGTTATTGCTGTCTTTAAATCCTCAGTTACTGAACCTAGTTTTGGGTTAGGCATCAAGCCCTTTGGACCAAGCACTTTTCCTAATTTAGATAATTTAATCATCATAGAAGGTGTGCAAATCAATTTTTCAAAATTAATTTCTCCATTTTTAATCTTTTCAATAAAATCATCACTCCCAACAATATCTGCACCAGCTGACTTTGCGTCAGCGGATTTTGAGTCCTCACAAACTACTGCAACTTTAACTTTTTTTCCTGAACCACCAGGAAGATTTACTACAGTTCTTATATTAATCTCATTTTTCTTTTGTTTATTATTAATTTGAAAACTTAAATCAACCGACTCATCAAATTTTGTTGTGCAATTTTTTTTAATTATAGGAATTAATTTTTCAATTCCCTCAGCAGGTAATTCAGATGTTTTTTCTGGTAATTTTTTAAATCTTTTGGACATTATTAATCTTTAACCTCAATACCCATAGATCTCGCTGAGCCCGCAATAATTTTTACTGCCTGTTCTAAATCTATAGCATTTAAATCATTCATCTTTTGTTTAGCGATTTCCTCTGCTTGTTTTTTGGTAATAGATGCTACTATATTTCTACCTGGTTCTTTTGAACCACTTTTTAATTTAGCTGCTTCTCTTATGAAAAAAGATGCTGGTGGTGATTTAATCTTGAAATCAAATTTTTTATCTTTATAAACCGTAATTTCCACAGGAACAGGTTTCCCTGCTAATGATTTAGTTTTATCATTAAAAGCTTTACAAAACTCCATAATATTTACTCCTCTTTGACCTAAAGCAGGTCCTACAGGGGGAGCTGGGTTTGCTTGACCTCCTTTTATTTGTAATTTTATAAATCCACTTATTTCTTTTTTTGCTGCCATTAACTAATTTTTTCCACTTGGTTATATTCTAATTCAACAGGAGTAGGTCTACCAAAAATAGATACTGAAACTTTTAACTTAGATTTCTCTTCGTCAATTTCTTCAACCATTCCACTAAATGATGCGAAAGGACCATCAACAACCTGAACTTTTTCACCAACAGTATATTCTATACCAGACTTTGGTTGCGCTACACCATCTTTTATTTGTCCTAAAATCTTTTCAATTTCTTTGTCGGAAACAGGTACTGGCATTCCTTTAGTACCTAAAAAACCACTTACTCTTTTAATGTTCTTTATCATGTGGTAAATACTGTTATCCATCTCACTTTTAATTAAAACATATCCTGGAAAATATTTTTTTTTTCTTTGTATTCTTTTTCCTCTTTTGACTTCTGTAACATCATGAGTTGGAACAATTATTTCATCAAATTTATCAGCTATTTTTGCTTTATCAGCCTCTTCTTTTATAAGACCAGCTACTTTATTTTCAAAACTCGAGTGCGATTGAACAATATACCAGTTTTTCATTATATGCTCACTTTAAGAAGTATATCCAAAAAAAATTTCAAAAGTTGATCTAACAATAGAAAAAAAAGTGACATCACTACCGCCATTGCAAAAACCATTAAGGCTCCTTGCAAGGTTTCTTTGCCAGTTGGCCAAGTAACTTTAAATGCCTCTTGTTTTACTTCTTGTATAAATTTAATCGGGTTTCTCATAATTTTTTTATATATGGCAGGAGCGGAGGGACTCGAACCCTCAGCCTCCGGTTTTGGAGACCGGCGCTCTACCAATTGAGCTACACTCCTATATAGAGTTTACTCTATAATTTTCGTTACGACTCCAGCTCCAACTGTTCTTCCACCTTCACGTATCGCAAAATTTAATTTTTCTGACATCGCAATTGGTGTAATTAATTTAACTGTAAATTTGGCATCGTCACCAGGCATAACCATTTCTGTTCCAGCTGGTAATTCAACTTCACCTGTTACATCTGTAGTTCTAAAATAAAACTGTGGTCTATATTTAGTAAAAAATGGAGTATGTCTTCCACCCTCTTCTTTTTTAAGAACATAGGCTTGAGCTTCAAATTTAGTATGTGGAGTAACTGATCCTGGTTTACACAAAACTTGACCTCTCTCAATATCTGTTCTTTCAACACCTCTTAAAAGAACTCCAACATTATCACCTGCCTCACCTGAATCTAATAGTTTTCTAAACATTTCTACACCAGTACATACTGATTTTTTTGTTTCTCTAATTCCAACTATTTCTAATTCATCACCAGTTTTAAGAACACCCGACTCTACTCTTCCAGTTGCAACTGTTCCTCTTCCTGAAATTGAAAAAACATCCTCAACTGGCATCAAGAAATCTTTGTCTTTAGGTCTGTCAGGTTGTGGAATAAATTCATCAACATTTTTCATCAATTCTAAGATTGAATTTTTACCAATCTCATCATCTCTACCCTCAACTGCTGCAAGTGCTGAACCTTTTGCAATTGGAGTTTTGTCTCCAGGAAATTTATAAGAAGTAAGCAATTCTTTAATTTCCTCTTCAACTAAATCGATCATTTCTTTATCGTCAACTTGATCCACTTTATTCAAGTATACACAAATTGCTGGAACACCAACTTGTCTTGCTAATAGAATATGCTCTCTAGTTTGTGGCATAGGACCATCAGCTGCATTAACTACTAAAATGGCACCATCCATTTGAGCAGCACCAGTAATCATATTTTTTACATAGTCAGCGTGACCAGGACAGTCAACGTGTGCATAGTGTCTTTTCTCTGTTTCATATTCAACGTGAGCAGTTGAAATTGTAATCCCTCTCTCTTTTTCCTCTGGAGCTTTATCAATCTGATCATACGCTACTGCCTGTGCACCACCAGTTTCAGATAAAACTTTTGTGATAGCAGCTGTTAAAGTTGTTTTACCGTGGTCCACATGACCAATTGTACCAATGTTACAATGCGGTTTATTTCTTACAAATTTTTCTTTTGACATTACTTATTTCCTCATATTTATTTTTTGTTCAATTTTTTCTTGGAGCGGGTAAAGGGAATCGAACCCTTACATCCAGCTTGGAAGGCTAGCGTTCTACCATTGAACTACACCCGCACAACCCCAAGAGTTTCACTCCAGTTTACTTAAAACTTTATTAAATGGTGGAGGGGGAAAGATTCGAACTTTCGAAGACCGAAGTCAACGGGTTTACAGCCCGCCCCATTTGACCGCTCTGGAACCCCTCCTTTTGGGGAAGTGTCCCCTTGTTCAATAAAGCTTCAAACAACATGCGTTTTATATATTTTATTTGTCCAAATGCAACACGTGATTTAACAAGAAAATAATCAAAAAAACGTGTAAAACCTGGTTAAATTTATGAATAAATCATCATTTTTTATTGTTGGGCAGCATGCTGTTATAGAGGCTCTTAGAAACCCTAAAAGAAAGGTTTTGAGGATTTTTTTAACAGAGGAAAGTAAAAAAAATATTCACAGACATAGTCCAAACAAAAACCTTCTAAATGACGTAAAGGTTTATTTTAAAACTAAAAAAGAATTAGATAAATACAGCACTAAAGAAAATTTACTTCATCAAGGTTATGTAGCTGAGATAGAACATTTGGAAAAACCAATCCTTAAAGAATTTATAAAAAATAAAAATAATATCACTTTAGTTTGTTTAGATGGAGTAACAGATCCTAGAAATATTGGTGCTGTAATTAGAAGTGCTACATCTTTTGATATAGATGGAATCATTATTAAAGAAAGACATTTTCCAAGTGAAAGTAAATTAATGTACAAGGCCTCAAGTGGAGCAATTGAGTATATGAATATTTTTGAAGTATCAAATATAAATTCTACCTTGAAAAATCTTAAAGATAAAAATTTTTGGGTTTATGGCTTTGATAGTAGCAGTAATAAAGATTTTACAAATATAAAATGGAAAGGAAATAATATTCTTTTATTCGGGTCTGAAGGTTTTGGTATGCATAAACATACATCTAAATATGCAGATTTTTTAGTAAA
This sequence comes from uncultured Pelagibacteraceae bacterium, assembly GCA_902519945.1. Classification (GTDB taxonomy): domain Bacteria; phylum Pseudomonadota; class Alphaproteobacteria; order Pelagibacterales; family Pelagibacteraceae; genus Pelagibacter. The sequence goes on from CABYLY010000009.1 coordinate 6,052, forward strand.
AATAGATATTGATAATAAGATAGAAAGCTTAAATATATCAAATAGTGCTGCAATAGTGTTTCATCACTTAAGTTATCTTAAAAAAATAGTTGATTAATTAACAAATACTTAATAGTTATTGCGCATGCCCTTGTAGCTCAGCTGGTAGAGCAATTGATTTGTAATCAATAGGTCCGCGGTTCGAATCCGTGCGGGGGCACCACTCTACTTTACTAAAAATTATTACTAATAGTTACGTTTGTATTGTAATCGGGAATATCACTAAATAGATTATAAGTTGAGTTTACTTTTAAATCATAATTGTTTATTTTATTTGTAAATTCTAAATTTGTTATATTTGAGTTATCAATTTCAAATGATAGTTTCATGTCATCAATTGGAACATATCCAAATAGTAAATAAAACTCATTATAATATCCTTTACCACTAGCACCATATCTTTCAAAATTTGTAACTACTGACCAGCCTGTAATTGAGGTTACATCAAAACCATAACCAATCCTGTAATTGTGCTTAGATTTATTATTCGTTCTATAGTCATAGAATGTACTTGAATCATTTATATAATAAAATTCTGCATTTGATGAAGGACTTAAATCTCCTACATATTCTAATCTTCCATGATGATTAGTTGTTTTTTCATCTTGTTGATTTGTAGTATCAAAAAGTACTCCAATTGTGGCTAGGGCAGATTTAATGTTTTGATCTTTATAAATCAATGCATCAGATAAACTATTTCCTAGCGTTGTTTTTTCTCTAAAAGCTTTTAATTGTGTGTATCCTAGATCAATTTTTATCCCTGGATTATAATTAAATTTTTCATCATGTAATCGTTTGCCAAAATTAATTGACCCATAAATCTGTTGTCCCTCCCTATTACCTTTTAAAGTATTTCCATTTATTACTCTTTTATGATCAACGTGTAATAAGCTTAAACCAACTACACCATCTGTAAAAATTTCATTATCCCTAATTTTAGTTCCATATAGTGCTAAACTATAAGTATCTGTGTTTAGTTTTGTACCTTCCCCACCAATATCAACATTGTCATTTCCATACTGAAAAACATAACCATACATCGTATCTCTGTCATCTTTTTTTATTTTATCTGCGCCTAATGAAATACCATAACTTTGAATATCTCTTGAGGATCCGCTTTTAGCACTCTTTTTACCTAAACTTAGTCGCCCCTCACTCCATCCGAACCAATCATCACTACTATAAGTTCTATCTTTTTCTTTTTTAAGAGTATTAAGAGCACTTACTAATCTTGCAACTTTTTGATTTGTAAAATCAATTTCAGCGTTCAAATTTGAGAGGTCGTCCTTATTTTTATGTCTCCTTAACCATTCAGTTCTATGAAAAACGGGAAGTGTATTATTTTTTATAATACGTTTAGCTGACTCAACATTTGCTTCAATAATAGCTTTTACATCATCGTTAGTTGATGCATCAACACAACTTATAGTTCCAGCACAGTCCACATCATATTCATAAATTGTATCCAACGTATCTCCCGTAACATATAGTTTTGTGAAATTTGATGAAAAATGAAATCCTCTCATAGTCCCTGTTTGAGAACTTACTGAAAAGGTTGTTGCTTGAAGAGTAATTGATGTAATATCGTAAGGTGCGGCCAACGAATATCTTTTAATATCATCATCTTCATTTCCTCCAAGATATAAAGTATTTCCATCTGCACTTAATTGTATATTTCTAACCTGTTCTTCATCAAAACTTGAACATACTTGATTAGTTGCTGTCGAAATATCCCAAGGGGTAGTTAAATCATATTGCCCAACTTTTTTATTTCCTTGACTAGCAACAAACACTCGGGTTCCATCGGGTTTAAAATCTAAACCTCTTTGCTGAACACTATCAAAGCATCCTGTCCTTATATTTTTAAAAGTAGTCCAAGATATAGTTGTCGTATCCCAGGGTGTAGAAAGTGTAAATTGTTCGATTGAAACTCTAGTACTACTATCACTTCGAATAATATACATCTCTGTCCCATCAGGCTTAAACTCAATTGCATGAGGATTGTCTATAACTGATACAAGACCACCTTCAGTAACTGCTAAAAGTGTTTTTTTTGGGTTACTTGCAGTTGTTACGTCGAAAGGTGTTGTTAAGGTATACTCAATCACATTTTGTGCGCCAGGATCTCTATCTTCGGTAACATATAGTCGCGTTCCATCAGGTTTAATAAAAATTCCTCTTAAACGACTAGTGTCCTCAGAAATATCTTTAGATTGTTTAAATTGTAAATTAGCAAATGAGTAAGAACTCATTAGAGTCAAAAAAAACACAATGAATAAAAAAGTTTTTTTCATTTAAATTTCACTACAGTGGTCTATTTTATTTCAAGATGTTTCTCTTCTTATTTGTTCTATTTTAATTTTCTTTTGTAAACTTCTATTTTTGTCATATAAAAGATTAAATTTAATATTCTTATTTGTTTTAATTATTATTTTTTTTGCATTTCTTACTTCAATATTATCAGCTACTGCACTAATAGGTCTTTTTTTAGCATTAAGATTTTTAATAGTTATTTTAGATCTATCACTTACTATTTTGCCTTTCCATCTTCGTGGTCTAAAAGCACTGATTGGTGAAATTGACAGCTTTTTTGAATTGAGACCCAAAATAGGTCCATGCACTGATAGATTATAAGCTGTACTGCCAGCTGGTGTAGAAACTAAAACACCATCAGAAACTAAATTTTTAATTAGTTTTTTTGATCCATAATCTATTGATAGCGACGCTGCTTGACGGCTTTGTCTTAAGATTGACACTTCATTAATGGCTATATGTTTTTTACTTAGATTACTTTTATTGCTAACAGTCATTTCTAGTGGCGAAATAGAAATCATTTTAGCTTTTGACAAATTTTTGATTAAATTTTTTGATGAATATTTGTTCATCAAGAAACCATAGTTTCCTGAATTTATTCCATAAAAAGATTTTTTTGAATTTCTATTCTTTTTTAAAGTTTGAAGCATAAAACCATCACCACCAATAACAATTATTAGATTAGATCTCTTTATTTCATTTCTTTTTAATATTTTTACTAATGATCTTTTTATATTTGATGATCTGTTATTCTTGTCAGAAATAATTTGGATCTTACTCATTTTAATGGTGCCCTCGGCCAGACTCGAACTGGCACTCCGCAAGCGGCAAGGATTTTAAGTCCTTTGTGTCTACCAATTTCACCACGAGGGCATTAATGAATTTCATGAGTATTTATGCCAATATTTATAATTGAACAAGAGTAATAAGTAAATTTTTTTATCTTATCCAATCTAGATCCTAGTTTGTTAAAATGTACTTACAATTTCTAGGTTTGCACCATATTCAGGTATTTGACTCATTAAGCTATAATTCGAACTCATTCTGATATCGAAACTATTTAAATCTTTCTCATAACTCAATGATGCTTTGTCATTATCTAAAGTCATAGCATATTCAATATTGTCTGTTGGTATATAACCAAATCCCAAATATAAAGTATCACTATGAGCATTGTCACTTTGATTTCTCTCATAAATAGTCATTATAGAAAAACCATTATCGGTTACTAAATCAAATCCAATATTTGCTATTAAGTTTTTTGAGTCTTGATCAATTGATTTTGTATATTCTGTAGTTTCCGATAGGTAACGATAAGTAGCATCTGAAGACGGACTAAAATCTACTCCAAGCTCTAATCCACCATTTGGTTTAAAAGTAAAAGTATTAAAATTTAAAATGTCACTGATGGTAAAGCCAGCAGATATCATTCCAGTTTCAATTGTTTGAGCTTTGTAAACTAAAGCTGCAGGGCCTTTTTCTCTATATTCGGACAATTCTGTATAGCTTAAATCAATTCTTAAATTAGGAATAATATTCAAATCTTCTTTTTTATATTTTGTTAAGTAGTTAAGTGAGCCAAATATTTGTGCACCATTTCTCTTTCCTGATCTGGTACTTCCCCCCCCTTTTCTAACATGATCAGTCTTTAAAGTGCTCACTCCAATGATACCTTCGGTAAATTTTTTATCATCATGTGGAAAAGTTCCATAAACAGATAAACTAAAAGACTCAGTGTCTAAATTAGTTCCAGATGTGCCGACATCGACTTCGTCATTACCAAATCTAAGAGCATAACCGTATAATCTATTTTTGCTTATCTTTTTATCCATGCCAAGTGTAAAACCTTTGGTATTAATTTTTTTAGATGATGAAGTAGATGTATCTCCAGTTCTACCAATACTTACACTACCCTCACTCCAAAATGACCAATGATCTGATAATTTGTCTAGAACTTCATTTGTTTTATTTGATATAGGAATAATGTTAGAAAGCGATGCCACCATTGAATTAGAAAAGTTTAATCTTATATTTTGGTTACTTAATTGATCATTGGTTCTATGTCTTCTTAACCAATACATACGGTTAAGGACTGGAGTACTTGCTTGGATAGCAATTTGCTTTGCTGTTGCAGTTTGAGACTCGATTGAGCTTAAAATATCTTTACCCTCATCAGAAGTAGTTATTGGATCATCACAAGCACCATCAATTACACTCCAATCACAACTTAGGTTAAATTCATGAACTTTATCATTATCATCATCAATGATAAACATTTTACTTCCATCATTACTAAACACAACTTCTCTTGAATCTCCACTAACAGAACTTACAGTATAAGTGCCTTCAAGTGATAAAGTAGAAACATCATAAGGTGTAGTTAATTTAAACTGATTCATCAAATCTAGTGCTAAAGATGGAACTTCGGAATTCATTAATGTAATGGTATACATTTTAGTACCATCGTAATTAAAAGTAACTCCATCTATGTGATTTTGAAAAGAAATTAGGTCTTCAGTATTAAGTTGGGTAACTCCTGAGCTAAGATCAAATGCTGTATCTAGTGAAAATTCATGAACACGCACTTGTAAATCATTTCCTACTCCAGCAATAAACATTCTGGTCCCATCATTATTAAATGCAATTGAATTAGCTCTTTGTTCTTTACCAACGAGACTATAAAAGCCATCAAATGAAGCAGTTGAAACATCAAATGCAGTGGTTAGTGACCAGTAATCTACTGACCTTCTACCACCATGGTTAACAATAAACATTTTTGTTCCATCGTTATTGAACACTACTTGTGTTGGTACATGAGAGGCGTCACCTCCACTTACATGTACTACTTTAGTATTATTTACGGTTGCCGTTGAAATATCATATGCGGTAGTTAATGTATGTTCGATAACTGCATCGACTTTTAATTCACTTCTTAAAGTATACATTTTTGTTCCATCATTATTGAACGTTAATCCAAAATAAGTGGATGCCTCGATTGATTTGCTTTGCACAAAGGTTGGCTCCGCTATAGCTTTGGAAAAAAATAAAGCTAAAAAAAATATGATGAAATGAATTTTATAAATATTTTTCACAACAATTAATCATCAATACCTAATAAAAATTAGAAAAATGAGTGTTAAAATTTAAAACATTACAGTTGAAATGTCTAGGTAGGACAAAATTCATGATGAATATATATCTTTAATAGTTATTATTATCTAATGAAAAGCAATATTGTTAAATCTCACTTAAAAAAAAAATCACAGGCAAAGCTTGCTTTATCAATTAGCCTATTTTTCGTGCTTTTAACCGCAACTGGATACCTCTTTAATTCTAAAGAAGTAATTTTTTTATTTTATATTTTTTGTTTTGTATTTCTCTACAATTTAGTAATCCAATTTTTATTAGAAAGGTTTGATATTAAATCATGATAAAAACACTTATTAAATTAAAGATATTAAAATTAATACTAATTGGTGGGGTATCAACGGCTTATGTTTTTAAAAAATACTGTGATCAAAAAAACGAAGTTAAAAGTAAAAAAGAAAAAAAACTTTTAAATTAAAAGAAATACCAAACAAATCATTTGAACAAAATTAATTACTACAGATATAAAGTGTGAATATTTAAATTTCTTATCCTGTTTTTCGTCCCTATATCTATTAATTAATGGCATTAATAAATAGTTTGATGTAGCGAATAGGATTGTGATCAATAAGATTAGATAAAAATCAACGCCTAATTTACTTAAAAATAAAAAGATTAGTAGGATAACGAAACTAATCGTTAAATTCACATTATAATAAAAAGGAAATATTCTTCTAATAAACTTTCGAGCATTATCTTCATCTAAAGTAGTAAATACTACTGGAGCAATCACAAACGAGAAAAATAACATTATCCCAAGAATCATTGCTGTTAAATAAATACTAACTTGTTCAATCATAAGTTAATTTTCAATTGAATTTTATCTACCGTTTTTTATTGGATCTATTAAAAGTTTTTTAACATTATATTTATATTTTCCGTCATTATAATGAATTGAATTAATTACAACTATTCTTGAATTTTCGACATCTATTAGAATTGCATTTCCTCCCCTACCAGCTAAGCCAAATACTGTTCTATTTTTTAATCCAGGGTAATCAAAATGGAATTGACCACCATATGACTTTGTACGGTTAAATTCTGGTTCAACGTATTTTTTATTACCACCTGCTTGCATTTTACCATGCATATTTTTCGGTATTCTTCTTTCATGAATTTCTCTTAAATATTTACCAACACATGTATTATTTTGGTAATCATCCATCATAGCTTTTGCAAGTCTAAGCCAATCATGTCTAGTTAACCGGACCATAGAATGACCAATTCCCCATTCCTCAGAACCACTGTTCATTTCAACAAATTGTACGTTGTGTTTGTTTTTAACTTTATTTTGAAAAATTTTGTTTAAAAATACTTTATAATTATCACCAGTTTTATGTCTTATGTAATTATGAAGAATCATAGTAATTAAACCATTGTAGTTATAAACGCTTTTTGATTTTTCAGTATTTTGAAAATAGAAACCTATTGTGGTGTAAATATTATTTACTTGATAATCGTAATCATTGTCTGCTTTTATGCCAGCACCATCTCCCCACTCGTAAATAACTTTTTGGTCACCAGGAGCCATATTTAACATATCAATTAATTTTTGGTTATTATAAAGTGAAGTTTCTAAAACAGGCCAATCATCAATTGTGCTATCAATATTATCTATATAACCTTCACATATTGCATGACCTAAAATATAGGACATCACAGATTTACCCATCGACATTGAAATTAACCTTGTTTCATCATTTACAAATTCTCCTAGTTTTTCTTTAGGAGAAATTTCATCTATCAATATCTTTCCGTCTTGGAAGTATAAGTAGCTTAAAATACCTTTCGCTTTAACTTGTTTTTTTACAAATTTATCTTCTTGGCGATCAAATTCGAATTGATAAGGTTCATTAGCAGGTTTAATTTCGATTGGTTTCCATGAGTATGTATTAGGATCGCCAGTTAAATGACTAAAATTATATCTATAAAAATAATAAATTAATGTATCGCGATTAGGATTTTTTTTATAAGGAATCTTCCATAACCTTTCACTTACTTTTAGTTTTAAATTATGTCTTGGAACCCCTTTTGCATCAGTATCTACATATTGATTATATCCATTATCCAATAACCATTTAGTAAAAGTAGGATGAGAGCTTTTAGGATCTTTAGCTAATAGATGATTTGGTATCAAAAATATAATAAATAGAATTGCAAATATTTTTTTCATAATCTTTTAATTTTTTAATATTTTGTAGTAATTTAGATAATGGATAAAAAATTTACAATCGTAATTTTTACTGATTTAGATGGTTCTCTTTTACATAGAGATACCTTTAAATTCGATACAATCAAAGATTATATAAAAAGTCTTATAAATAAAGGTGTAATTATTATTCCAAATTCTAGCAAAACAGAGAAAGAAATTGAAAAATTCAATGAAGAGCTTGGAGTAAATCTACCTTATATCTCAGAAAATGGATCATCTATTCATGGATTAAATTTAATCACGTCTAACTTTCCAGATAAACTTGTTCTCAGTAGAGAGAAAGAGGAATTATTGAAGATTTTTGAAAATAAAGTTCCTGAAAAATTAAAGGAGAAATGTTTACAAATTTCAAAAATGAGTAAAAAAGAAAAAGAAAATATATTGGGGCAAAAAGATGAGAAGCTTAAAGATGCTTTAAATAGAAAATATACTTTACCTTTTTTATTTAATGGGGACAAAAATGAAAAAAATAGATTATTAAAAATATTAAATTCAAATTCTTTATCTCTTCAGGAAGGCGGGCGTGTATCTAATCTTTGTGATAATATTAACAAAGTAAAATCGATGAATAGAGTTATAAAAATTTTAAAAAAAACTGAGGATAAAATTAAAACAATAGCAGTTGGTGACAATTTCAATGATTTAGAAATGCTAAGAAACTGTGATATTCCTTGTTTAGTATTTAATGATCAGTTTACGTTAGATCAAATTAATATTGAAAATCTTGTATTTTCAAACAAGCCATCACCTGAGGGCTGGGCTGATGTGATTAAAATAGCCCTAGTTAAATTAGGCTTTAAAGACTAAAAAACCGCATGAGTGATTTTTCACAAAATGGAGTAATCTCCACCTTGCATGACTTTGGCACAAAGTCTACTTCAGTTATTGAAAGTGAATTATTAAAATTTTCTGAACAGAGAAAAATGGAATTAATTTTACCGTGTCTTTATTCTGAATTAGAGGGTACAGCTCTACCTAAAATAGTTGAAGAGATTAGTAAAACTAAATATCTAGATCACATAATTATTGGATTAGATAAAGCTAATGAAACACAAGCCAAAAAAGCTTGGAAATTTTTTAAAAAATTAAAAACTCCTTTTTCAATTCTTTGGAACGATGGTCCAAAGTTAAAAAAACTTGATCAAGAACTCCAAAAAAATAATCTTGCACCAAGTGAACTTGGTAAAGGAAGAAATGTCTGGTATTGCATTGGTATGTGTATTGCACGAGATAGTGCTCGTTCAGTTGCCTTACATGATTGTGATATTAAAACTTACGACAGAAGAATGCTTGCAAAACTTTTTTATCCTGTAGTTAATCCACTTTTTAACTTTGAATTTTGTAAAGGATACTATCCAAGAGTGGCTAATGACAAAATGAACGGCAGAGTAGCTAGGTTACTTGTTTTTCCATTTTTAACTGCGCTAGAAAAAACAATTGGTAACAGTGATTATCTAGAGTTCATGAAATCTTTTAAATATCCTTTAGCGGGTGAATTTTCTTTTAGAAGAAATGTTTTACCAGAGCTAAGAATATCTTCAGATTGGGGTATTGAAGTTGGTATTTTATCAGAAATGCAAAGAAGTTTTTCACCACAAAATATTTGTCAGGTTGATCTAGCTGATACTTACGACCACAAACATCAGGTTCTTTCAATTGATGATGAAACAAAAGGATTATCTAGAATGTCTATCGATATTATTAAAACTTTTATAAAAAAACTAGCTACTCAAGGTAATACCTTCAGTAGAGAAAAATTTAGATCATTGAAAGCCACATATTACAGATCAGCACTTGATTTAATTGATATTTATAGAAGTGATGCATATATGAATGGACTTAAATTTGATTCACATACTGAAGAAAAAGCTGTAGAGTTATTCGCAATAAATATTATGAAAGCTGGAGAAGCTTTTATATTAAACCCAATGGATACACCTTTTATACCTACATGGAGCAGAGTAAAAAGTGCTATACCAGATTTTCTTGGAAGGTTAGAAAAAGTAGTAAATGAAGATAATAAAAAATACACTTGATGTTATCTCAAATAACCCAAAAAAAAATAAGATCTAAACTAAAAAATATTTACCAGCCTACTTCTTTAAAATCAGAAATTGATTTGATAAATAAAGAGATAATCCAAATCATAAGAAAATTTAATAATCAAAACTCCAAAAAAAATAAAATAATTTCTGAAAAAACATCTATGGTGATTTGCTATGGTGATAGTTTACAATCTAATAATCAAAAATATCTTATTAAAAATTTTCAAAACTTTTATCAAAAAAAGTTAAAAAAATATTTTAATACTATTCATTTTTTACCATTCTACCCATCTAGCAGTGACAGCGGATTTGCAGTTAAAGATCATTATAAAGTTGATAACAAAATTGGTACTTGGTCAGATTTAAAAAATATTTCTAAAAAATGCGATATCATGGCTGATATAGTAATTAATCATTCATCAGCTCGAGGTCTTTGGTTTAAGAATTTTTTGAAAGAAAAAAGACCAGGAAAAAATTATTTTTTAACAGTGGGCTCTAAATTTAATACCTCAAAAGTAGTAAGGCCTCGAGATCATAAATTACTCAAGAAAATTGATTTCTTTAATAAAAAGGACTTTCTGTGGAGAACTTTTAGTCCCGATCAAATTGATCTAAATTTTTATAATCCTAATGTTCTATTAAGATTTATTAAAATTATGATTAACCTCATTAATCATGGTATTACAATTTTTAGATTAGATGCGATCGCTTATCTTTGGAAACAAAGTGGTACCAAGTGTATTAATCTCAAACAAACACACGAAATAGTTAAGCTTCTAAGAATTATTTGTAATAATTTAAAAGTTAAAACTTTAATAGTGACTGAAACAAATTTACCCGAAAAAGAAAATCTGAGTTATTTAGGTAAAAATGATGAAGCAAATTGGATTTACAATTTTTCACTACCTCCGTTACTTATACATGCATTTTTATTTGAAGATAGTTCTTACTTGGTAAAATGGAGCAAGAATTTACCCAAATTAACAAATGACAATTGTTATCTTAACTTTATAGCATCACATGATGGTATTGGTATAAGACCTACCGAAGGAATTTTAAATAACAACACACTTAAAAAATTTCTCAAGCGACTCAAAAAAAATGGCTCTAAATTCTCTTTTAGAAAAATTGATAAGAAATCAAAAAAAGTTTATGAGGCTAACATCACAATTTTTGATGCCCTTAAAAAAAGTGATTATGATAAAAAAGGTAAATTCTTATTAGAAAGATATATTTCAGCACACGCGATCATGATTGCTTTTGAAGGGGTTCCAGCAATTTACTTTAATTCATTGTTCGGTACTTCTAATGATGAAGCAAAATTTGTAATTACTGGCAATAACAGAGATGTTAATAGATATAAATGGAATATACAAAATATTTTAAATAAACTTAAAAATAAAGAGTCAAAACAAAGTAATTTTTATCAAAATATTACTCATTTATTAAATATAAGAAGAAAACAAAAAGCATTTCATCCTAACGGTGCAAGATATAATTTAAATTTTGGCTCAAAAATTTTTGCGTTTAAAAGAATAAGTTTAGATAAAAAACAATCTATAATTTGTATTACAAATCTGTCATCAAAAATACAAAATATCACGTTAAATAAAACTTATCTTCGCTGGAAAAATTTAATTAAACTACAAAGTAAATTTGATAAACAATTAGTATTGGGGCCTTTTGAAACTATTTGGCTAAGTAATAAATGAATATCAAATTAAAGTTTAAAGTTTTTACAATGAACTCTTTTGAGCGGGTGTTGACTATCTTCCTCATAGATTACATCAATTTTTTCAAAATATTCTGATAAACTATCTAATTGATATCGCTCAGTTGAAATATCAAAAATAAACTCAGTATTTTGGGTACACACCCTTCTTAATAAATCTAGATAATTTTCTAATGGATAATGAAAAGCCATTGATTTTATAGATAAGACTAGATCTATTTTTTTATCAATATTGATTTTTTCTTCAGCATTTTTAATAAAAATTTGTTCATCAAGTATATTATTTGCAAGAAGAACTTTTTTAGTTTCATTAAGATTGTTGTAGCTTTCATAGTTTTTTGAAAATCCATATTTTATTTTAAGATCAACTTTATTCTTATCAATTAAGAAAAAATTTGGTTTTTCATATTTTTGGGCCAAAAAAATATCCAAAATCGCTAAACCACAACCGATATCTAAGATGTTTGAGGCATTTGATGGTAAAAAATTTTTTATTATCTCATATTCTTTTTCAAATAAATTTTGCACAGATTCATCTAGATTTTGATTTTGAAAAAAATGCACAAAAAAATTCGTAAATAAGAAACGTCCAAACCGTTTGCGTAATATTTTTTGTTTTTTGGAAAGAAGTTCGTTTCTTTGTAGAAGAATAAGTTTTTTTGATTTCTTATTTAATTTAATCAACTTAACAATGCTTTTTGTAAATATTTGTTATCTAAATCACAATCTTTATAACCTTGTTTAACAATATTTAAATAACGTTCTGTTGGAAATCTAAATGGAGTTTTTTTTACCATTGTATAAGTCATAACTTTTTTACCATAATAAAAAAAATAATATTTCTTATATAAAACAGGAAAATCTTCATATACATCTAATTTTTTTTCATCACTTTTTGAAATCTCGTACAAACCTCCTGGCACTATTGAGTTTTTTTTAAACTCTATATCAGCAGCACGATATTTACTTCTAAATGTAAGTTTAAAATTTTTTAAATTAATTTTTTTTATAAAAATACTGTCCTTACATCTTCTTTTCATTTGAAAATGATGCAAATTACTACCATATGCAAAATATAGCATTATCGATCTACAACTTCTATTTTCTTTTCTTTAACGAATTCTAAGATTTGAGAATTACAATTATCAATTTTTGATTGATCTTCAGATCTAATAACAATAGAAACACCAAGCTTACCTGCATGAAAAAAAGGATAGCTTCCTATTTCAACTTCTTTATTTTGATCTTGAATTTGAGTAATGGAATTTGCAATTTCACTCTCAACAGTTTTAAGACTTATTGTATGACTTAATATAGGTTCACCACCAACAATTCTATTTTTTAAACCACCTAACATCGATTTTAAAATTGACGGCACTCCTGGTAAACAAAATACATTTTCAACATTAAATCCTGGTGCACCACTTGTTGGATTAAGAATTAATTTTGCATTTTCTGGCATCCAAACCATTTTTTGTCTTCCCTCATTAAATTCACCGGGTTGATAATAAGCCTCTAATATCTTAAAGGCCTCTTTGTTTATTTCATATTTCAATCCAAAAGCTTTAGAAACTGACTCTGCCGTAATATCGTCATGGGTAGGTCCAATACCGCCAGAGGTAAAAACATAATCATTTTCTTTTCTTAAAAGATTTAGAGTATCAACAATTTTTTTTTCAACATCAGGAATTACTCTAACTTCAGCAACTTTAACACCAATTGAGTTTAACCAAGTTGCAAGTGTACTTGTATTGGTATCTTTTGTTCTTCCGGAAAGAATCTCATTTCCTATAATTAATATTGCTGCATTAACTTTTATGTTTTTTGTCATTTTATATGTATAATTTGAAAATGGAATTTACCAAGTCTTTATTAAAAGGCAAATTAATCAAAAGATATAAGCGTTTTTTTGTAGATGTAAAATTAAATAATGAAACGGTCACAGCTCATTGTCCTAATACAGGTTCAATGAAAGGTCTGTTAGATGAAGACAATGATGTTTATCTTCTAAAACATGATGACCCTAAACGAAAGTTAAAATATAGCTTGGAAATAATAAAGGCACATCGAAACTTGGTTGGTGTGAACACTCATATGGCTAATAAAATAGTAAATCACGCCTTAAGGAATAATTTAATCAAAGAATTAAAAGATCAAGATAGTATTAAAGCAGAGGTTTTTTTTAATAAAGAAACAAGATTTGATTTTTTATTAGAAAAAAAAAGAAAAAAAAGCTTTATTGAGGTAAAAAATGTAACTCTTTTTAGAGATAAAAAAACAGCAGAATTTCCAGATGCTGTCACCGATAGAGGTTCAAAGCATTTACTTACCCTTATTGATGCCATAAAAAAAGGTTATAAAGCATACTTAATTTTTTTGGTACAGATCCAAAATATGGAAAATTTTAAAGTTGCTAAAGATATTGATAATAAATATTACGAAAACTATCTTATTGCTAAAAAGGCTGGTGTAAATTTTCTAGCTTATAGATGCAAGATAGATAAAAAGAAAATTATAATTGAAAAAAAACTAAAAATTATTGATGAGTGATTATTCAGAAAAATTTGAAAAAATGAGGATTGCAGGAAAGCTTGCTTCCAGCACACTCGATATGTTGACTGACAATATCAAAGCAGGTATTAGCACAGCTCACATTGATAAACTTGGTTATGAGTTCATAAGAGATAATGGAGGTTATTCTGCTCCTCTTTACTATAGGGGTTTTAAAAAATCCCTTTGCACGTCATTAAATCATGTTGTTTGTCATGGTGTTCCATCTGAAGATAGGATTTTAGAAGAAGGGGATGCTGTCAATGTCGATGTGACAGCAATTATAAATGATCATTACGGTGATACCAGCAGAATGTTTTGTATTGGAAAACCATCAGTTAAATTAAATAATCTAATCAACGCCACATACGACTCTATGATGAGTGCAATTAAAATATTAAAACCAGGTATCAAGCTTGGTGATATAGGGCATGCAATTCAATCACATGTTGAAGAAAAAGGCTTTTCTGTTGTAAGAGATTTTTGCGGTCATGGTATAGGCACAACATTTCATGAGTCACCAAATATATTGCACTATGGTAATAAGAATACAGGAATGCCTGTGAAAACTGGAATGACTTTTACAATTGAGCCAATGATTAACGCTGGTAAATTTAATGTGAAGACACTTAATGATGGTTGGACTGCTGTGACTAAAGATAAATCTTTATCAGCGCAATTTGAACATACTGTTGGTATAACAGAAAATGGTTATGAAATCTTTACAGAATCTGTTAAAGGTTATTCAAAGCCCCCATATAATAATTAATGATTAAAAGATATTCTCGAAAAGAACTTACTGACATTTGGTCCGAAGATAACAAATACAAAATTTGGCTAGATGTAGAAATAGCTGCTGCACAAGCAATGGAAAAATTAGGACAAATACCAAGAGGAGTATCATCGGTTGTTAGAAAAAAAGCAAAAATTAACGTAAAACGAATTCATCAAATCGAGGCAAAAGTAAAACATGATGTCATTGCTTTTTTAACTTCTGTAACGGAAAAAGCTGGTATTAAAGCAAGATATTTACACCAAGGAATGACTTCGTCTGACGTTGTTGATACAAGCTTTAATATTCAATTAGCTCAATCGGGTAAAATCTTGCTAAAAGATTTGGATGAAATTTTAAGAGTACTTAAAAAACAAGCTAAAAAATATAAATTCACTCCATGTATGGGTAGAAGTCATGGTATCCATGCTGAACCAATTACTTTTGGATTAAAATTAGCTTCTTACTATGAAGAATTTAAAAGAAATAAGAAAAGATTAATTAGTGCAATTGATGAGATTTCCACATGTGCAATTTCAGGAGCTGTAGGAACTTTTGCAAATATAAATCCAAATGTTGAAAAGCATGTTGCTAAAAAACTTAAATTAAAAGTCGAGCCAATATCAACACAAATAATTCCAAGAGATAGACATGCTTATTATTTTTCAGTTTTAGGAATTATAGCAGGATCAATTGAGAGAGTTGCTACAGAAATTAGACATTTGCAAAGAACAGAAGTTTATGAATTACAAGAATATTTCTCTAAAAGTCAAAAAGGTTCTTCAGCAATGCCTCATAAAAAAAATCCAATATTAAGTGAGAATCTTACTGGCCTATCTAGAATGGTTAGAAGTGCAGTAATCCCTGCCCTTGAAAATATTGCTCTTTGGCATGAAAGAGATATTTCACATTCAAGTGTAGAGAGAAATATAGGACCTGATGCTAACATAACTCTAGATTTTGCCTTAGTAAGATTAGCAAATATTTTAAATAATATGATTGTTTATCCAAAAAAAATGTTAATAAATTTAAATCTGACGAAAGGATTAATTTTTTCTCAAGAACTAATGCTTGAACTTACCAAAACTGGTTTAAGTAGAGAAAAATCTTACAAAATGGTTCAAAATTATGCAAAAAAATGTTTTGCTGAAAATTTAGATTTATTTGATGTCATTCAGTCTGATAAATATATTATGAAAAATGTTTCATTAAAAAAGCTAAAGTTAATTTTTAGTTATTCTAAACATTTCAAAAATGTAAATTTTATTTTTAGAAGAGTATTTAAATAATGAAAAAAGGCAAAAAACTTTATGAAGGAAAAGCAAAAATAATTTATGCGACTTCAGATAAAAACATAGTAATTCAATATTTCAAAGATGATGCGACAGCATTTAATAATCAAAAAAAAAGCACTATAGAAGGTAAGGGAGTTTTAAATAATCGTATTTCAGAGCATATTCTCTCAAATTTATCTCAAATTGGAATTAAAAATCATTTAGTTAAAAGGCTTAATATGAGAGAGCAGATAATTAAGCTAGTTGAAATAATCCCAATAGAATTCATTGTAAGAAACGTAGCAACAGGATCAATAACAAAGAGGCTGGGTATAGAAGACGGAACTGTTTTAAAAGAACCATTAATTGAATATTGTTACAAGGACGACTCTCTTGGAGACCCTCTGATAGCTGAAGATCATATTTATGCATTTGAATGGGCAACAAAAAAAGAGATAGAAAAGGTTAAAAAAATGATCTTGAGAATAAATGATTTTATGATTGGAATGTTTAGGGGAGTTGGTATCAAGTTAATTGACTTCAAATTAGAATTTGGAAGATTAAAAGTTAATGGAAAAAATGAAATTATTCTAGCAGATGAAATTAGTCCTGATACGTGTAGATTGTGGGACTCTATTACTGAAAAAAAACTTGATAAAGATAGATTTAGAAAAGATTTAGGCGATCTCATACCTGCTTATACTGAAGTTGCAAAAAGACTAGGTATTCTTCATGAGCAATCGAATGTATCTGCTGTAAATGTTACTAAATTATCCTCAGTCAAAAAAAAAAATAAATGAAAATATCTGCAATAATTACACTTAAGAAAGATGTATTAGATCCCCAAGGTAAAGTTATCCATCAAACTTTAGACGGTATGGGTTTTAAAGATATAAATGAAGTAAGACAGGGAAAATATTTTGAAATTGAAGTAAAGGAAGAAGATCCTGAAAAAGCAAAAGATTTAGTCGAGAATATGTGTAAAAAACTTTTGGCGAATCTTGTTATTGAAAATTATAAAATTATTGGAACACAATAATTAATGAAATCATCTGTAATAACCTTTCCTGGTTCAAATTGTGATCGAGATATGGATGTTGCGTTAAAGAAATTTGGATTCAAAAATACAATGGTTTGGCATAATGATAATGAATTACCAAAAAGTGATTTAGTTGTTCTACCTGGTGGGTTTTCTTATGGTGATTATCTTCGTTGTGGCAGCATGGCTGCTAAATCAAAAATAATGCAATCAGTCATCAATTTTGCTAAATCTGGTGGTTTGGTCATGGGTATTTGTAATGGATTTCAAATATTAGTTGAAACTGGGTTAGTGCCTGGTGTGCTACTTAGAAATAAATATCTAGAGTTTATCTGTAAAAACGTTTTTGTAAAATTAGATAACAAAGAAAATACTTATTTTAAAAATCTTGATAAAAAAGTTTTAGAATTTCATATTGCCCATAACGAAGGAAACTACTTTTGTACAAAAGATCAATTAAAAGAAATTGAGGATAATAATCAAATAGCAATTTATTATTGCAATAATGAGGGTAAAGTTGAGGATCAATTTAACCCAAATGGATCTTTAAAAAATATTGCAGGAATTTTTAATAAAGAAAAAAATGTATTAGGAATGATGCCACACCCAGAAAGAATGATTGATCAAAGTTTATCTGGTGAAGATGGCTCAATTTTCTTTAAAAATCTAATTAATAATATCAAATAATGGAAGTTAATGAACAAATAGCAATAGACCACGGTCTAAAGAAAGATGAGTATAAAAAAATTTGTGATCTATTAAAAAGATCGCCTAATCTTACAGAACTTGGAATTTTTTCTGCAATGTGGAATGAACACTGTTCATATAAATCTTCAAGACTTCATTTAAAAAAATTACCCACAAAAGGAAAAAAGGTAATTCAAGGACCAGGAGAAAATGCAGGTGTCATAGACATTGAAGATGGTGATGCAATAGTTTTTAAAATTGAAAGTCATAATCATCCTTCCTTTATTGAACCATACCAAGGAGCTGCAACAGGTGTTGGGGGCATTATGAGAGATGTATTTACAATGGGAGCAAGACCAATAGCTAATTTAAACTCAATACATTTTGGATCACCACAGCATAAAAAGACAAAAAATCTTTTACGTGGGGTTGTGCATGGAATTGGGGGATATGGAAATTGTATGGGAGTACCAACGATAGCTGGGCAAACATCCTTTGATAGTTCTTACAACGGAAATATTTTAGTTAATGCAATGACATTGGGTCTTGTCAAAAAAAATAAGATTTTTTACTCCAAAGCTGCAGGTTTAAATAAACCTGTAATCTATGTCGGATCAAAAACTGGAAGAGATGGTATTCATGGAGCTAGTATGGCCTCTGCAAGTTTTGATGAAAAGATTGAGGAAAAAAAACCTACAGTCCAAGTAGGAGATCCATTTACAGAAAAACTACTTTTAGAAGCATGTTTAGAATTAATGGCTGGAGACTCAATTATAGCTATTCAAGATATGGGTGCAGCTGGACTAACATCATCAAGTATTGAAATGGCCTCAAAAGGAAATCTGGGTATCGAAATTAATCTAGATAAAGTTCCTTGTAGAGAAACAAAAATGACACCTTATGAAATAATGCTTTCTGAAAGCCAAGAAAGAATGCTTATTGTTTTAGAAAATGGAAAAGAGGATTTAGCAAAAAAAATATTTGATAAATGGAATTTAGATTTTGCTGTAATTGGTAAAACAACTAATACAAAAAAAATTGAACTATTTTTCGATAACAAGCAAGTTGCTAACATACCCGTTAAAACTTTAGTTGAAGACTCACCAATGTATAATCGAAAATGGAAAAAAGCTAAATTACCAAAAAAAAATAAAATTAAAAAAGATATTTATAAGAAATTAAATATAAAAGATGTTTTAAAAAAAGTTTTATCCAATCAAAATATTTGTAGTAAAGAATGGATATGGAGACAATATGATCATACAGTTATGGGAGATACAATCCAAAAACCTGGAGGAGACTCTGGTGTTGTGAGAGTTCATGGCACAGATAAAGCCGTAGCTGCATCTGTTGACTCTTCAGCTGTTTATTGTTGGGCACATCCCCTTACCGGTGGCAAACAGGTTGTTGCAGAAAGTTGGAGAAATTTAATATCAGTTGGAGCAACTCCTATTGCAATTACAAATTGTTTAAATTTTGGAAGCCCAGAGAATGAGAATAACATGGGAGAGTTTGTTGAGTGTGTGCAAGGAATTGGGGAAGCGAGCAAATATTTGAATTTTCCAGTAGTTTCTGGAAATGTATCTTTTTATAATCAAACTAAAGAGGTGGGAATTAAACCAACGCCGTCAATTGGTGGTGTAGGTTTAATTAAAGACTATAAAAAAATGGTGACCATGGATTTCAAAAAGATTGATAATTTAGTTTTAGTCATAGGTAAAACCGAGGGACATATTGATCAAAGTTTATTTGCTAGAGCAATTTTAGATGAAAAGAATGGTCCTCCGCCTGAGGTTAATTTATTTAATGAAAAAAATAATGGAGAGTCTTTATTAAATTTAATTAATAAAGATTATATTCAAAGTGCGCATGATATTTCTTTAGGAGGTCTTATAACTGCTATTAGCAAAATGTGTATTCAAGGAAATAAGGGAATCAAATTAAAAAAAGCTAACAATTTTGTTAATGAACTAGAATACCTATTCTGTGAAGATCAGGGGAGATATATTATTGAAATTAAACCTGAGGATCTAAAAGAGGTAACTAATTTATTAGACAAAAACTCAGTTCATTATGATGAATTAGGGATTATTACTGACAAAGAGATGATTATTAATCAAAAGACAAAACTTACAATTGACGAATTAAAGTCATATTATACAAATTGGTTAACAAACTATATGAGTGCTTAATGGCAATGGATCTAAAAGAAATTGAGAAACATATAAAAGAAGCATTACCAGATGCTTTAGTTGAAATTCAAGATTTAGCTGGTGATGGTAATCATTATTCTGCAACTATCACATCATCAAGTTTTTCAGGTAAAAGTAAAATTGAACAACATAAAATGGTTTATAATTCTTTAAAAGGTAAAATGGGTAATGAATTACATGCGCTTGCAATTAAAACAAAGGAACAATAATGAATGATCAAACAAAGAATTTAATAGAAAATCACATAGATAATAACGAGGTATGTTTATTCATGAAGGGAACTCC
This sequence comes from uncultured Pelagibacteraceae bacterium, assembly GCA_902519945.1. Lineage (GTDB taxonomy): Bacteria > Pseudomonadota > Alphaproteobacteria > Pelagibacterales > Pelagibacteraceae > Pelagibacter. The sequence goes on from CABYLY010000009.1 coordinate 26,360, forward strand.
AGATGCACCACAATGTGGATTTTCAATGGCCGTATCTAATATACTAAAGATTCTAGAAGTGAATTATAAAGGAGTAAATGTATTGGAAGACCAGTTATTAAGAGAAGGAATAAAAGTTTATAGTGATTGGCCTACTATTCCCCAGCTTTATATTAAAAAAGAATTCATTGGTGGTTGTGATATCATTAAAGAGATGTATGAGAGTGGTGAGCTAAAAAAAGTTTTTGATGATAAGAATATAAATTATAAGAAATAGTTATTATCTTGAATAATATTCAATTACTAAATTAGGTTCCATTACTACAGGATAAGGAACTTCTTCAAACTTAGGAATTCTTACAAACTTAAACTTCTTATTTTTTTCATCCATTTGAATATATTCTGGAGTTTCTCTTTCTTTATTCGCTAGGGCAATATCAACTATAGCTAATTGTTTTGATTTATCTCTTATTTCGATTGTATCTTCTTCTCTTACTAAAGCGCTTCCTATATTAATTTTTTTACCATTTACTTTAACGTGGCCATGATTAATTAATTGTCTAGCTGAGAAAATAGTTGTTGCAAATTTTGCTCTGTAAATGACTGAGTCTAGTCTTCGCTCAAGTAAACCAATTAAGTTTTCACTAGTATCACCTTTTAGCATACTCGCTTTTTTATAAATATTTCTAAATTGTTTTTCATTTATATTACCATAGTAAGCTTTTAATTTTTGTTTTGCTTGTAATTGAATTCCATAATCTGAAGGTTTTGAAGTTTTCGTTTGACCATGTTGACCCGGTCCATAAGCTCTTGTGTTAAATGGGCTTTTCGGTCTACCCCATAGATTTACTTTTAATCTTCTATCTACTTTGTGTTTAGAGTTTAATCGTTTTGTCATGTGATAGAGGGTCTTATAAACTTACTCATTATTTTGTCAATCGACGTTTTTTACCTAAACTTGCAAATACACCAGATAATATACGTGTTTCTTTATCGGATAAGTCCATTTTATAAAAAATATTTCTAAGGTTCTCTAGCATTTTTGGTCTTTTTTCTTTAGGTCTAAAAAAATTTATCTCATCTAAATTATTAATACAAAGATTTAACATAGATTGTATTTCTTTTTTACTAGCTGATTTAACTTTTTTAGATTTTCTAAATGGAGCATTTTTTATTTTAAGAAGACTTGAAACGTATTGAGCAATTATGATTAAACTATGAGATAAATTAAGAGATTTGAAGTCAGGATTAGTTGGTATTTGTAAAGTATAACTCGCGTAGCTTATCTCGTCATTTGACAAGCCTGATGCCTCTGAACCAAATAAAAAACCAATTTTCTTTTTAAAATTTATTTTTTTTAAGTCCTCTAATTTAATGTGTTTAATATTCTTATTTCTAAATCTTGCAGAAGTGGCAATTAAAATATCTATTTTGTCTAAAGCTTTTTCTAGATTATCGTAATTTTTACTATGACTTATAATATCTTTTGCTCCAACTGATGTAGCCAAAATTTTATCATTAGGAAAAATTGGTTTTGGATTAATTAAGACTAATTTCTTAAATCTAAAGTTTTTTATAGCTCTGGCACAAGCTCCAATATTTTCTGATAATTGTGGTTTGTGTAAAATGAAAGAAATATTTTTTTCACTCATTTATTTACTAGCAGGAGCGTTATCCTTAAATAGTTTATAATCTAAACTATCAATCAATGCTTTGAATGAAGCATCAATTATGTTTGTAGACACACCAATAGTAAACCAATTTTTTCCTTTTGAATCTGTGCTTTCAATTGATACTCTGGTTACAGCCTCAGTCCCAGTATTTAAAATTCTTACTTTGTAATCAACTAGTTTTAAATCTTTTAAATATTTAGAATATTTTGCAAGTCTATCAACGTTTTGTCTTATAGCATTATCAAGAGCATTTACTGGCCCATTCCCCTCTCCTTCACACATAATTTTTTCACCATCAACTTCTAATTGTGCCTTTGCAGAGGATACAATTTCACCAGATTTATTTTTTTTTACCGAAACATCATATTCGTTAATTGAAATATATCTTGGTATTTCTCCAATGATTCTTCTAGCCAATAATTCAAATGATGCATCAGCACCATCATAACTATAACCAATAAATTCTCTATCTTTTACTTCGTCTAATAATTTTTTAATTTTTGGATCACTTTCCTGAATGTTAACGTTGATACTTTTCAGTCTGGAAATTATATTTGATTTCCCAGATTGATCTGAAACAACAATATTTCGTGTATTTCCAACTTCTTCAGGATTGATATGCTCATAAGTTTTTGGATCTTTTTGAACAGCTGATACATGTAATCCTCCTTTATGCGAAAAAGCTGCTGCACCAACATATGGTAAATGTTGGTTGGGTTTTCTGTTTAAAATTTCATCTAATAATCTTGAACAATCAGTTAATTTTTTTATGTTTTCTGATTTTATTCCAATTTCAAATTTAGATGAAAAATCTTTTTTCAAAAAAAAAGTGGGTATTAACGACATCAAATTTGCATTTCCACATCTTTCACCTAATCCATTTATTGTACCCTGAATTTGTCTAGCGCCAGACATCACTGCTGCTAATGAGTTGGCCACTGCATTACCTGTATCATTATGTGCATGGATACCTAAATTCTTTCCAGGAATCACTTTTGAAACTTCATTTACTATTTGAGTAACTTCATGAGGAAGTGTTCCACCATTTGTATCACATAGTACTACCCATCTAGCACCTTGATCATAGGCAGCTTTAATACATTCAATTGCATATTTTGAGTTTGCTTTGTAGCCATCAAAAAAATGTTCTGCATCAAACATGAATTCTTTTTTTGCTTTAACAAAATGTTTAGCGCTATCGGAAATATTATCTAAATTTTCTTTATTTGTTATTCCTAAAGCAACATCAACATGGAAATCCCAAGACTTACCCACTAAACATACAGCAGAAGTATTTGAGTTCATAAGTGCTGATAAACCAGTATCATTTTCTGCACTTCGTCCTGATCTCTTGGTCATACCAAAAGAAGTTAATTTTGAATTTTTAAAATTATATTTTTTTTGAAAAAATTCAGTATCTGTTGGATTTGCCCCAGGCCATCCTGCCTCTATATAATCCACACCAAGATTATCTAAAGCTAGAGCAATTTTTTCTTTATCCTCTAAAGAAAAATCAACACCTTGTGTTTGGGCTCCATCTCTAAGGGTTGTATCGAATATATATAATCTTTCTTTACTCATTTAAATTTCCACAGTGTTTTACCATCTTTATCCTCTAATAAAACACCTTTGTCTAAAAGCTCATCTCGAATTCTATCAGCTTCTTTATAGTTCTTATTTTCTCTAGCCTTATCTCTCAAACTAAGCATATTTTTAATTTCAGACTCAGTAAGTAATACTCTATTCTTTTTAAAATCATTCCATTGTTTGCTAGTTTCATTCATCAAACCAATAAATTTACATGCTGAAACAAATAGGTCTACGTGTTCACCTTTATTAGCTTTTTCATATAACTTGTGAAGATTGGCAATATATCCAGGAGTATTCAAATCTTCGTATAATGGTTTTAAAATTTCATCTGATATTTTGACAGATTTAAGATTTGATGAATAAACTTTATACCATTTATCTAGAGTACTTTCACAATCACTTAAAAGTTTATCATTCCAATCCAATGGCTGTTTATAGTGAGCGCTCATTAAAGCCAGTCTAATTATTTGACCACTAATTTTATTTCTAAAATCTTTTATCTTAAGAATATTACCTTGAGACTTTGCCATTTTTTCATTGGATAAGGTAATAAATGCATTGTGAACCCAATATCTTGCAAAAACTTTCGTATCATTTGCACATCTAGATTGTGCTATTTCATTTTCGTGATGTGGAAAAATTAAGTCTATACCTCCACCATGTATATCAAATTCATCACCTAAAAATTTTTTTGACATTGCAGAACACTCTAAATGCCAACCTGGCCTACCTTTGCCCCAAGGTGAATCCCAAGCAGGTTCATCCTTATTAGATGGTTTCCATAAAACAAAGTCTTCTGAATTTTTTTTATTTTCACTAATTTCTACTCTTGATCCTGCAACTAAATCTTCTAACTTTTTATTAGATAATTTTCCATAATCAGAAAATTTTTTAACCTCAAAATAAACATGTTCTTTATTTTCATATGCAAACCCTTTATTAATTAAATCATTAATCATCTTAATCATAAGATCGATATACTCTGTTGCTTTTGGCTGATGAGTAGGATTTTCGCAATTTAGAAACTCGCAATCTTTTAAAAAACTTGAAGTTACTTTTTCTGTAAGTTCTTTTGTTGAAATTTTTTGTTCCTGAGAAGATTTGATAATTTTATCATCTATATCAGTTATATTTCTTACATAAGTTACTTTTGAAAAGTTATTTTTTAGTAATTTAAATAAAATATCAAAAATTACTAGCGGTCTTGCATTTCCTATATGAGGATCATCATAAACTGTTGGACCACAAACATACATTCCTACATTTTTTTTATCTTTAGGAGTAAAAAGTTCTTTTTTATTACTTAAATTATTTGTTAAAAAAATATCCATATCAGTTGATTAAGAAATATACCTTATTTGATGATTTGTTAATCTAATTGATTAACTAGGAATTTTGCATACAGGAATAGGGTCCATTTTATGCAAATTTTGTTTTCTAATTTTTTCGTATTTAGCTTTGTGAGGTGAGTCGGGATTACTCATTGCATCCTCTAATTCATTGTAACTAAAACCAAGTTGTCCTTCGTCAGTCCTACCATCGTCCCATAAACCATCCGTTGGTGGAGCATCAATAATTTCTTTTAATATTCCTAATTCTTTCCCTAATTCCCAAACTTCGGTTTTATTACAATCTGCTATTGGTGAAATGTCTACTCCACCATCTCCATATTTTGTATAAAATCCAACACCAAAATCTTCCACTTTATTACCAGTACCAACGACAATTCCCTTATTTGCTGCAGCAACTTGATAAAGTGTTGTCATTCTTAATCTTGCTCTAGAATTTGCAAAACCATGTTCATTATCAAATTTATTTAATGTTAATGAAAAAGTCTCAAATAGTTTATCTAAGCTAATAGTGTGAGCCTCAACATTTTTAAAGTTCTTAACTAACCAATTTTGGTGTTTTAAACTTAAATCATGTTGGCTTTCTATCTGTTTGATTGGCATGGTAAGAACTATTGTTCTTAAACCGGTCATAGCACTTAATGTACTTGAAACAGACGAGTCTATACCTCCTGAGATACCTATCACTAAAGATTGTGCTTTTGAAGGCATTCCTTCTGCATAAGATTTGATCCAATTTGATATAAATTTTATTTTTTCTTTAGGATTCATAATAATGTATTTAATTATCTCGATACAGATAGCAATAGCTTAAGATGCCGCTTGAATGGCATTTTTAGAATAGCTGCTATTCTTTTTGATCTCATCTGAAATTAAAAAAGCTAATTCTAGGGCCTGATCTGAATTTAATCTTGGATCACAGTGAGTATGATATCTGCTTGATAAATCAGCATCTGATATTTTTCTTGCTCCACCTGTGCACTCTGTCACATCTTGACCAGTCATTTCAACATGTAGTCCACCTGCGTATGAACCTTCTGATTGATGAACACCAAATACATTCTTTACTTCATTTACCACATTGTTAAATGGTCTGGTTTTAAAACCAGTGGTTGATACTATTGTGTTTCCGTGCATCGGATCACATGACCAAATAACATTAACACCTTCTTTTTTAATTCTTCGAATTAACTTAGGTAAAAACTTTTCTACATTTTGATGACCAAATCTTGAAATTAAAGTAATTTTACCTTTTTCATTTTTTGGATTTAACACTTCACAGATTTTTGCAATCTCTTCAGGTTTAGAAGTTGGCCCACACTTTATACCTATTGGATTTTCTATTCCTCTACAAAATTCAACATGTCCACCATCTAGTTGTCTTGTTCTATCACCTATCCATACAAAATGAGCTGATGTATCATGATATTCACCAGTTGTAGAGTCCACTCTAGTCATACTCTCCTCAAATGGTAAATGTAATGCCTCATGTGATGTCCAGAAATTTACAGTATATAATCTATTATTAAAATCTGAAGTTATTCCACATGCCTCCATAAAAGCTAATGCGTCAGCTATTTTATCTTCTAGATCTTTAAATTTTTTAGCCTGAGGACTTTTTTTAATATAATCTAAGTTCCATAAATGAACTTTATTTAAGTCCGCAAAACCACCTTTTGAAAAAGCTCTTAAAAGATTTAGCGTAGATGCTGATTGAGAATACGCTTTAAACATTCTCTTTGGATCAGGTCTTCTAGCTTTTTCATTAAAATCTATTGCATTAATATTGTCACCTAAATAACTCGGCAGTTCTACACTACCCTGTTTTTCTGTTGGTGCACTTCTTGGCTTAGAAAATTGTCCTGCAATTCTCCCAAGCTTTACAATTGGTAAAGATGCTGAATACGTCATCACTAAAGCCATTTGAAGAATTACTTTAAAAGTATCTCTTATATTATCAGGATGAAATTCTGCAAAACTCTCTGCACAGTCTCCACCTTGTAATAAAAAAGCTTTACCATCAACTACTTTTGCAAGTTGATCTTTAAGATGTCTTGTCTCACCTGCAAAAACAAGTGGCGGAAATGTTTTTAACTTATTTAAAACATTATTTAGTTCCTTTTCATCACCATACGTAGGTATGTGTTTGACAGGATACTTTCTCCAACTATTTACTTTCCAATTTTTCATGTTCAACTGAGGATTGTTGTATCAGAGTTTTTCTATTATTCAACGGTTACCGATTTAGCAAGATTTCTAGGCTTATCTATGTCAAATCCTTTTTTAAGTGCTGAATAATAAGCTAATTTTTGCAAAGGAATTGTTAAAAGAAAGGGTAAAAGATCCTCATTAGCACTTTCAACTTCTATTTTTTCCCAAATATTCTCTGAAACCACCTCGTCTCGACTTTTATTTGTTACTAATAAAACTTTTGCTCCTCTCGCAATTACTTCCTGCATGTTTGAAATTGTTTTTTTATAATAGTTATCTCGTGGTGCTAATACAACAACTGGCATTCCTTCTTCAATTAAAGCTAGTGGTCCATGTTTCATCTCACCAGCTGGATAACCTTCTGCATGAATATAAGATAGCTCTTTTAATTTTAACGCACCTTCCAATGCTATTGGAAAAGAAAACCCTCTTCCTAAAAACATTGAACCTTTTGCTTCATTAAAAGTATTTGATATTGCTTGTATTTTGTTGTCTGTAGATAAAGTCTTTTCAACTAACTTTGGTAAAGATTTTAGATCTTTAAGTTTCTCATTAAATATCTCTTTTTTCAAATCTCTTCTCAATAATCCAAGTTTTAACGCTAAAATATATAGTATTAAAATCTGGCCTAAAAATGCTTTAGTAGATGCCACACCTATTTCAGTTCCACAATGTATTGGTAAAACAAATTTAGAGTCCCTTGCAATAGAACTTTCAATAACATTTACAACTGCACATGTTTTCATTTCATTTTGATTACACAAATCTAATGCTGCATAAGTATCAGCTGTTTCACCAGATTGAGATACAAACACATATAAAGTTTCTTTCTTAAATCTATTTTTTCTATATCTAAACTCTGATGCGATATCCACACTTACATCTAATGAAGTAAGTTCTTCAAACCAATATTTTGCGAGTAAACAAGAATGATAAGCTGTTCCACAACCAATAAGGGTCACTGATGAAATTTCATTAGTTTTCCACGGAAAATTATAAATGTTGATATCATTATTTAACGTATCCACATACTCATTAATTCCATTTTTTAACGTAGTAGGTTGTTCCTCTATTTCTTTAGCCATGAAATGTTTGTAATCGCCTTTATCATACTTCTCATCTTCCAAAGACAACTCTAAAACTTTTTTGTTTATCTTAGCTCC
>CABYLY010000010.1 GCA_902519945.1 uncultured Pelagibacteraceae bacterium
GAAATCAACAAAATATATGATAAAAGTTTATTTTACGACATAAGCGATTTAAACAACAAAAAATCAAAAGAATATGAAGATTTCGTAAAAAAAAATAATCTCAACTATTTAATTTTAAATAAAAATTTAGAATCAGAAAAGAATTATAATATATTATATTTAACTTTAGAATCGATCGATACTGGCTTCATAGATTCGCTTCCAGAGTTAACCCCTAACTTAAATAAACTCAAAACAGAATGGAATTATAAAAAAATAAAAGATGTCGATGGTTGTGGATGGTCTAGTGGAAATTTATACTGCATAATGACTGGGTTACCAGCATATTTTCCATTCGAAAAAAATAAAATATTTCAAGGACTCAAAGAGATTAAAATTACATCCTTAGGAGACATCTTTAAAAAGTCTAAATTTGATTTTCAAGAGTATTTTGTAGGTGAATCGACGTTTGTAGGAACTAAAGATTTATTAGAAACAATGAATTTTTATGTTTTTGATCATAATAAATCAACTGGTGATTATAAAGTGTATCCAAATGAGTTTGGTTTTCATGACAAAGATTTATTTTTTGAAATAAAAAAAAGAATAAAACATTTTAAAATGAAAAATAATTCTTTTGTAATATACGCTGCAACAATTAATACGCATTTAAATGGAATTAAAGATGATAGAATGAGTGCATTCATAGGAGATAATTACAATAATGATCTTGAACATTCTGTAAAATCTTTAGATTATCTTATTGGTGATTTAATACAATTTTTAAAACAAGAAAAACTTTTAGAAAATACAGCTGTTTTTATTGGACCTGATCATTTGTTGCCAACTAATAAATCTATCAAAGAAACTTATAAAAAATTCAGAGATACAGAGAGGTCATTATATTTAATTTCAAATAAGAATTTCCCGTCTTATATTGCACAAACACAAATTGAGATTCCAAAAATTGTCCTAGATACAGCAAAAATTAAGCATAATCATAAGTTTTTTTATGAACATAATTCAATTAAAAATTTAGATAAATACTTAAATGAAAATAAATCTAACTTTTCTTTTTTTAATAAATCTAATGTAAATTTTATAGAAGCACCCAACGTCATCAATCTTTCGATTGAAGATGATATCTTAACTTTAATAAATGATGATTTTAAAATATATGAATTAAAGTTAGAAAATAAGTCTCTTTCATATGTCAATTTACTATTTGATAAGGATTTCGTTTTTAAAAATGACGAAAATCCTAAAGAAAGTATATCTGCTAGAAGAATAAGTAGAGAGGATGAAAAATTTAGATATCATCATTTAACTGTTCTAAAAAATAATAATAAAATTATAAGTGCAAAATTTATAAATTCATATGACAAATCAATAATGCACTTTAAATTAGATAATGGTTTAGCAGAATTTGATGTGAAAAATTATAAAAAAAACTATAATTTTACAAATTATTTAAACGATAAAAATAGATTTATTGCTCATGCTGGTGGTGGTTTAAATGGGCAAAAATATTTAAACGCTTTAGAGGCTCTAAACGAGAGTTATTCAAAAGGACTTAAACTATTTGAATTGGATCTAAAGTTAACTTCTGATGGATTTATTGTTGCAGTTCACGATTGGGAAAATTGGAAAAAAAACTCTAGTTATAAAGGCAATATTCCACCCACATTGAGTGACTTTAATAGAGTAAAAATATTTAATAAATATACTCCGTTAGATTATCAAAAAATTAACACATGGTTTGATCAGAATAAAGATACAATTCTAATAACTGACAAAATAAAAGATTTAGTTGCAATCAACAATCAAATAAAAATTGATAAATCAAGAATATTCATAGAGACGTTTAGCGAGGAAAGTACTGTAAAATTTATTGATAGTGGTTATAACGTGATTGCAAATATTGATTTTTTAAAGTTGATACAAAACCCTATTAATTTCCTAATTGATAATAGAATTAAATATATTTCAGTGCCTCAAATAATAAAAGATGATCTAAAATATGATTTTTTGAATTATCTAAAAAGTTTTTATAAAGATGATTTTACTAAAAGATTATTAGAAAACGGCTTTAAATTTTATGCTTATGGACTTAATGGGAAAAAAGATAAAATTACTGAAATAGATATTATATGTAATTATAGAAATTTTTTTTATGGAATGTATGTGGATGAGTGGGATTTTGATAAATCATTAAAGTTATGTGAAAATAAATTAAATTAGTTTATAAAATTACCAAGTCTAGTTTGTGTTTTCCTAATCTTTCATTACCATTTTTAGTAACTAAATAAGTCTCGCCTATACTCATCGCTAATTGATTTTCTGAGTCCATTAAAATCATATGCATGAAAAAAATATTACCTTGTTCAATTGTGTAAGGATTCTTAGTATATAACATTGGCCAATCCATCCAATTAGGCGAAAAAGTGGCTCCGAGTGAATATCCGCAAGCGTTCATTCTTGCTTTATTGAAACCAAGTTCATCAAATGTCTGGGCATGTGCGTCAAAAACCTCGCCAACTTTATTTCCGGGTACTAATTTTTTTTCACAATTCTTTAATGCTTCGATAGTTGCTTCGTGCATTTTAAAATGTTTTTTTTCAGCTTTTCCAATTGGAATTGTTCTAAACATTGCAGAATGGTAATGTTTAAATGTACCTGCCCATTCAATAGTCAATTGATCTGGATTGGAAAGAATCTGTTTGTCGGATTGATATCTACATAACAAGGCATTTTTTCCAGAACCAATTATAAATTCATTTGCTGGATAATCACCACCACCCTCAAAAATAACTCTATTCATTTCTGCGAGTATTTTAGATTCACTCACTCCAGCTTTAGCACATTTCCAAACCTCATCTAGAGCTCGATCAGCTAGTTCAGCAGCTTTTTTTACATAAATTATTTCTTCATTAGATTTTATTACTCGAAGTTTTGTGATTAGTTCTGATTGATCCTCCAAATAACAGTATTTTTCTAACGATTTATTCAATCTAATAGCATTACGTCCAGTCATTCCATAAGCTTCGTACTCAACGCCAATTTTTTTACTTTTTAAATTTAGTTCATCCAAAATAATTTTTAAATCGTTAATAGGATTTGATCCATCTTCGTCCATCCAAATTCTTATATCATCTATATTTGAGGTATTTTTTGCTTGTCTTAAATCTGGAGCTCTTGTCAAAAGTATAACATTACCTTTTTGGTCCATGACTAAAGTTTGGAAAAAAACAAAACCAAATGTATCATAACCAGTTAACCAATACATTGACTCTTGCCTAAACATTAAAATTGCATCCAAACCGAGTTTTTTCATTGAATCGATAGTATTTTTTTTTCTATTAGAAAATTCTTGATCGCTGAAATGTAAAGACATTAAGATATAATAGCTTTGACTAATCCTAATTTCTCTACCCGTCCTTGATAAAGTCCTTTTCCTAAAATCGGAACAACTCCTACGGTAGAGCCTGTGAATACGTAAAAATTTTTTTCTAAATTTATTCTATCTTTTTTTAATTTATTTAAGACAAACCTTAAGGAGTTTAAGGGGTTTATATAAACGGTATTAGTATTTCCGTTAATGCTTTGATTAATTTTTTTATTACTAATATTTGTTTTTAAATTTTTTACGTTATTTTTTCTGTATTTCCTACTTTTTCCAATTAAAAATTTCACATTAGCACCAAAGTCACTACATAAATCTCCAAAGGAGGAAATCCCCCTTTTTTTTTGCCTGTAACCAACTACTTCAATACATGGAGCTATATGTGAAATATATTTTGAAATATTCTTCATTGTAATTGATCCCTTACTTTTAAAAAAAGATTTTTTTACTTTATAACAAACCTCAAGTTCAATTCCTAAAGTGAATTTATTTATTTTTACCCTCTTGCCGCTTTTTAAAAAATTTCTTTTATAAACAGATGCATAAAAAGGTTCTTTTTCTCTTAATTTTTTTATTAATGGAATTCCCGTTCCTGCAGCTTTAAAACCTATAATTGGTTCTTTTATTTTACTTTCGCACAACTTTCTTAACTTTTCAGCATTTGAAAGTTTTTTAGTAAATTTCGAAGGAATAGATGAAATAATTTTATTCTTTAAAAATGCATCAACTAATTTGTCAGAAACTGTATCAATTAAATTTTTTTTCATGTTTAATGTGGTAAAAAGATGAAATTACTATATTTTTTAAAATCATCAAGCTCATCTGTACTTTTGATTAGCCCATCCTGGTAATAATTCGATTTATAGCCAAGAGAATTTATAAAACTAATTGTAGAAGAAACCTTTTGTTTTGAGTGATTTTCATCTATCTCAACAATCAAAGCTGGTTTATTTCTTGATATAGTCTTAATACCTCCTTTTATAACTGGTATTTCGTGCCCTTCCACATCAATTTTAATAAGAGATATTTTATTTTTAAATTCACAATCATCTAATTTTTTTGAATCAACTATTACTTTTTCATAATTCATGATTTTATTATCTTTATGAATTGTAGCTGTTCCTAATTTATAATATTCCTCATAATTATTTTTATTAGAATTTGGATTTCTCAACGGAATTTTTAATTCAACTTTTTCATTTTGACTGCTCAAAGCATAATTGTATATAATAATATTATTTCTCAACTTACTGAAATTTTTTTTTAAATTATTAAATAAAATGGGATTAGCTTCGAAAGAATGAACTATTTTTGAGTATTTTGACATTTCATACGTATAAACACCTCTATAAACTCCAATATCAATACTGTCATAATTTTTATCACTAAATTTTTTTACAAGCTCAATCTCATTTTCTTCGTTATTTTTAATAGCCCTCTCTAAGCGTCTTTTAAATAAAAAGGATTGAGAAAAAAAAATTTTTTTTAGAAAAAACTCTATCTCTTTATGAAATTTTAATCTCATTTTGTTATTATTGTCATTGGATCAAGTCTTGTCTGAAACCAATTTACTCTAAAATCTAGGTGTGGACCAGTGGATCTTCCTGTTGAGCCAACAGTGCCAATTATGTCTCCTTGATTAATTTTATCACCAACAAAAACCATTACATTTTCCAGATGTGAATAGATTGTGGAAATACCATGGCCATGATCCATTATTATTGTACCGCCGGTGTAATAAAGATCATCTTCTGCCATTGTTACAATGCCTGAACCAGAGGATTTAATCATCGTGCCTTTTTTGGCAGCAATATCAATTCCATAATGGGGCCACTTTGGTTTACCATTCAAAATTCTTTGACTACCATAAACACCACTTATAATTCCATCAACGGGCATGATAAATTGTTTTTTAAAAAAAGTTAAATCAGAATTAATTGCTCTTGCCTTACCAATTTTTTTATTTTCCTCTTTAATTCTATTGTAAACTGATTCTGGAGGAGTTACTTTACTTTCCTCCAAACCATCAATTCTTTGAATATTATATTTTCTTTTTAAAACTTTTTTGATTATTTTTTCTTTTGTTCCATTTTGAATTTTTGTAATAGTCAAATCGAATTTTCTGTCTCTATCAATTCCGAATACGAAAAATCCATCTTCTGAAACTTTTACTTCTTTATCATCTATGATAACTCTAGCCGATGGGTCAGTTGTTCCAATTATATAATGACCTTGAATAAATTTTCCTTCAAACTCAATAGCAATAAGACGAGAGGGAATTAGAATGATTAATATAAGTAATAATCTAATTATTATTTTGCTGTCCATCCACCATCAACCAATAATGAAGTTCCTGTGATCATTGATGCTGCATCTGAAGCTAAAAAAACTACAGCAGATGCTACCTCAGATAATTCTGCAAATCTTCCAAGAGGGATATTATTAAGCATATCTCTTTTGAACTTTTTATTTTTCAAAAACTTTTTAGTCATTGGAGTTACGACAAATGTTGGGCAAACAGTGTTTACTCTAATATTATATTTTGCTAAATCAATTGACATCCCCTTAGTTAAACCCTCTAAGCCAAATTTGTTCATGTTATAGACACTTCTAATAGGCCCGCCTACATGACCCATTTGGGATGACATATTAACAATAGATCCACCCAGTTTTTTTCTATTTTTTGATTTTATCATTTTTAAAGCACAAAGGTGGGCCAGGTTAAAACTAGCTATTGTATTAATCTTGACCATATATTCCATATCTTCTTTCTTAACTTTGGTAAAATGTGCTGGCCTATTATTTCCAGCATTATTAATTAAAATATCTATTTTGGGTTGCTTATTAATAATTTCTTTAATTTCATCATAGTTAGTAATATCACACACATAAGATTTACATTTTGATTTAAATTTTTTTATTCTCTTAGATACCTCGTTTAAATCTTTATTTGTTCTACTAATTATTACTAAATTTGCTCCTGCTTCAGCTAAAGCAATTGCGCAAGCTCTACCTATTCCTTTACCTGCTCCAGTTACAACAGCAGTTTTATATCTAAAATTATAATTTTTTAAGAACATTACAAAAATAATATTTTAATATCCGTGTAAATCAACTCAATAGCAACAAGAAGAATTGCCAATAAACCTGCCCAAGCTATCCATTTATATTTTTTTATCCAATTAGATATTAAAGTAGCAGCTGTAGCCATTAATATAATGGATAAAACTAACCCAAAAACTAAAAGATAATAGTGATCACCCGCAGCTCCAGCAACTCCTAACACGTTATCTAAACTCATTGTGAAGTCAGCTAGCAAAATTGTCCAAATAGCTTTGAGGAAACTTGAATTATCTACTTTTATATCAGTGTCATGATCTGTTCCTTTGATTACATCAACGTATAACTTATAGACGATATAGAGTAGAAGTAACCCTCCAAATAATCTCAAACCAGTTATTTGTAATAAATAAGCTGTAAGAAGAGTTAAAATGATTCTTAAAACTACAGCCCCACCAATACCCCAAAAGATAATTTTCCTTCTTTGCTCGGTTGGAAATTTCGATGCGACCATCCCAATGATGATTGCATTATCACCTGCTAAAACAAGATCTATTAAAATAATTTGTGTTAAAATTGTTATTTGCTCTGGCGTGATTAATTCGGTGAACATTAACTTCTAAGTATCATATCAGCACCTTTTTCTGCAATCATAATCGTTGGAGCATTAGTGTTACCTGAGGTTATATTTGGCATTATGGAAGCATCGATTATTCTTAGTTTATTTAAACCTTTAACCTTTAATGTTTCATCAACAACTGCCATATCATCTTGACCCATTTTACATGTACCAACAGGATGAAAAATGGTTTGTGCGTAATCAGCACCAGCTTTTACAAGTTCTTCATCATCATTAATATCAATGCCTGGTCGATATTCTTCTGGCCTATATTTTTTAAAAGTCTCAGACTCCATGACAATTTTTCTTGTAAGTTTTAAACCTTTAGCTGCAATCATTCTATCATGATCAGTTGAAAGATAATTAAGTTTTACTTTTGCATAAATTCTAGAATCTTTATCAACAATATGTACATTACCTCTACTAGTTGGTCTAATATTGGATACAGTGGGTGTAAATGCATGAAAGTCATGATTTTTTGTTGCACCTAAGGTGTCCATACTCATTGGTTGAACGTGCCATTGAAGATCTGGTAATTCTAAGGATGGGTCGCTTTTAGCAAACATACACATTTGACTTGCACCCATTGTCATTGGTCCACTTCTATTAAAAATATATTCTAGTCCAATCATTAATTTGCCAAACAAACTATTAATTTTTTTATTTAATGATTTGAGCCCATGAATTTTATAAATTGGCCTAAACATTAAATGATCCTGAAGATTCTCCCCAACTCCTTTTAAGTCATGAACTATATCAATACCTAATTCTTTAAGTTTTTTTGAATTTCCTACGCCAGATGTTTGTAAAATTTGTGGGGATCCAATTGATCCAGATGATAAAATTATTTCTTTATTTGCTGACACTTTTTTAAGAGTATTTTCTTGCCAATACTCAACACTTTTTGCAGTTTTATTTTCAAAGATTATCTTTTTAACATGCGCATTGGTAATAATTCTTAAATTGTTTCTATTTTTTATTGGATTTAAATATCCAACTGCAGTGCTACATCTAAAACCATCTTTTTCTGTGACCTGAAAATATCCACATCCATGATTGTCACCGGTATTGAAATCCTTAGTTTTTGGAATTCCAAATTCTTCGGCAGCATTTTGAAACTCGTTAAGCAATGGTAATTGTATTCTTTGATCAGATACTGACAAGGGACCACCTACACCATGAAAATCGTTTTTTCCTCGTTCTTGGTTTTCTGCTTTAATAAAATAAGGAAGAACATCGTCCCATCCCCAGCCAGTATTACCAAGTTGACGCCAAATATCGTAATCTCTACTTTGACCTCTTATATACAACAGACCATTAATGGCTGAACTTCCACCTAAAGTTTTACCTCTTGGATAGCGAATAGAGCGATTATTCATTGTTTCGTCTGGCTCAGTTTTGTAACACCAATCTACTGAGGGATTGTGCATTGTTTTAAAATATCCAACTGGAATATGTATCCAAGGATAGTTATCTTTGCCTCCAGCCTCTATTAACAAAACTTTATTTTGTGAATTCTCAGAAAGTCTATTGGCAAGTACACATCCAGCAGATCCTGCCCCAATAATTACAAAATCGAAATTTTCCATCTATAGTTGAATAGTTTTTTTAATAATTAATATTTGTTCATCTTTACACTTATATAGATCAATTGTCACTTGTGTCAGGTTTGTTTTTCTGATTGTATTGATTACGTTAAATTTAACTAACTAGAGGAAAAATAATGAAAAAAATCATTTCAATGTTATTTGCAACGCTATTAGTGATTGGATTTACTTCAACTGCTAATGCTGCAAAAACACTAAAATGTCAAACAGTACTTAACACTAAAGCTGATGAAGTTAAAATGTTAAAAGACTTTACTGACACTGTAACGACTTTAACAGGTGGATCTCTAAAATTTGAAATCTTGCCTGCAGGAGCAGTTGTTGGTGTAAAAGAAACTTTAGATGCTGTTGACAAAGGTCTGATTGATTGTGGATTCGCATGGACACACTATTGGTCAGGTGATCACCCTGCTGCTATGTTATTTGGTTCGCCAGTAGCTGGTGGTGGAGTAGGTATCGACAATATCGCATTCTTATCATGGTTCCAATACGGTGGTGGTAAAGAATTATATGACCAACTTTGGAAAGAAATGGGAAGGGATATTAAAGGATTCATGATTCAACCAGTTGGCCCAGAAGCTTTAGGATGGTTTCCAAAACCAATTAAAGATATGGCTGACTTTAGAAAATATAAGTTCAGAACTCCTCCAGGAATTCCAGGACAAACTTATAAAGACATTGGTATAGCATCTGTTGCTATGGGTGGTGGAGATATTCTACCAGCTTTAGAAGCAGGAACTATCGATGCTGCTGAGTGGTGTTGTCCAAAACCAGATTTAACTTTTGGTTTTCAAAAAGTATTAAAGCACTACTATTTACAAGGTTTACACCAAGTAGTAGTAAATGCTGACTTTTATATTACTGGAAAGACTTATAATGCTATGAGTGACCATGAGAAAAAGTCTCTTGAAGTAGCTGCTAATGCATCATTAGCTAAATCTTTAAGTTACAGAATCTATGAAAACGGAAAAGCATTACAAGAGTTAACTACTAAACATGGAGTAATTTTAGAAGATACACCTTCAGATTATTTCACAGAGTATATGGCTGCAGCAAAAGCTTCTTTAAATAAGAATGCTAAAGAAAATAAATTCTTCAACGAAGTTTATAATTCGATGAAAGATTTTGCTGATATTGCTGTTCCATTCTGGAGTGGTGCTCAAATGTCTAATGCGAAGCTAGGAATGGCTCACGCAGCAACATTAAAGTAATCAGTAATTAACCTTTTTTTTTAGAGCGGACTTTTTAGTCCGCTCTAATTTTTTTAACTAAAATTTTATGGCAGACGAACCTGGTAAACTAGATATTTCAGATGAAATGATTGCCGAAAGGCGAGGTGGATCAGGTAAAATGCCAACAGATATGCCATCATGGATGGCTAAATCTATAGTAAATATTGATAAATTCAGTAAGAGGATTGGTAGCATTGTTTGTTGGATATTGATGCCACTAATATTTGCAATGACTTATGAAGTTCTTGCAAGAAAATTATTTTTAGCACCAACAATTTGGGCCTATGACATAAGCCGTTTTCTTTATGGTGCATTATTTATGCTTGGGGCAGGATACGCTCTCTCAAGAGGAGTTCATATAAGAGCAGATTTTTTATACAGAAATTTTAAAACCAAAACACAAGGTCTTATCGATTTCTGGTTATATCTTTTATTTTATTTCCCAGGACTAATTGTTTTTCTTTATATGACCGTAGGTTTTGTTGAAGAGTCAATTAGAAGAGGTGAACGAGGGATGGATACTACTTGGATGCCTTATATGTGGCCCATTAAAACTTGTTTATTGCTTGGAATTATTTTTTTATTAATTCAAGGTTTTTCAGAATTACTCAAAAGTTATTGGGCAGCTAAAAAAGGCGAGTGGCCAGGAGAAAAAAAATGATAGCAGAATTCATTGATCCAGCTATTTTAGGTTTCATTTTAGTTGGTGTGATGTTATTCGCAATATTTATAGGGTTTCCAATTTCATTCACTTTAATATTTTTAGGTTTTGTATTTGGTTATCTTGGGTTTGGAAAATTAGTTTTTTATTTAATGACCCTTCAATTTTCCATGGTAATGACCGAACAAACACTCGCCGCCGTCCCACTCTTCGTTTTTATGGGTATTATGATGGAACAAGCTGGATTAATGGAGAGGTTATTTTCAGCATTTCAAATGATGCTAGCAAAAGTTAAGGGATCTCTTTATTACGCGGTTTTATTTGTTTCAGTTATATTTGCAGCGGCAACAGGAATTGTTGGTGCATCAGTCACAATTCTCGGAATAATGGCTGCCAAGTCAATGAATAGATCTGGTTATGATGTAAAACTTGCTGCAGGAACTATTACTGCTGGTGGTACTTTAGGAATTTTAATTCCACCGAGTATTATGCTTGTTGTGATGGGGCCTATTATGGAAATTCCAGTTATCGATTTATTTGCTGCAGCGATTTTACCTGGAATTCTTCTCGCAAGTTTGTATGCAGCTTACACAACAATAAGATGCATGATTAATCCTAAACTTGGGCCTGTTTTACCTGATGATATGAGGGCTGCAAGCATGAAAGAAGTGTGGATAGAATTTTTTCTAGGTTTAGTTCCCCCAGCTGCTTTAGTATTTGCTGCATTAGGAAGTATTTTATTTGGATTTGCAACTCCAACAGAGGCAGCGGGTTGCGGAGCAATGGGTGCTTTATTACTTTCATTAGCTTATAAAAAATTAACTCTTTCAAAACTTCAAGAAGCATTAGTAAAAACATTAGAAATTACCGCTTTAATTATGGTTTTAGTTGCAGCATCAAATTTTTTTGGTGCAGTTTTTGCTAGATTGGGAACTCCGACTTTATTAACTGAATTTTTATTAAGTTTAGAAATGAACAAATATTTAATTTTGGCAATGATAATGGTTATGATTTTTTTATTGGGTTGGCCATTAGAATGGGTACCGATTGTGATGATTATTATTCCAATAATATTACCACTGGTAGAGGCGTTAGGATTTAATTTAACTTGGTTTGCAATTTTAGTTGCCGTTAATTTGCAAACCGCCTGGCTATCTCCACCCGTAGCTCTTTCTGCTTATTTTCTAAAAGGTGTAGTGCCAGAGTGGGATCTTAAAGATATATATTATGGAATGATGCAGTTTATGGTTCTTCAAGTAATAGGATTAATTTTGATCATTATATTTCCTAAAATTGCACTTTGGTTACCAACTCTCTTATATGGACAGTAGAATATTAAAGTTTTATATTGTCTAAGTGAGTCAGCAAAAAACAAAAAAAACTCTTATTAACTGGGATTTAGTTACGGTCAATCCTAATAATAAAAACTGGGATTGGAAAGATCTATTTTGTTTTTGGGGAGTGAGTATTCAAAGTGTAATTGGGTTTTCTCTAATTGGATCTTTGTATGTGGTTTATAATTTAAATTCTTTTGTTATTTTCTTTGGAACAATATTAGGAGCTATAATAGTTTATTTTTTTTCAAATTTGATAGGTAAACCATCTCAAAAATTTGGATTACCTTTTGTAGTATTATTAAGGTCTTCGCTAGGTATTAAAGGAGCAAAATATTTTGGACTAGTAAGAGGTTTAGTTGGAATTTTTATGTTTGGTATACAGACATATTTTTTATCTAAAGCTTTTGGATATTTAATTCGAATTGGATTATTTTCTATAGATAGTACTTTTCTAGATAAAGAAATTTTTTTAACGTTTTTTTTAGGTTTAAATATTATTGACTGGTTATCTATTGTTTTTTCGATAGTTCTTCAGTTTGTTTTATTTAGTGTGGGAATGAATTTTAATAAAAAGATAATCAAATGGTCGGCGATTTTAGTATATTTTGGAATATTAGTTTTTTTCTTAACTGTATTATTGACTGATGTAAAATCTACCGCAAGGTCATTTGTTGATATTCTGGACCTTGGTAATTTTCTTCAAACTGATAATTTAGTGCCATTAATAACAGTTGCAGGAACAATGTTTGCTTATTTTTCAATTGTAATTTTAAGTTTTGGTGATTTTTCCAGATATGTTAAAGATGAAAAACAACTCAAATTAGGAAATCTCTCACTCATTTTAAATTTGATTGTTTTTTCTTTTTTAGCAGTTTTTATAATTACTGGTGTGGATAGTTTTTTGAATAATGATCCACAAAATTTATCAAAAATATTTACTAACCCAACTGATATGATTGGAAAATTAAATAATCTTCTTATAACAATTATTGCCCTAATTTTTATTATTATTGCATCAATTTCAACTAACCTGATTGCAAATTTTATACCTTCTCAGTATTCTGTAATAAATTTTATTCCATCATCATTATCTTTAAAAAGTTCAAGTGTAATTATTAGTCTATTTGGAATATTAATTACTATTTTTTGGCTTACAATTTTAAGTCAGATTGGAATTTTATCAATTATAGATACATTCGGTGCTTTTTTTGGTCCATTATTTGGGGTTATGGTTGTTGATTTTTACTTCATTAAAAAAGGTAGTCTTATTAATAAAGATATCCACTCTTTAGAGGCTAATGGTGCTTATTTTTTTTCAGGAGGTTGGCATATTAAAGGAATTTACTCCTTAATTTTAGGATTTATTTTTTCAGCCTCAACAATATGGAATTCAAACTTGGCGTTCCTACAGCCTTATGCTTGGATTATTGGAGCATTTGTTGGAGCAGTAATATATTATTTGCTCGCAAAAGAATAATTCAATGAAAAAAATTACTTATGACTTTAAAAACAGGACTGCAATAGTAACAGGTGGAGCCCAAGGTTTTGGATTAGATATAGCAAAACGTTTTTTAGACTCAGGAGGCAAGGTAATCATTTGGGATATAGACACAAAAATGATAGAGCAAGTAATTAAAGAATTAGATAATCCAAATTTAAGTTCAAATATTGTCGATGTTTCAAATTATAGTGAAGTTGAAAGAAATGTTAATGAAATTACGAATAGATCCAATATTGATATATTGATAAACAATGCAGGAATAACTGGACCAACAGCGACCTTATGGGAATATGATATTGATATGTGGAAAAAGGTTGTTGATATTAATTTAATGGGTACTTTTAATTGTTGTAGAGCAATAGTACCAAATATGATTAAGAATAACTATGGTAGAATTGTAAACGTAGCTTCTGTTGCAGGGAAAGATGGAAATGCTAATGCGAGTGCATATAGTGCAGGTAAAGCAGGGGCCATAGGATTAACAAAATCTTTAGGTAAGGAACTCGCCGATAAGAATATAGCTGTTAATGCAGTGACCCCAGCTGGAGCTAAAACACGTATCCTCGATCAAATGACTAAAGAACATGTTCAAAGAATGCTATCAAAAGTTCCTAGGGGCAGATTTTTAGAAGTTGAGGAGTTTACTTCACTAATATGTTGGCTTTCATCAGAAGAGAACACTTTTTCAACTGCTGCTGTATTTGATATAAGTGGTGGTCGTTCTACTTATTAATTTCTAGGTTTTTGTTCAATCAACTTTGTTTGATTTATTTTAGCTCTACTAAATTTAATATCTTTGGACATAACTGGAGCAAAAATCATTATTGACCAATAAATTAGCAGTATAAAAATTGAAATTGTCTTCATATTTAACAGTTAGTGATAAATGTTGATTTTTGGATGTTTAAATTTTGTCAAAATAATGTATTAAAGTTTTTTTTTAAATTTTTATGAAAATTATTTTTAAAATTTTTATTTGCTTCTTATTCATGTCTGGCTTGAGCTTTTCAAGCGAGATTAGAATATTCGAATTTACAGAAAAAGAACTTTCTGAACTACAAGTTAGAAAGGTAAGAGGCGCAGATAACGAGACAATTTACACAGTTGGATCCAATGAAAAGGGTAACTTTTATAAGGCCGTTGCCGATAATGCTGCCTCTGGATTGGGAAAAGAAGTCAAAATAGATCTAAATAAAACTCCATTCATTAACATTACATGGAAAATTGAAAAAGATTTACCTGGCATAAAGGAAAATACTAAAAAGGGACATGATTTTGCAGCAAGGGTTTTTGCGGTTAAAAAGACAGGAGCTACACCTTTGTCAAATAGAGCAATAAACTATGTTTTTTCAAGTAATAATCAGATTGGCTTTAATTCCCCAAGTCCATATACTAAAAAATCAATTGATAATGTTTTGGCAACAACAAAAGAGAATCTTAATGAGTGGGTTACTGTTAAAGCAAATGTAAAAGAAGATTTCATGAAATTTCATGATCTAAATGTAAATGAATTAGACGGATTAGCAATAATGTCGGACACTGATAATTCAAAAATGAAAGCTATAGCTTTTTATCAAAATATTTATTTTTCAGCCAAATAATTAAAATTTAAAGTATTTTTTCAATATAGTACTAAATAAAGATAAAATAATTGCTACAATCACATCTTCTAATGGACTAGCATCTGGATAACCAAAATTCCAAGCAACAACTAAAACTAACCAGATTGTAAAAACATTCATTTTATTTATCTATACCTTAGTTTATGTAAATTAGTCTATAATTTGATATAATCATCATATGCACGAAAATTTCTTTCATAAACTCAAAGTTTATTACGAGGACACGGACTCTGGAGGAGTAGTTTATTATGCAAATTATTTAAAATATCTAGAGAGAGCCAGAACGGAAGCGCTATTTAGCATTGGCTTTAGTAATAAAAAGATTCAAGATTATTTCAAATCATTAATAATTGTTAAATCTTGTAATATTGAATATAAAAAATCTGCACATTTAGAGGATGAGCTCACTGTAAGGTCTTTTGTAAAATCAATTACAAAAACATCCTTTTTTATGAATCAAATTATTACAAAAGATGATGAGATAATTGTTGAGTCACAAATTCATTTAGTTTTTGTGAATAAAGATGGTAAACCAGTAAAAATACCAGATGAAATCTATTCTAAATTTAAACCTTATTTTTGTGATAGTATCAAAACTTAGCTAGTTTTTTTGCTTTCTTAAACAAATCAACCATCATTTTATTTGAAATAAGTTTTGTGTTAACGTTTCTTGGACTTGGATGATAACTAGATAATATTATTAAACCATTAGGTAAAAGTTGTGTACTTCCGTGTTTAAAAATAAATTTTTGCTTAATATCAAATTTTTGCTTGTATAATTTTATACAATTATCAAAAGCAACTTTACCTAATGTAACTATTACTTTAAGTTTTTTTAAAGATAACATTTCCTCATCAAAAAAGTTAGAACAGTTTGATATTTCATTGATTAGAGGTTTATCTTCTGGGGGAACACATTTTAAAATATTTGTTATATAAGTTGATTTTAATTTTAAGTTATCATTTAAATTTTTTGATAGTGGTAAATTTGAAATTCCAACTTCATACAAACATTTAAACAAAAAATCTCCAGACTTATCACCGGTGAAGGCTCGACCAGTTCTTGTACCACCATGTGCAGCTGGAGCTAGACCAATAATAGCTAATTTCGAATTTAAACTTCCAAATCCAGGAACAGGCTTACCCCAGTAAACTTCATTTATATTTTGTTTTCTTTTTATCCTACTTATTTTATTAACAAATTTTACTAGCCTTGGACATTTTTTACAGTTAACTATTGTTTTGTTTAAACTATTTAATCTAATATCCATAATGAAATTTTTAAAATACCTTACAATAATATTTATATCTTTAACCACATCAATAAAAGCAGATTCAAATAAAAATTTGATTAAACAACTAGAGGATGGTGGAAAGATAATATTTATAAGACACGCTTATGCACCAGGTAACGGAGATCCAAATAATTTCAATTTAGACGATTGTTCCACTCAAAGGAATTTAAGTAAGGAAGGAAGAAAACAAGCTCAATTAATTGGTGTTTTTTTTAAAGAAAACAAAATTAAGATTGATAAAGTTTTATCCAGTGAGTGGTGTAGATGTAAAGAAACTGCAGAGATAGCATTCGAGGATTTTTCCACGATAAGTTTTTTGAATTCTTTTTACAGCTCGAAATTTGCAAAAAATAAGACCAGACAAGTTGGACAATTTAATAAATATATAAAGAAATTTAAAAGTAAAAATAACTTAATTTTAGTAACCCACTACGTTTTTATCTCTGAAATTCTAAATTATGGTCCATCATCGGGAGAAATAGTTGTATCAGATAAAAATTTTAATATTATAGGTAGTATAGAAATAAATTATTAAATAAACATGTCTTCAAAAAAAGCAATGAAACAAGCACAAAAACAAGCTTTTGCTAAACACAGAAGTAATATTTCTAATAGTCGAATTGGATTTAAAAAGAGAAATTCTATTAAGAATAAAAAAAATTAACTTTCTCTCTTAAATTTTTCAATTTTTTTGCATGTAGAAATTTTTGAGATACCTTCCTCATCATTTAAAACAGTTTTCATATAAATTTCCTGTTTTCCTTTTTCGAATAAAATTTGAGTATAAAATTGTGGATAGCCATGTTTATGTGTCAAGATTTTACCATCCTCTTCATAGATATTTCTTACATATGTATTTGATTTTTTAACACTAAGATCTGTTAACCTATATTTTTGATATGTTTTTTCTTTATATACATAATTTCTTGTCATAATTAATTCATTAAGATTAAAAATATACTCATTTTTCAAAAATTCGTCTTGCTTATCATCACAAGCACTCAAAATTATTATTTCAGATTTCAAACTTTGAACGGGGAAAATTATTAATAAAAGAAAAATTAATGATCTAATTTTTCTCATTTTTTTCTGCAAAAAAAATACCTATTAGAAGTAGAGCAGTCCATCCTAATCCTAATAAACCCTTAAAAACACTTGTATCAGCACTCCAAATTTTAAGAACCAAAGCTCCAATTATAAGTCCAATTAAATATATAATTATAACTATAGATGTTTTGCTCATTTATTTATTCTCATTTTATCAAACCTAGTTATATAAAATACAAACACAAAGTGAAATTATTATATGAAAATTAATATAATTCACAATAATTGTCGTTGGACAAATAGTTTCAATCATATATAAAACCTCATAATTTGTGGGGCGATGGCGGAATTGGTAGACGCGTCGGTCTTAGGAACCGATAGAGCAATCTGTGAAGGTTCGAGTCCTTTTCGCCCTACCATAAATTAATTATGAAAGTTACCGTAGAAAATAAAAAAGGTCTTAATAAAGACGTAAAAGTATTTGTCGATAAAAAGACTATGAACTCATATATGGATGAAAAGTATGAGGAAATAAAGGGAACGGTAAATTTAAAAGGTTTTAGACCCGGGAAAGTACCAAGAGAAATTTTAAAAAGACAATTTGGTAAAGCAATTTTTAGTGAGGTTTTAGATAAGGTTTTAAAGGATACGACAACAAAAGCACTTGAGGAAAATAAAATTAAACCAGCTGGTCAGCCAAAACTTGATTTAAAAACTTATGGTGAAGATAAAGATCTAGAGTATGTAATTTCTATTACTGAACTTCCTAAAGTTGAATTGAAATCAATTGATAATTTAAAATTTGATGAATACATTGTAAAGATTGACTCAACAGAGGCTGATCAAAGAATAAAAGATATTGCAAAAAATCAACCGAATTTCAAAGATGCTCCTAGTGATGCTAAAGCTTCAGATAAAGACCTGGTAATTTTTGATTATACAGCAACTGTCGATGGCAAAACTTTTAAAGGAGGTGAGGGAAAAAATACTCAATTAACACTAGGTAAAGATTTATTTTTAAAAGGGTTCGATAAACAATTAATTGGCGTCAAAAAAGATGATGAAAAAATAGTTGAAGCTGTATTGCCTGAAAATTTTCCTGAAAAAGATTTAATAAATAAAGTTGCCAAATTTAATTGTAAAATTACCAGTGTGAAAAAACCTGAGGAAACAAAAATTGATGATGAATTCGCAAAAAACCTAGGTGCTAAAGATTTAAATGATTTGAAATCTTTAATTACAAAACAAATAAACGATGAATATAAAAATTCTTTAGATAGACTTTCTAAAAATCAAATAATTAAAGAACTTGAAAAATTTAAGGTAAATGAAATACCAGAAAATTTAATTGAGGAAGAAGTGAAAATTTTATCTCAAGGTATGTCAGATGAAGATGCAAAAAACAGTAGAAAAAATTTTGAGGAAATAGCTAAAAAAAGAATTAAAGTTGGTTTAATATTAAACGAGTTTGGAGAGCAAAATAAAATTAAAGTTACTGAGCAGGAGATACAAACAGAAATTCAAAAACAAATCAAAATGATGCCAGGACAAGAAAAAATGGTAATGGATTTTTATCAAAAAAATCCCTCAGCTGTTGCAAGTTTGAGAGGTACTGTTTATGAGGAAAAAATCATTAATCTTCTTAAAGAAAAGGCAAAATCTAATAAAAAAGAAATCTCAAAAAATGAAGCAGAAAAAATTCTTAAAGACTCTCAAAAACAAGAACTTAATCAAGAACTGAAGGATCAGAGAAAACCAAAAAAAAAGAATGATGAAAAAAAACTAACAGAGAACAAAAGTCAGTCAAAACCAAAAAAAGTAAAAACAATTACAAAAAAAACAAAAAAAGTTAGCAAAAAGTAATCTCAAGTTGTATAAGTAAAACGAATCAACTTATGACAAATAAAATATCTGAACACATGAGCACCTTAGTTCCAATGGTGGTTGAGCAATCTAACAAAGGAGAGAGGGCTTATGATATTTATTCAAGGTTACTAAAAGAAAGAATAATTTTTTTAACTGGACAAATAAATGACAACATCGCATCATTAGTCACCGCACAACTTCTTTTCTTAGAGGCCGAAGACCCAAAAAAAGAAATTTATTTATATATTAATAGTCCAGGTGGATTAGTAACAGCAGGTCTTGGTATTTATGATACAATGCAATATGTTAAACCTGACATATCTACTTTGTGTATTGGTCAAGCTGCATCAATGGGTTCATTTTTACTTTCAGCAGGAACTAAAGGAAAAAGATTTTCTTTACCAAACTCAAGAATAATGGTTCATCAACCCTCTGCTGGTTTTCAAGGACAGGCAACTGACATAGAGATCCATGCTAATGAAGTATTATCTCTAAAAAAAAGATTGAATGAAATTTATTCAAAACATACTGGTAAGTCTGTTGAGGATATAAAATCCGCGCTCGAAAGAGATAATTTTATGACTGCTGATGCTGCAAAGTCTTTTGGTTTAATAGATGAAGTGGTAGAAAAAAGATCTTAATACACAATATATTGACATTCCATAATAGTAACTTGATTAGTATTAGATAACTATAATAAAGTAACCTTGTTGATTCGTTTTATAAATTATGAACACTAATAATAAAAATATTTTATATTGCTCTTTTTGTGGAAAAAGCCAGCACGAGGTAAGAAAACTTATTGCAGGTCCAACAGTTTTTATCTGTGATGAGTGCGTGGAGCTTTGCATGGATATTATTAAAGAAGAGAGCAAAGATACTTTTGTTAAGCATCAAGACGGCCTTCCGTCACCTAAAGAAATTTGTTCTGTCCTAGACGATTATGTAATTGGCCAGTCTCATGCAAAAAAAGTTTTATCTGTGGCTGTGCACAATCATTATAAAAGACTAAATTATGAAAATAAAACAAGTAAAAATGTTGAGTTAGCAAAATCAAATATTCTTCTAGTTGGACCTACTGGTTGCGGAAAAACTTTGTTAGCACAAACACTTGCAAGAATTTTAGATGTTCCTTTTACTATGGCTGATGCAACAACTTTAACAGAGGCCGGTTATGTAGGTGAGGATGTAGAAAATATTATTTTAAAATTATTACAGGCCGCAGATTACAACGTAGAAAAAGCGCAAAGAGGGATTGTGTACATAGATGAAGTAGATAAGATAAGTAGAAAATCTGAGAATCCTTCAATTACAAGAGATGTATCAGGAGAAGGTGTTCAGCAAGCCTTACTAAAAATTATGGAGGGAACAATTGCTAGTGTACCTCCACAAGGTGGTAGAAAACATCCTCAACAAGAATTTTTACAAGTTGATACAACAAATATTTTATTTATTTGTGGTGGTGCTTTTGCTGGTTTAGATAAAATAATATCTCAACGAGACAAAGGAACTTCAATTGGTTTTGGTGCAGATGTTAAGAATACTCAGGATAAAAAAACAGGTGAATGGATGAAAGGTTTAGAACCTGAAGACTTATTAAAATATGGTTTAATACCTGAATTTATTGGAAGACTTCCAATGATTGCAACTTTGGAAGATTTGGATGAAAAATCCTTAATAAAAATACTTCAAGAGCCAAAAAATTCACTTACTAAACAGTATCAAGAATTATTTAAGCTAGATGGTGCAAGACTTATATTTAAAGATAACGCTTTAAAAGAAATTGCACTAAAAGCGATAAGAAAAAAAACTGGTGCTAGAGGACTAAGATCGATTCTGGAAAATATTCTGTTAAAAACAATGTATGATCTTCCGAGTCAAGATAATATTGAAGAAGTAATAGTTGATGCGTCAGCTGTTAAAGGCCAATCACAACCAATTATCGTACATTCGAAAACTGATAATAAGTCCAAGACAAGTAAGACAACAGCGGCTTAATATCCTTAATAAATAGCAAAAAGGTATTGCAAAATAGATTATAATATCCATATTTATTGAATGGAGATTAAATTATCATTACCACTACTACCACTTAGAGATATTGTGGTTTTTCCAAGCATGGTTATCCCGCTGTTTGTAGGAAGGGACAAATCAATATCTGCTTTAAATGAGGTAATGAAAAAAGATAAAAAGATTATCTTAGTAACTCAAAAAAATTCTGAAATAGATGATCCTAAAAAAACAGATATATTCATGTATGGGTGCGAAGGAAGTATTCTCCAATTATTAAAATTACCTGATGGAACAGTTAAAGTTTTAGTTGAGGGAAAAAAAAGAGTAAAAATTTTAGATTTCAAGGATAATGAAAAATTTATTACTTGCGATTATAGTGTTAATAAGGATTTAGTAAGCAGTGAGGAAGATTTATATCCATTAGCTGCAACAGCTCTGAGAAGGCTTGAAAAACTTACATCAATAAACAAAAAAATATCAAATGAAACAATAGAGACTATTAAACAATTAAAAGATCCTTCTCAAATAGCAGATAATATTGCATCTCATATCACAGCGACAATTTCTGAAAAACAACAAATTTTTGAAACTGTTGACGTCAAAAAAAGACTGAATGCAATTATTAAAATTATGGAAAATGAAACTAGCATAATTGGCGTAGAGAAAAGAATTAGAGGAAGAGTTAAAACTCAAATGGAAAAAACTCAAAGGGAATATTACCTAAATGAGCAACTTAAAGCTATTCAAAAAGAATTAGGGGAAATAGAGGATGGAAAAGACGAAAGCACAAGTTTAAATAAATCAATTTTAAAAGCTAAGATGCCAAAAGAGGTAGAAAAGAAATGTTTACAGGAACTTAAAAAATTAAAAAATATGAGCCCAATGTCTGCTGAGGCAACTGTGGTGAGAAATTACTTAGATTGGATGATTGAACTTCCATGGCATAAAAAAAGTGAGGTTGATATAGATTTAAAAAAAGCTTTAAATGTTTTAGATAAAGATCACTTTGGTTTGGAGAAAATTAAAGAGAGAATTGTTGAATTTCTGGCTGTCCAAAAACGAATGGAAAAAATTAAAGGTCCAATTTTATGTCTAGTGGGCCCCCCTGGTGTTGGTAAAACATCTTTAGGAAAATCAATCGCCAAAGCAACAAATAGAGAATTTGTGAGAATGTCAGTTGGTGGTATGCGTGATGAGGCTGAGATAAGAGGACATAGAAGAACTTACATTGGATCATTACCTGGCAAAATTATTCAAATGATGAAAAAAGCTGGGACTAAAAACCCATTAATATTACTCGATGAAATTGACAAAATTGGTAATGATTATCGAGGAGATCCATCATCTGCTTTGCTAGAAGCTTTAGACCCCGAACAAAATACAACATTTAACGATCATTATCTCGAAGTAGATTATGATTTATCTGATGTAATGTTTGTAACAACAGCAAACACTTTAAATATATTGCCACCTCTTTTAGATAGGATGGAAGTTATCAGACTTGCTGGGTATACTGAGGATGAAAAAATAAATATCGCCAATAAATTTTTACTTCCAAAACAGATAAAGGATAACGGTGTAAAAGAGGCAGAGATGAAACTAGGTAATGATATTATTAAAGAGATAATTAGAAGTTATACTAAAGAATCTGGAGTGAGAAATTTAGAAAGAGAGATTTCTAAGATTGCAAGAAAAGTAGTTAAAAAAGTTGTTGCCGGAGAAGAAAAAGAAGTCAACATTGATAATAAAAATTTGTCAGATTTTTTAGGTGTTCCAAAATTTAAATCCGGTGAATTAGAAACTGAGGATAGAATTGGTATTGTTACTGGACTTGCTTGGACTGAATATGGTGGAGAGATTTTAAAAATTGAAACTGCCACAATGCCTGGGAAGGGTAGAATGCAAATTACTGGAAAGTTGGGTGACGTTATGCAGGAGTCTGTTAAAGCTGCTAAATCTTTCGTTAGATCTAAGTGTTTAGAATATGGAATTATACCGCCAGTGTTTGAAAAAAAGGATTTTCATATTCATGTTCCAGAGGGAGCTACCCCAAAAGATGGACCATCAGCTGGTATAGGAATGGTGACTTCTATAGTGTCATCTATAACAAAAATACCAGTTAAAAGAGATGTAGCGATGACAGGAGAAGTTACATTAACTGGACAAGTACTTGCGATAGGGGGATTAAAAGAAAAACTGCTAGCTGCTCATAGAGCAGGAATTAAACAAGTTTTAATACCAAAAGAAAATGAAAAGGATTTAGTTGATATGCCTAAAAAGATTATTGATGAAATTAAAATTACTCCTGTCGAGTTCGCAGATGAAGTTTTAAAAATTGCTCTTACTAAAGAGTTGAAAAAAACTGAGTGGGTTGAAGTAGATTTGTCTAAAAAAGATGATAAATCTCAAGCAAGTATTCAATAGATTTATTATGGAACTTTATATCATTTTATTAATTGTAATTTTTGTTACTTATTACTTGACTAGACCTACATCAAAAATAGAGAAAGATAATTTTAACTCCAAAAATAATTGGAGAGGTGGATTCTAAAAGATTTCTTAATATTTACACCAACTAATAAATCTTGACCTTATATTACTAAAAGATATAACCACTACTTTGGTTATGGGCGGTTAGCTCAGTTGGTAGAGCATCTCGTTTACACCGAGGGGGTCAAAGGTTCGAGTCCTTTACTGCCCACCAAAAGAATCAAAAGTGGGGGTGTAGCTCAGTTGGTTAGAGCGATCGCCTGTCACGCGATAGGTCGAGGGTTCGAGTCCCTTCACTCCCGCCACTTCTTTAGTTAAAAGCTGATAATTGTTATCAATAGAGCTGTATATTTTGAATAATGTGACCTAACACCACTTCATCTAGCTATAAAAAATGATATATATTCCACCATGTCTGCGGAATTCTTAAAAGATTATTTACCAATAATTTTGTTCCTAATTATAGCTTTAGGACTAAGTTGTGCATTCATAGTAATTAATTTTATCTTATCACCAAAAAATCCAGATCCAGAGAAGTTATCTGCATATGAATGCGGATTTGAACCTTTTCAAGACTCCAGAATGGAATTTGATGTGAGGTTCTATTTAGTTGCAATATTATTTATAATTTTTGATCTTGAAATCGCTTTTTTATTTCCCTGGGCAATCTCTTTAGGAAATATTGGTATCTTAGGTTTTACGTCAATGATGATTTTTTTATTCATTCTGACAATTGGATTTATCTATGAATGGAAAAAGGGTGCATTAGACTGGGAATAAAATTTTTTAAATGAACAATAAATTAGATCAAGTACCTGAAGAATTTAAACAACTTGCAGAGGATTTTGGCAAAAATGGTTTTATAACTACTTCATTAGAGAATTTAGTGAATTGGTCGAGGTCTGGATCTTTACATTGGATGACTTTTGGTCTTGCTTGTTGCGCTGTTGAAATGATGCAAACAGCAATGCCAAGATATGATCTTGAGAGATTTGGTGCTGCCCCAAGAGGATCACCCAGACAATCAGATGTAATGATTGTTGCGGGAACTTTAACAAACAAAATGGCTCCTGCTTTAAGAAAGGTTTATGATCAAATGCCAGAACCAAGATATGTCATATCAATGGGAAGCTGTGCAAATGGTGGAGGTTATTACCATTACTCATATTCTGTGGTCAGAGGTTGTGATCGTATAGTACCTGTTGATGTATATGTTCCAGGTTGCCCACCTTCAGCAGAGGCATTGTTGTATGGAATAATGCAATTACAAAAAAAAATTAGAAACAAAGGTTCTTTCAAGAGGTAAAATGAATAATTTAATTGATTTAGAAAAAAAAATTAATTCGGAATTAACCACTAAGATCAATAAGACTTCGATTAAACATAATCAAATTTATGTTGAAATTGATAAAGAAGATCTAATTGATGTTGTTTTATTCTTAAAAACAAATAAGGATATTAAATTTAGACAACTTATCGATATTACAGTTGTAGATTATCCTGAGGAAACTCAGAGGTTTAAAATTGTATATTTATTTCTAAGTCATGAGTTTAATCATAGATTGATTTTAAGTTATACTATAAATGAAAATGAACTTATATCCTCTCTTACCTCTATATTTCCATCAGCAAATTGGATGGAAAGAGAAGTGTTTGATATGTATGGTGTGAATTTTAAAGATCATCCTGATTTAAGAAGAATATTGACTGATTATGGTTTTGAGGGTCATCCTTTAAGAAAAGATTTTCCTTTAACAGGCCATTCAGAAGTTAGGTATAGTGAAGAGAAGAAAAAAGTAATTAACGAGCCAGTCAAATTAGAGCAAAATTATAGAAATTTTGATTACGAAAGTCCTTGGGAAGGGACAAAATATATTAAAGGAATATCTGAAATTAATGACAAAAAAAATTAAAAATCTGAATTTAAATTTTGGTCCACAACATCCTGCTGCGCATGGAGTTCTAAGACTAATATTAGAGCTTGATGGTGAAGTAGTAGAAAAAGCAGATCCTCATATTGGCTTATTACATAGAGGAACGGAAAAATTAATTGAAAACAAAACATATATGCAAGCTGTACCATATTTCGATCGACTTGATTATGTTGCACCTATGAACCAAGAACATGCATTTGCTTTAGCTATTGAAAAAATTTTAAATATCGATGTTCCAATCAGAGCTCAATATATAAGAGTCATGTTTTGTGAAATTGGAAGAATTTTAAGTCACATATTAAATGTTACTACTCAAGCTTTAGATGTGGGCGCTTTAACTCCATCGTTGTGGGGATTTGAGGAAAGAGAGACTTTGATGACTTTTTATGAAAGAGCATCAGGATCAAGATTACATGCTAATTATTTCAGGGCCGGTGGTGTTCATCAAGATTTACCAGCTGGTCTAGAAAATGACATAGCAAAATTTTGCGAAAGTTTCCCAAAAATCATAAATGATCTCGAGAACCTTTTAACCGATAACAGAATATTTAAACAAAGAAACGTTGATATAGGCGTGGTAACTAAAGATGATGCATTAGATTACTCTTTTAGTGGTGTTATGATTAGAGGTTCTGGCATACCATGGGATCTTAGAAAATCTCAACCTTACGATTGTTATAGTCAGTTAGAATTTAAAATCCCTATAGGAAAAAATGGTGATTGTTATGATAGATATTTATGTAGAATTGAGGAAATGAAAGAAAGTGTTTCTATTATTAAACAATGTTTATCAAAAATGGAGAAAGGACCAATAAAAACGTTTGATGGAAAAATATCCCCACCATCAAAAAAAGAAATCAAACAATCAATGGAAGCATTAATACATCATTTTAAATTATTCACTGAAGGATATCGTGTACCCAAGGATGAAATTTATACTGCTGTTGAGGCACCTAAAGGTGAGTTTGGAGTATATTTGATTTCAGATGGTTCTAGTAAACCATATAAGTGTAAAATTCGAGCGCCAGGATTCTCACATTTACAATCAATGGATTATTTAATTAAGGGTCACATGTTAGCAGACGTTCCGGCTGTACTTGGTTCTCTTGATATTGTTTTTGGGGAGGTTGATAGATGAGTTTAAGAAAGCCCGCAAAAAACCAACCTGAGAATTTTGAATTCAATCCTTCTTCATTAGAGGCGGCAAGAAAGATTGTTAATAAATATCCAAAAGGAAAACAACAAAGTGCAGTCATGGCATTACTATACATTGCTCAAAAACAAAATAATAACTGGATACCTTTAGCTGCCATGAAATACATCGCAAAATTTTTGAACATGCCTTATATAAAAGTTTATGAGGTCGCTACTTTCTATAGTATGTATAATTTATCACCAGTTGGTAAATATTTTATTCAAGTGTGCACCACAACTCCGTGCATGATAAGAGGAGCAAACAAAATAGTTGAGGCATGTAAAGAAAAAATATCTGAAAATGAGTCAGAGTTATCAAATGATAAAAGTTGCTCATGGATGGAAGTTGAGTGTCTTGGTGCTTGTGTTAATGCTCCAATGATGCAAATTAATGATGATTATTATGAAGATCTTGATAAAGAAAAGACTTTAAAAATTTTAGATAAAATTTTAAGTGGGGAAAAACCGATACCTGGTTCATACAGAGGAAGAATAAATAATGAGCCAGAAAATAATAGAAAAACATTAATGGATTTAAAAAATGCTTAAAGATCACGATAGAATTTTTCAAAACTTATATAATGATTTAGGACCTGATTTGATTTCATCTCAAAAAAGAGGTGATTGGGTAAACACCAAAGAGATAACAGATAAAGGCAGAGACTGGATCATTAATGAAATTAAAGACTCACAACTTAGA
The DNA here is from genome assembly GCA_902519945.1 of uncultured Pelagibacteraceae bacterium. Classification (GTDB taxonomy): domain Bacteria; phylum Pseudomonadota; class Alphaproteobacteria; order Pelagibacterales; family Pelagibacteraceae; genus Pelagibacter. The sequence continues at coordinate 27,561 of CABYLY010000010.1, forward strand.
GGAAGAGGTGGCGCAGGATTTCCAACTGGCTTAAAATGGTCATTTGCACCTAAAGAAGTTGGTTCAAGACCCCATTACTTGGTAATAAACGGAGATGAGTCCGAACCAGGCACATGTAAAGATAGAGATATTTTAAGATTCGAACCCCACAAATTAATTGAGGGATGCTTAATAGCATCTTATGCAATTCAAGCTCATGTTTGTTACATTTATATTAGAGGTGAATATTTTGTAGACGGGCAAAAGCTACAAGCAGCAATTGATGAGGCTTATGAAAAAAAATTATTAGGTAAAAACGCTGCAGGCACAGGATGGGATTTAGATATTTATATTCACTACGGAGCTGGCGCTTATATTTGTGGAGAGGAAACAGCATTACTCGAGAGTATTGAGGGAAAAAAAGGTCAACCAAGATTAAAACCTCCTTTTCCAGCATTAATTGGTCTTTACGGTTGCCCAACGATAATTAATAATGTTGAAACAATAGCAGTAGTACCAACAATACTTAGAAGAGGTGGTAAATGGTTTTCATCTTTAGGTAGGGAAAAAAATACAGGTACTAAAATTTTTTGTATATCTGGCAATGTAAATAACCCATGTAATGTTGAAGAGGAAATGAATATTCCTTTAAAAGAATTGATTGAGGTTCATGCCGGCGGTGTAATTGGTGGTTGGGAAAATTTACAAGCAGTTATCCCAGGTGGATCATCAATGCCATTAATACCTAAAGAAAAATGTGAGACATTAACAATGGATTTTGATTCATTAATGGCAGAAAAAAGCGGATTAGGAACGGCTGGAGTTGTTGTAATAAATAAAGATCAAGACATCATAAAATGTATGGCTAGGATCGCGAGATTTTACAAACATGAAAGCTGTGGTCAATGCACGCCTTGTAGAGAAGGTTCGGGTTGGATGTGGAGAATGCTTGAAAGAATGGCTAAAGGAGAAGCATCTAAAGATGAAATTGAAATGCTTGGTGATGTAACAAAACAAAT
>CABYLY010000011.1 GCA_902519945.1 uncultured Pelagibacteraceae bacterium
TAATATTTTCAAAATTTCTTTTTGATTCTCTAATATTTTCCTTTAATGAAAAAATTTCATCGTCAATTCTTTTTGTGGAATTTTTAATAATCGCAGTAAATAAAACCAAAAATAATATCAAAAAAGTTACAAAAAATTTTTTCATAATTTGTTTCCAAGATTTTCTATCTCAATTAAATTTCTGAATTCATTGAAAATATCTGTTTCAAAATTATAAGAATTATCTTTTTTAATCATATATCTTAGCTTGGCAGATCTAGAGGGTATATTTTCCCTCAATTCTTTTAATGAGGGTGTTTTGGGTTTTTTTTCTAATATCTTAAATAAAGTTTCGCGTTGATTTAATTGAGGAAGATATCGAGAAATACTTTTATTTTCTGATAAACTTTTGAAGAAATATTTAACAATTTTATCCTCTAGTGAATGAAAAGTAACTACTGCTAAAACGCCGTCTTTTTTCAAAATCTTTGATGCAAATATTAAACCATTTAGCAACTCACTAATTTCTTTATTTACAAAAATTCTAAGCGCTTGAAAAATTTTAGTGGCACTATGTATTTTAAAATTTTTTTTTCTTTTAGTTTTTTCAATTAGTTTAACTAGTCCTTGTGTGTCAATTTCCTTTTTTTTTCGAGAAATAATTATTTGATTAGCAATTTTTTTCGCCTCATTTTCTTCACCAAAAAACTTAAAAATTTTTTCTAATTCTAGAGCTGACAAAACATTAATTGCTTCTTTTGCAGAAAATTCGTTTATTCCCATCTGCATATTAAGTTCACCTTCTGAGTTAAAAGATAAACCTTTTTCCTCATCCTTAATTTGTGAGTAAGAGAAACCTAAATCAAAAATTACACCCTTTATATTTTCATTCTTCAGTTTAAGATGATTTAATTGACTAAATTTTTTATTTTTAAATACAAAACGATTTCCGAATTTTTTTGAAATTTTATTGGCGATTTCTTCACATTTCTTATCTCTATCTAAGGCAATAACTTTTGTTCCCTTAAAACTTAAAATTTTTTCTGTGTATCCACCTTGACCAAAAGTACAATCAATAAATGTGCCACCATGTTGAGGGGTAATAATGCTAATTATTTCATTAAGCAATACCGGATAATGTTTTGGAATATCCGATAGCATGGTGGCTTCCATTTATTTTTTCGAAGACCATTAATTTTTTTGTCTTCGTAAAAATGCTGGTATTTCTAAATCATCCTCTTCGTCTTGATCTTTATCAGATCCTAATAAATCCTCAGAACTCAGGCTTTTATTATCTGAATTAAATAAATCTGGCTCATCACTATCTACGCCGAATTCTTTTAGATCATTTGATAATTCATTGGACATCTCTTCAGAAGACAATGCTTCTTTAGAGAAAGATGTTTCATTATCTTTTGAAGTATTTTCAACAATGCCTTCAACTTCTTGGTTTTTTAATAACTCCTCGTGATATTGATGGTTTACTTCGTCTACAGACTGATGATTCACATTTTCTGTGATAACCTCATTCTCAAGTTTTAAAGCATTAGCACCATGTGATAATGGGTTTGAATTTGCACCTGAAAAACTAAATGAGGCAGTTCCATTTGTGGAGGCAAAATCAGAATAACCTGGATTTCGATTTTGAATACGATGAACCATATTTATAACCGATTTCGATTCAGGTTGTTGTCCATCTAATGAAGTTGCAACAATTGAAACACGTATCTTTCCATCCAGAGATGGATCAATTATTGAGCCATTTATAATTTCAGCCTCAGAATCAACTTCAGATCTAATTTTATTAACAATCTCATCTACTTCAAAAAGCTTTAAATCTTCGCCACCAGTTATATTTATTAACAAACCCTTTGCTCCTTTAAGAGAATAATCATCAATTAGTGGATTATTCAAAGCTAATTCCGTAGCCTTTTCAGCTCTTCCCTCACCCTCAGCCTCACCGGTTCCCATCATTGCTTTGCCCATTGAACTCATTACAGTTTCAACATCAGCAAAATCTAAATTAACTAAACCATCTTTAACCATTAGGTCGGTTACGCTTTGAACTCCATGACGAAGAATACTATTTGATAATTGAAAAGACTCTTTATATGTAGTTTGTTCATTAGCGATTTTAAATAAATTTTGATTAGGTATTACAATAATCGTATCAACATGTTTTCTTAATTCTTCAAGACCTTGTTGTGCTCTACGCATTCTTGATGGTGCTTCATATAAAAATGGTAATGTTACCACACCGACTGTTAATATATTTAATTCTTTTGCTGCTCTTGCAATTACATGAGCCGCACCAGTCCCTGTGCCACCACCCATTCCTGCAGTGATAAAAACCATATTTGCACCCTTAAGAATATCCACAATATCATTTAAAGACTCATCAGCAGCTGCTTGTCCTATTTCATGTTTTGCTCCTGCACCTAAGCCTTTTGTTAAATTTAAACCTATTTGAATCCTAGTTTTAGATTTACTTGTTTTTAAATCTTGTGCATCAGTATTAACTGCAACAAATTCAACACCATCTACACCTGCATCAATCATTTCATTTATTGCATTACCTCCTGCTCCTCCTACTCCCAAAACCAATATTCTTGGTTTTAATTCTTTTATTTCTGGTACCTTAAAATTAATTGTCATTTTTTTATCCCCCGTTATTTGTTGAATTGATGCTCCCATTTAAGGCTTGATCGATTTAAATTAGCTTTTTTTCTTGCATTGACCTTAAATTTTTCAAATATTGTTGGTTCCCATATCTGGAAGGTTTTGCCCTGACCAACAAACACCATTCTATTTTTAATTTTAGCATGTTTAAGTAATTTTGAAGTAAGTGAAATTCTTCCTTCACTATCAAATTGTAAATTTGTACTTTCAGATAAAATTGATGTTGCAAAAAAATCTCTTTTTTCCTCGAAAGGATTTAAAGAGTCTATTGAATTTGAAATTTTTTCTACTCTATCTTGAGGCCAAGCCTCTATTGATTGATTATTGAATGAGGGATAGCAGATTACGCCGTTATATCCTAGGTTAGATAGATATGATCTATAACTTGCAGGCACTGACACCCTTCCTTTTTTGTCCAATTTGTTTTCGTAGGTCGATAAAAACATAAGCCATAAAGTCCTATAAATTCCCTATATGGGAATATTTGGGATATTATGGGTTTTTTTAAATAGTGTCAACAAATACTATTTTGAATTGAAATTTGCCTTTTGGGAATGGAAAAGTGTCAAAACGTGAAGATTTGTAAAAGATCAAGATTTAATGAAAAGCCAGATAAACTATAAGCCGGGTTCTGTCATTTAAACTTATCATTTATCTAGGCTTAAGATCTCTCCTAAGCTCAAGCAACTAACCCTGATGACTAGCCAAGGATGGCTTTTAGTTTTTCAACAATGTCATCTCTACTTAGTCTTGCTCCCAGTGGGGTTTTCCAGCGTTCATTGTTACCAATAGAACCGGTGTGCTCTTACCACACCTTTTCACCCTTGCCATGTTATGGCGGTTTATTTTCTGTGGCACTATCCCTAGGGTTTCCCCCGCCAGGGGTTACCTGGCACTGTATCCTTGTAGAGTCCGGACTTTCCTCTTTAAATTTATTAAAGCGATAAGTCGTTTATCTGGCATGTTCAATTTACAGTTTAATTGTGAAAATTCAAGCTGAATAATTATTGATTTTAAAGACTTTTACTTATCAATAAACATTCTCTATCTATCTTGCCATCAATAAGATTTTGTCTAAATCTTCTTTGAAATGCTTTAGTTAATAGAGTAGCATTTTTCTGTGAATTTGTTTTTTTTATTCTGCAATATCCAAATCTATACAAATTTTCTATAAATATTTCTTTATCTTTTGCTTTTATTTTTAAATTTTTATTAATTCTATTTTTAATATTTGGAAAATAACAAATCTTTTTTTTAGCTAAAATCCGCCATGGAAATTTTTCACCAGGATCTTTTTTTCGACTAGGAGCTACATCCGAATGGGCCAAAATATTTTTAAGGTTTATTTTATATTTTTTGATTAATTTTTTTAAAAGTTTTTTTAACGAATAAATTTGTCTTTTCGAAAATTTTTTGTACCCATGTTGATGACCAGGATTTTGAATTTCAATACCTATTGAATACTTATTCAATAAATCATAATTTTTCCAGCAAGACTTTCCAGCATGCCAAGCTTCATATAAGTCCGGAACTAAATTTAACACTTTTCCATTTTCTTTGATAAAATAGTGAGAACTAACCTTGGATTTTGTATCACAAAGTTTTTCAATCGCTTCTTTCTCTTTTTTCATTCCAGTGTAGTGAAGAATAATAAATTTTATCTTTTTAGCGTTTCTTTTTGGGATATTAAAATTAAGTGAATAATTAGTGCCAATTTTAAGCCTTTTTTTCATCTTATTTCTAATAAATACTTAATTTACTTTATAATTCTATATAATATAAAAGCGACTATGTTTAAAAAATTAATAATTATTCTAATTACAACTTTTACGCTAACATTAAATGTTAACGCTAGTTCTGATGGAAATTTATTATTAAAAAAAAATGAGCCGTCTGAAGTTAAAGACTGTTTTGAGACATTAAATAGAGCCACATTTGCTTTTAATCAAGTGTTGGATGGAATTATATTTAAACCAGTAGCAAGCGCATACAGGATACTGCCGTCTCCTGTAAAAAGTGGTGTTAGTAATTCTTTAGACAATTTATCTAATCTTGTAACAGTTCCAAATAACATTCTTCAAGGTGATTTTAAAATGGCGAGTGTTAACACTGGTAGATTTTTGATAAATTCTACTGTAGGAATTTTAGGGTTAATTGATGTTGCGCAATATTTAGGATTACCTGAATATGAAAGAGAAGATTACGGACAATCTTTAGCAAAACATGGTGTTGGTCCCGGATGCTATGTTGTTCTGCCAATTTTAGGACCAAGCACAGCTAGAGATACTATTGGGTCAACTTTAAATTTTTTAGGTGGAGATCCATGGTATAATGTAACCGTTAAAAATGATTCTCATCATTTTTCAGATATAGATTATTATTCTTCTAAAGTGACTTCAGGAGTTGATTTTAGAGCAAAAAACTATAATTCAATTGAAAGTCTAAAAGATAACTCAGTAGATTTTTATGCATCAGTAAAAAGTCTCTATTTACAAGATAGACAACAAAAAATTCTCAACTCTAAAAAAATTGTAGACACTCAAGATAATAGTGATTGGGAAGAAATTGATAATAATTAAAAAATTTCCATAATTTAATGAATTTCAAAAAATTTTATTTAATATTATTTGTTTTCATATTAAGTACGAGTGCTAATTCAATTGAACCAGAGATTTTTGTTGAAACGACTATTAAAAAAGCAACAATTATTCTTTCAAATAATAATAATAAAGAAAACAAAATCAAACAGCTTAAAGTTGTAGCAAAAGAAACAGTGGATATAAATGGCATAGGTCTTTATACATTAGGACCTATAAGAAAAACTCTAGATACAAATCAAAAAGAGAAGTATATAAAGTTATTTGAACAGTATTTTTTAAAGAGTTTTTCAAATAGATTAGTTGATTACACAAATCCAGATATAAGTATTTTAGGTAAAGAAAAATTAAATGAAAATTATACAATTGTTAAAAGCTTACTAAGCGGAAATAATGAAAGACCAGAAGTAAAAATTGACTGGAGAATTTATACTAAAAACCCCAATAACCCTTTAATCAGAGATTTAATTATTGAAGGTCTAAGTCTTGCTAGAACACAGAAAGAAGAGTTTGCATCAATATTAAATTCTAATGATGGTAAAATTGAAGCTTTATTCAAAACTTTAGAAGACTTTTCTAGTAATTAACAATTTCTAAATATTGGTGGGCCCGCCAGGACTCGAACCTGGGACCAATACATTATGAGTGTACTGCTCTAACCAACTGAGCTACAGGCCCTTAATAATTCTAAGTTTTATATCATTTATTATAAATTCTCAAATAAAGATAGATTTTAAAATGGTGGGCCGTGTTGGTTACGCTCCAACTACCCCTGCAATGTCAATGCAGTACTCTACTATTGAGCTAACGGCCCAGTAGAATTAACTTTCTAAGAAACTTTTTAATTGTTTTGATCTACTAGGATGTTTTAGTTTTCTTAGCGCTTTGGCTTCAATTTGTCTTATTCTTTCTCTTGTTACAGAAAATTGTAGTCCTACTTCCTCTAAAGTGTGGTCAGTATTCATTCCTACACCAAACCTCATTCTTAAAACTCTTTCTTCTCTAGGTGTAAGTGTTGATAAAATTTTTGTTGTAGCTTCACCTAGGTTTGATTTAATTGCTTGTTCAAGTGGTGCTAGAGCTTTTGTGTCCTCAATAAAATCTCCAAGACTACTATCTTCCTCATCACCAACTGGTTTTTCAAGAGACACTGGTTCTTTAGAAATTTTTAAAACTTTCCTAACCTTATCAAGTGGCATTCTCAATTTTTTTGCTAATTCTTCAGGTGTCGCCTCTCTTCCAAATTCACTCAAAATTAATCTTTGAGTACGCACTATTTTGTTTATTGTTTCAATCATATGTACCGGAATTCTAATAGTTCTAGCTTGGTCAGCAATAGATCTAGTTATTGCTTGTCTTATCCACCAAGTGGCATATGTCGAAAATTTATAACCTCTTCGATACTCAAACTTATCAACTGCTTTCATAAGACCAATGTTACCTTCTTGGATTAAGTCTAAAAATTGGAGGCCTCTATTTGTATATTTTTTAGCGATTGATATTACTAATCTAAGGTTAGCTTCAACCATTTCTTTTTTAGCAATTCTTGACTCTTTTTCACCTTTTTGGATTCTGCTGACCAATTTCTTATAATCAGTAACAGACATTCCCAATTTATGACTAATTTCAATCAATCGCTCCCTTATATTTTTAAATTCGTCTTTGTTTTTTGAAAAAAATTGTTTCCAAACTGCGTTAGTATCTAAAAATTTTTTTAAATTCGGATTAATTTCATTTCCAACATAAAACTTGATAAATTCATTTCTAGAAATTTTATTATTTATAGCAAGTCTTAAAAGATTTCCTTCCAAAGAAATTATTTTTTTATTTTCAACATAGTGTTTTTGAACCAATTCTTCGAGCACTGATGGAGATAGCTGAAGAGATTTTATATTTTCTAAAACATCATCAACAATTTTTTTATAACTTTTCTCTTTTGCAGTAGAAAAAGTTTGTGAATTTAGAATGCAATTTAATTTATCTTTTTGATATTTTATTAATTTATTATAGTCTTTTGTTAAAGTATGAACTGTTTTTAATACTTTGGGCTTAATTTCTGACTCCATTGCAGCTAGAGTTGGATTAAAATCATCTTCATTTTCCTCGCTCGAGTTTTCATCTTTGTCAACTTCCCCAGCATTTTTTTGCTTAGCACTAGGGCCCGTTGTTTCGTCTTCCATATAATTAGTATCAATGTCAATAATCTCCCTAACCAAGATCTCATCTGATTGTAATTTTTGATTCCACTCAAAAAATTGTTGTGCTGTTATTGGGCTTTGGGATAATGCAATTAACATCACATCTTTTCCAGCTTCAATTCTTTTAGCGATGGCAATTTCACCTTCTCTAGACAGTAATTCAACACCGCCCATTTCTCTTAAGTACATTCTTATTGGGTCGTCACTTTTTTCAATTGTCTTGCCCTCTTCTTTTGAGGAGTTTTCTTTCTTTCTTAAAACTTTAAAATCTGATTTTTTTTCAACAAGTGTAATTTTTTCATCAAGTATGTGAATAAATGCTTGGGCGAGATTTTCGCCGGAAAGATTTCTTTTACCTAAAGATTTATTTAATTCCTCATGTGTTATAAAACCCCTATGAGTGCCACGACCCATCAATCTTGCAAACGATTTTGTAATAATTCTTTCCACAGCTTATAATTTGAAGAGTCTTATATAATCCCAAATTTTCAAAAATCCATTAATAATTTAGCTCTATTAATTGAGATTTTGCTTTTTTTTAAGCTCTTTTAACTCATTAAATGTGGTCTCGCTCATGTCAACTGAGAACTTCGATTCTAATTCTTGAATTCTAAACTCAAGATCATAATTCATTAAATCTCTTGAAATATCATCTAATAACTCAATAATTTTTTGATCATCATTATTTTGATTTTTGAGAATATGTTTGATAGGTGCAAATTTATTAATCTTTTCTAACAATTGGTTATCTAGTTTTAAATCTTCAATTTCAATTTTTTCTACAGATTTCAGTTTCTCAATTATAAGTTCAAATATTTTTTTATTAACTTCAGTAAATAGTTTTATATTTTCAACTAGATGAAAGTTTGCTTGTAACAAATTTAAATTATTCATTACCAAGTATAATAAAGAAAACTCTTTAAGCTCCACGCCAGTTAATGATTGACTATCAATATAGTGCTTTTTAGTTGTATCAAGTGATTTTATTTCTTTAACGAAAAACTTTTTTTTATTTTGATTTGAATAAGGTGTTAATTCAGCAATTTTTTCCAAAAAAAACTCCGACACATATTTCTTTATCAAATTGTCTTTAATTGTATTAGCAATACTTTTCAATTTTTTTTCAAAAATCGCTAATGAGGAAGGATTGTTTTTAGTTTGTTTTTTATAATGACTAAAAATAAATTGGTGAATAGATATCTTATTTTGTTTTGTAAAGTTAATGAAATTATTTTTACCATTTTTATTTACATAGCTATCTGGATCTTCCTTATCTGGTAAAAATAAAAATGAAATTTGTTTTTCAGGTTTTAATTCTTTAACAGAATTCTCAGCTGCTCTTAAAGCTGCTTTGTATCCACTTTCATCACCATCAAAGCAAATAATAATATCATCAAAAAATTGGTTAAGAATTAAAATTTGTTTATCGGTCAATGAAGTGCCCAAATTTGCAACTGCATTATCAACTCCATTTTTGCTCAAGCCGATTACATCCATATAACCCTCTACTAAATAAATATGATCTATCTTATTAGAAAGTTTTCTTGCTAAATCTAAGTTATATAAATTTGATCCCTTTCTAAAAAAATTTGTTTCAGGGGAATTAATATATTTAGCTAGATATTCAATATTTTCAATTATTCTTCCACCTAATGCTATTGGTTGACCTGAAATGTTATTAATCGGAAAAATTAATCTACCTCTAAATCTTTCAACATATATTTTCTTTTTTTCATCTAAGTAAAATAAACCAGTTTCAACTAAAGTTTGCTCACTAAAATTCTTTTTTAGTTTATCAAAGAAATTTGGGTTTTTCTCTACGTATCCAATTTTAAATTTTTTTACTTCCTCTTTAGTTAGTAATCTTTTTTTTAAATAGTTTCTTACAAAAGAATATGTTTCATTTTTTAATAATTCATCGTTGTAAAAGTCTACATATTGACTAAAAATTAATTTATACTCTTGCCACTTTTTTTCTCTTTCCTCATCTTTTTTTGAAAACATATAAGGCTGCATGCCGGCTAATTGGGCTAGATGCTTTACTGCCTCTCCAAATTTTAGATTTTGTGTCTTCATAACAAAATCAAAAATGTTTCCATGCTCTGACGTTGCAAAACAATGGTAAAATTCTTTTTCATCATTAACCGTAAACGATGGCGTTTTTTCGTTTTTAAATGGAGATAAACCAACAAACTCTTTCCCCCTTTTTTTTAGGGAAACTATTTTTGACACGACAGTTGATACCTTTAACCGTGTCTTAATTTCATCTAGATACTCTTTTGGATATTTCATCATTTGTTCAATAAATTTCTAATCATTGGACCTGCTTTAGCAAAATCAATCTCATCTGAATGAGTTTTTTTTAACTCACCCATTACTTTACCCATGTCTTTGATTGAGCTAGCACCCAATTTACTAATCAACTCAGCACAAATTTTTTTAGTTTCTTCTTCTCCAAGTTGCTTAGGAAGAAAACTAACTAAAATATCATATTCATTTTGCTCAACTTCTAATAAATCTGCTCGGTTATTTTTTTTGTAAATCTCAATTGATTCGGCTCTTTGTTTAACCATCTTTTTGAAAAGTTTCTTAATATCCTCGTCATCTGTATCTTTTTTGTTAGGTCCAGATCGGTTTGCAATTTCTAAATCCTTAATGGAAGAAAGTATTAACCTATAGGTTGATATTTTATTTTTATCTTTTGACTTAAGAGCAGTTTTATATTCATTTCCAATTGTATCTTTTAAGGACATGACTTTTAATCTACTGCAAAGAAATAATTCTTCAAAAGAAAAATTGTTTTTTTACAATTTTATAATACATCTTGATTGCGCTAATAAAGCAATTATTGTATTAACCTTTAACTTATGAGTTGTAATTGACAAAAAAAGTAAAAAAATCAAACTCAAAAAAATCACAATTTCATACAGGTATTTTAGTTCTTGAAAATAGAAAGATTTTTAAAGGGATTGGAATAGGCTATCAGGGCGAAGCTACTGGTGAGGTCTGCTTTAATACCTCTTTGACTGGTTATCAAGAGATAATTTCTGATCCATCCTATGCAGGCCAAATAATTAATTTCACTTTCCCGCATATTGGAAACGTTGGAACCAATAAGGAAGATGTTGAGTCTGATAAAATTTGGGCAAGAGGTGTAATATTTAATTCTGAAATAACGTCTCCCTCGAATTATAGAGCATTTTTGCATTTAGATGCCTGGCTCAAAAAAAATAAAATTGTTGGAATTACTGGACTAGATACGAGAAGTCTAACAAATTTTATTAGAGATAAGGGAGCACCTAAAGGAACAATTTCTTACTCAAAAAATAAGAAATTTAATTTAAATAAACTAACAAACTCAACTATTAAATGGAGTGGATTAAAAAATCTTGACCTTGCAGAAACGGTAACGACTTCAAAAAAATATATTTGGAAAGGCCTTAAAACTTGGAAAAAAGAAACAGGATACAAAAAGAATATAAAAAATTCTTTTCATATAGTTGCAATTGATTATGGAATTAAAAAAAATATTTTAAGGTATTTTTCAGATTTCAAATGTAAGGTAACTGTTGTTTCTTGCAAAACCTCTGCGGAAAAAATTTTAGATCTTAAACCACATGGAGTTTTTTTATCTAATGGTCCTGGTGATCCAGCTGCAACAGGAAAATATGCAATAAAAATACTAAATAAATTAATTAAAGAAAATCTTCCTATATTTGGAATTTGTTTAGGTCATCAAATTTTAGCGCTAGCTTTGGGCGCAAAGACAAAAAAAATGAAACTGGGGCACAGAGGTGCAAACCATCCTGTCAAAAATTTAGTCCATGATAAAGTTGAAATCACCAGTCAAAATCATGGTTTTGTAGTGGTTGAGGATAGTTTACCAAAAAAAATTGAAATTACTCATAAATCTCTATTTGATAATTCCATCGAAGGAATAAGATTAAAAAATAGACCAGTATTTTCAGTTCAATATCATCCGGAGTCAAACCCTGGGCCTCAAGATAGTGTGTACTTATTTCAAGAGTTTATAAACAACATAAAAAAAAATGCCAAAAAGAAGTGATATCAAAAAAATATTAGTTGTGGGAGCTGGACCTATAATAATTGGCCAAGCATGTGAGTTTGATTATTCAGGCACTCAAGCTTGTAAAGCTTTAAAAGATGAGGGTTACAAAGTAATTTTAATTAACTCAAATCCTGCAACTATAATGACTGATCCTGATGTTGCAGATAAAACTTATATAGAGCCAATAACATTAGAGGTTTTAGAAAAAATTGTAAAAAAAGAAAGACCAGACGCAATTCTACCAACTATGGGTGGTCAAACTGCTCTCAATCTTGCAATGGAAGCTGAGAAAAAAGGAATTTTAAAAAAATACAAAATAGAGCTTATAGGAGCAAACTCTAAAGCAATTGCAAATGCAGAGGATAGAAAGAAGTTTAGAAAAAATATGATCGATATTGGTCTGGATTTACCTAAATCTGAAATAGTTAACAACATCAAACAAGCATCCAAAGTTTTAAAAAAAATTGGTCTTCCTGCAATTATAAGGCCTGCATTTACACTTGGGGGTCTTGGTGGTGGTATAGCAAAAGATAAAAAGGATTACCAAAAAATAATTAAAAACGGGCTTCATGAATCTCCAGTTAGCCAAGTATTAGTTGAAGAATGTTTAGAAGGCTGGAAAGAATTTGAGATGGAAGTTGTAAGAGATAAAAAAGATAACTGCATTATAATTTGCTCGATTGAAAATGTTGATCCTATGGGAGTTCATACCGGAGATTCGGTAACAGTCGCCCCAGCACTTACTTTGACAGATAAAGAATATCAAGTAATGAGAAATGCTTCTATTGCATGTTTAAGAAAAATTGGAGTTGAGACTGGTGGGTCAAATGTTCAATTTGCCATCAATCCAAAAAATGGGCGAATGGTGGTAATTGAAATGAATCCTAGAGTATCAAGATCATCTGCTCTTGCATCAAAAGCAACTGGATTTCCTATAGCAAAAGTTGCTGCTAAACTTGCAATTGGTTACACATTAGATGAGTTAAAAAATGAAATTACTAAAGTAACACCTGCTTCATTTGAACCTAGTATTGATTATGTTGTGACAAAAATTCCAAGATTTACTTTTGAAAAATTCTCAACATCTCCAGCCACTTTGGGTACGTCTATGAAATCGGTTGGTGAAGCTATGGCTATTGGAAGGAACTTTAAAGAGTCTTTTCAAAAAGCACTAGTTTCTTTAGAAACAGGTTTTTCAGGTTTAGATAGAATATTTAATTTGAATAAAAATCAGATTGAAAAAAAGCTTAGAGAAAATATACCAAATAAACTTTTACTAGTTGCTGAAGCAATAAGAAAAAAAATTAATTTAAAAAGAATTTTTAAGTTATCAAAAATAGATCCATGGTTTCTTGAGCAAATTAAAGAAATAGTAGAAAGTGAAAATAGAATTAAAAATAAAGGCCTTCCAAAAAATTTTGGTGAATTTAATAAAATTAAATCAATAGGCTTCTCCGACAGAAAATTAGCAGAATTATCAAATTTATCCGAAGATATTGTAAGAAGAAAAAGAACTGCTCTTAAAATTTTACCAGTATTTAAAAAAGTTGATACATGCGCAGCTGAATTCAAATCTTTCACACCCTATATGTACTCAACATATCAACGAAATTTATCAATAAATTCAGAATGTGAAGCTGATCCATCTGGAAAAAGAAAAATTGTTATTTTGGGAGGGGGTCCTAACAGGATAGGCCAAGGAATAGAATTTGACTACTGCTGTTGCCAAGCGAGTTTTTCATTAAAAGAAGTTGGATTTGAAACAATTATGGTTAATTGCAATCCTGAAACAGTTTCAACAGATTATGATACTAGTGACCGACTATATTTTGAACCTCTAAAAGAAGAATATGTTTTCAACATAATTAGAAAAGAAAAAGAAAAAGGAAATTTGGTTGGAATAATTGCACAGTTTGGCGGTCAAACTCCAATAAAACTTGCGAAATTTTTGCATGACAACAAACTTCCAATTTTAGGAACACAGTACACATCAATTGATTTAGCTGAAGATAGAGATAGATTTAGAAATTTACTTTACAAGTTAAAACTTAAACAGGCTGAGAGTGGAATTGCAAAAACAGTAAAAGAAGCAATTAAAATTGCTGAGAATATCGGTCTACCATTAATAGTCAGACCATCTTATGTTTTAGGTGGTAGAGCAATGGAGATTGTTTATGAGAAAAGTCAACTAAGAAACTTTGTTGATGAAGCATTTAAAGTTGCAGAAGAAAATCCAATTTTAATTGATAAGTTTATTGATCACGCAATGGAGGTTGATGTTGATGCAATATCAGATGGAAAACAAGTTCATGTAGCTGGTATAATGCAACATATTGAGGAGGCAGGTATTCACTCTGGAGACTCGGCCTGCAGTCTTCCCCCGGTTTCAATTAAACCTTATTTGATTAAAAAAATTGAAAGTCAAACTAAAAAACTAGCATTAGCGTTAAAGGTAAAGGGTTTTATGAACATACAATTTGCAATTAAGAAAGATGAAATTTTTGTAATTGAAGTAAACCCTAGGGCAAGTAGAACTGTGCCTTTCGTTTCAAAAGCAAAAGGTCTTCCTTTTGCTAAAATTGCATCAAGAGTAATGGCTGGTGAAAAATTATCAAAATTTGATTTAAAAGATAAATTTAAAGGCATGTATGCTGTTAAAGAAGCTGTATTTCCTTTTAATAAATTTCCAAATAGTGACTTACTTTTAGGTCCAGAGATGAAATCTACTGGTGAAGTGATGGGTTTTGATAAAAATTTTGGTATGGCATTTGCTAAGAGTCAAATAGCCTCAGCGAATTCTTTACCAACAAATGGTCTTGCCTTTATATCACTAAAAGACTCCCACAAAGATGAAGGTATTGATCTTGCAAAAAAATTAATAAAGTTAAGTTTTAAACTTTGTGCAACTAAAGGTACAGCTGAATATATAAAGAAACATGGAATGAACTGTAGTATAATTAATAAAGTAAGTAGTGGATCACCACATATTGTTGACGTTTTGAATTCAAAAAAAATTTCATTAGTAATTAACACTGGTGGTGGCAATAGCGAACATAGACTTAATGATGCAATAGCGTTGAGAAGAGCAACTCTTAAAAACAAAGTTCCATATTGTACAAACATGTCTACAGCGCTAGCATGTATTGAAGGGATTAAATCCCTTAAAACAAAAAAATTAGAAGTTAAGGCACTTCAAGAGAAAAATTAGATTTCAATTAAAAGTTGAAATTTTTTAATTACACCTAATATTTGATAAATTTCAAACATTAAAAAAACCCAAAATGATACAAATCATAATTGCAAAAATTAAAAAAAATTTAGAAAATCTAATTTGCAATTATGAGTTCAGAAATTCATCAATATATCGAAACTGCGATTGATAGTAAAAAAAATCTGTTAAACGCAGAAATTATAGATTTTCCTACTGATTACGAAAAAAACAATAAGACAAATCTAGTTTTAAATTCGAATACGTTTTGGAAAATCACAGATAAATCAAATAATGATCAACTAAAAGCAGTAACTGGTATCTGTTTCGTTTTAGCTATATTAACAATAGCAGGTTTGTACTCAAATTTTCTTTAAGAATTTTACTATTTTACTTTCCAATCTGTTTTGAAAGTAACATAATTGACTTGTAAACATCTTCTTTCATTAACAATTTTTTTTTTTTCCATCCCATGCCATGTGTTTGGACCACTGGTAAAAAAATAACCAGAATTATGCTTATATGGAACTGTTTTAACCTTTTCTAATTTTTGATTATAAAAGTCCGTGCCTAAATCTTCAGACTCATTCTTATTATTTACAAAAATAAGTCCTGACATTAATTTTTCTTTGATATCACAATGAGGTTTAAGCCAAAATCCCTCTCTGTCACATATTACCTCTACTCTAACGAATGAATTTGATAAATCTTTGTTAATCATCTTAGAGATTGTTTGATAGGTTTCTTGAGATTGAAGTTCATTTATAAATTTAACGAGATTAGGAAATTGAGAGGCGTTTTCTTTTGATACAAAACATCTAAATTTTATTGCTTTCCCACCTGATGCTATTCCTTTTCTAAACTCAGCTCCTCCACCATCAATTGCTCTCGTACCATCGTATGCTAAATTATGTTTACTTACATCTGGAATATCTGCTTTAATAATTTCTTCGATTGCACCTTCTGTTAAAGGATTATTATACTCCCAATGATCAAATGGAATTTCATATTTTTTTGATTCATTTTTAATTGAATTAAGAAAAGTCATAATTTTTTAATTTTTCTTTTATATATCCTGATATCCTATCAGTTTCATTAAGTTTATTATAATCCCATGTCTCTAGTGAATTTTCTAAATTCCTAATGATATTAAGAGACTTAAATAATTCAAAAAATTTTTTAAATCTACTATTTTTTTTCACTGGCGTCATTTGAGCAACATAAATTGGTTTACCAGTCATAGCTGCCTCAGAAATCATTGATGTTGAGTCACATGTTACTATTATATGGTTTGATAATTTAAGCGCAGATAAATAGGCTTTTTTATCAACTTCAGTGATGATCAATTGATTTTTGTCAAAATATTTTTTTGCTAAATTTATAATATTTTGAGGAGTTCTCAAAGAAGGAATAAAAATTAATTGAAAATTTTTTTTGATAAAGATGTTATAAATTCTTAAAAATATTTGTTCGACGCTTTTTTCGTCAAAATTATAATATTTATTAGGACCCCCCATAATAAGGGTAGCTATTTTTTCCTTTTTAATATGAGGTTTCAAATAATCGATATTTTGACTTAATTCATCATCTCTTAAATAATGAATTGCTCCTTTACTGTTTAAGACATTTGAGCCTGTTAAGCCGTCATGTTCAGGTGCAATTATGAAATCAAAATTTTTTAATGATACTTTTGGATCTTGTATATGAATATTCATTATTTTATTTTTAAATTTTTTTTTTAAGTAAATAGAGGGAATTACACTTTTTCTTCCGCAAGAAATAACAATATCAAAATTTTCATCAATATTGTTTTTAAAAACAAAATTTTTAATTGGAGTAAATTTAGGTGGTATCAATTTCCAGAAGTTATTTATTTCAATTTTTTCGTGTATAAAATCTAAATTTAAAGACTTTGCGAGACCTTCAACTTGGCTTATCATACCATGCATACCTTCGGTCAATAATAAACCTTTTAATTTAGTCATTAATCACTATATAGCTTCCATATGAGTCAAAATCCAACTAAACACACAAAAGTGTTAATAATTGGGTCAGGCCCTGCTGGATACACTGCAGCCGTTTACGCCGCAAGAGCAATGCTTAATCCAATATTAGTCTATGGTTCAGAGCCTGGTGGGCAACTAACCACTACAACCGATGTTGAAAATTATCCAGGGTTTGCCGATGTTATTCAAGGACCATGGCTTATGGATCAGATGAAAGAACAAGCAAAAGCAGTTGGAACTGAAATGATAGAGGATCATATAAGTTCAGTAAATTTAAAATCATCTCCTTTTGAAGCTATCGGTGATACTGGTCAAAAATATACAGCTGAAAGTATTATTATTTCAACAGGTGCTCAAGCTAGATGGTTAAATTTAAAATCTGAGCAAGAATTTAGAGGGTTTGGTGTTTCAGCTTGTGCTACTTGTGATGGTTTTTTCTTTAAGGATAAAGAGGTAGCGGTTGTGGGTGGAGGTAATGCAGCTGTAGAAGAGGCGATGTTTCTGACAAAGTTTGCATCAAAAGTAAAATTAATTCACAGACGTGACAGTTTAAGAGCAGAAAAGATGCTTCAGAAAAAATTAATGGAAAATAAAAAAATTGAAATAATCTGGGACTCTATAGTCGAGGATGTAGTTGGAGATCAAGATCCCAAAAATGTTAAAGGAATTAAAATAAAGAATCTTAAAACAAATAAAACTCAGGAAATTAAATTAGATGGTGTTTTTATTGCTATAGGTCATGATCCAGCTACACAACTATTTAAAGATCAGCTCCAAATGGATAAAGAAGGTTATTTAATTACCAAACCAGATTCAACAGAAACTAATATTCCAGGTGTTTATGCTGCTGGTGACGTTAAAGATAAAACATTTAGACAAGCAGTGACTGCAGCTGGTATGGGCTGTATGGCGGCTCTTGAGGCTGAAAAATTTTTATCCCATTAAGGTGAAGAACAATTTACATGTATTCTTAGGAGCAACTGTTGCTGATGCAGCTGCAAGACCGTTACATTGGGTTTATAATCAAAAGAAACTTAATTCTTATATAAAAGGAAGAAAAGACTTTTCTTTTCTAAAAAAAAATAAAAGTCCTTTTTATAATATTAAGACAGGCAAAGTCTCTGGGTACAATGAAATAGGTCAGGTCATGTTTGAAACATTGCTAGAAAGTCATGACAATATCGATCAACGTTTTAAAAAAAATATTATGAAAAATTTTGGTCCTGGGAGTATTTATTGGAAAAATTTAGGTCTAAGATCTAAGTACAGAAAAGTAAAAGATTGGCGAGGCATAATTAAAGGACCATGGATACATCAAAACGTAATTGAAACGATTAAAAATATTAAACTAAAAAAAAAAATAACGGGCGGCACTAAAGTTAATGAGTCTGATGGTTTTTGTGCAAGTCTTCCATACTTTTTGTACGGTTTTGATTTCAAAAGTATCGAAAAAATAATTTCTTTGGTAACTGTTTCAAAGATAAGTCGTAAATATGCTTTGGCAAAATTTCATTTAATAGATCTAGCTTTAAAAGGTGCTAAAAATCCAATCAACGAATTTATTAAAAAGTTTAGAAAAAATTCTAATTTCAAAATTATAATAAATGACATTACTAAAATAAAAAAATTTAAATCAAAATCACATTCAGCTATTGTTAAAAAGCTTGGCATGGCTTGCAGTTATCCAGGAACTTTTAATAGCTCAATTCATGCAATATTAAATTCATCAAATTACAAGAAAGCTATTTTAAAAACAATTAAGGCTGGCGGATGTAATTGCTCTAGAGCAAATTTTATTGGTGCATATTTTGCAGCCTTGGAAGGTTTTGGCACTATTCCAAAATCATGGATTAAAAAAACTTATCCAGCAAAAAAAATTCTTGATCAGAAGTAAATTTATCTACTCAAAGATTCACAAAAAGATCTAATTCTATTCATGGCTTTTTTTAGGTTTTGCATAGATGTTGCATAAGAGATTCTAAAATATCCATCTAAACCAAATGCAGAACCCTGCACAACAGCTACATTTTCTTTTTCAAGTAACTTTTGGACAAAATCAGTATCAGTTTTCAATTTTGTTTTTTTATTTAATAAGCCTTTACAACTTGGAAATACATAAAATGCACCATTAGGATTTAAACAATTAATACCTTTGATATCATTTAAACTCTTCACAACAAAATTTCGTCTTGCTTTAAATGCATTTGCTCTAGTTTTTATAAATCCTTGTTTTCCATTTAATGCCTCAATTGCTGCAGCCTGGCTTATTGATGACGGATTTGAGGTTGATTGTGACTGAATTTTACCGATAGCTTTGATAATATCTTTGGGACCTGCAGCATAACCTATTCTCCAGCCTGTCATTGCATACGATTTACTTACGCCATTCATGGTAAGAGTTCTGTCTTTTAGTTTTGGAATTTGCGCAATTGTAAAAAAGTTAAAATTATCATATCGAACATGCTCATAAATATCATCACTTAAAATATAAGTTTTTTTATTCTTTATTAAAACTTTTGCTAAATCTTGTATTTCTCTTTTCGAATAACCTGCCCCTGTTGGATTTGAAGGAGAATTTATAATTACCCATTTTGTTTTTTTTGTAATCGCTTTTTTTAATTTTTTTGGAGTTAATTTAAAACCCTCTTGCTCGGTGCATTTAACTATCTTTGGTTTTCCTCCAGCTAGTAAAACCATATCAGGATAAGAAACCCAAAAAGGTGCAGGAATAATTACCTCATCTCCTTTATTTAAAGTTGCCATAAAAGTATTATACAGAACTTGTTTTCCACCTGTTCCAACGGTAATCTGGTCAGCTGAATATTTAAGTTTATTCTCTCTTTTAAATTTTGAGACTATTGCTTTTTTTAAAGTAGGAGTTCCATCGACTGCAGTATATTTAGTGTCCCCTTTTTTAATCGCTTTTATCGCTGCTCTTTTGATATTATCAGGAGTATCAAAATCTGGTTCTCCTGCCCCTAAGCCAATCACATCTTTACCTGCAGCTCTAAGTTCTCTTGCTTTTTGGGTGACAGCAATTGTTGGTGATGGCTTAATTCTTTTTAAACTGTCTGATATTATGCTCATTGAAATATAAATTAATTCTACTACGTTCTTTAATATATGGAAAATACATATCAAGATTTAATTACAGATATTCAAAGCAAAAATCCAAAAATCAGTGGAAAACTTGAGGGTGGTAAAAAATTCAAAATAAAATCTGACTTCAAACCAGCAGGTGACCAACCTGAGGCAATTAAAAAATTAGTAAAAGGGGCTAATAAAGAAGAATTTAACCAAGTGTTACTTGGTGTAACAGGATCAGGAAAAACTTTTACAATGGCAAAAGTGATAGAAGCTACAAACAGACCAGCTTTAATTCTAGCTCCTAATAAGACTCTTGCAGCTCAACTTTATGGAGAAATGAAAACATTTTTTCCTGATAATGCGGTAGAATATTTTGTTTCCTATTATGATTATTATACACCTGAAGCTTACGTCCCCAGATCCGATACATATATTGAAAAAGAAGCATCTATTAATGAACAGATAGACAGAATGAGACACTCCGCAACTAGGTCTCTTTTAGAGAGAGATGATGTATTGATCGTTGCCAGTGTATCTTGTATTTATGGATTAGGATCAGTTGAAGCTTATAGTAAAATGACTTTAACTCTCCAAAAAAATTATGATTATAACAGAGAGCAAATAATAAAATCCTTAGTTGCTTTACAATATAAACGTAATGATCAAAATTTTTACAGAGGGACTTTTAGAGCTCGAGGAGAATATTTAGAAATTTTTCCATCTCATTTAGAAGATAGGGCTTGGAGACTAAGTTTGTTTGGAGATAAACTTGAAAAAATTGAAGAATTCGATCCACTTACAGGTGATCAAGTAAGAGAGCTAAGTTTGATAAAAGTTTATGCAAATAGTCACTACATAACTCCTAAACCAACTGTAGAACAAGCTATTATCAATATTAGAAAAGAATTAGAGATAACACTTAAAAAACACAGGACTGAAAATAAGTTACTTGAAGCTCAAAGATTAGAAGAACGAACTAAATTTGATCTTGAGATGATCGAGGCTACTGGTTCATGTGCTGGTATTGAAAATTACTCTAGATTTTTATCTGGAAGAAAACCTGGTGAGCCCCCGCCCACTTTATTTGAATACTTCCCAGATAATACTTTAATTTTTGTTGATGAGTGTCATGTAACTGTTCCTCAATTAAATGGGATGTACAAAGGAGATAGGTCTAGAAAAAGTACTTTAGCAGAATATGGTTTTAGACTGCCATCTTGTATGGATAACAGACCATTAAAATTTGAAGAATGGGATCTAATGAGAACTCAAACTGTATTTGTTTCTGCAACTCCTGGTCCTTGGGAATTAGAACAAACTAAAGGTAAATTTATCGATCAAGTTATAAGACCTACCGGTTTAATTGATCCACCTGTTGAAATAAGACCTGCTAAAAATCAAGTAGATGATTTAATGCATGAATGTAAAAAGGTGATTGAAAATAATCACAGGGTTTTGGTTACTACTCTCACAAAAAAAATGGCAGAAGATTTGACTGAATATCTTCATGAAAACGGTGTTAAAGTAAGGTACCTACATTCAGATATAGACACACTTGAAAGAATAGAAATCATGAGAGATTTAAGAATGGGTGTTTTTGATGTTCTTGTTGGAATTAATTTATTAAGAGAAGGTTTAGATATTCCAGAATGTGCCTTGGTTGGAATTTTAGATGCTGATAAAGAGGGCTTCTTAAGATCTGAAACCTCTTTAATACAAACGATTGGAAGAGCTGCAAGAAATGTTGACGGTAAGGTAATTCTTTATGCTGATAAAGAAACTAAAAGTATTAAAAAAGCAATCCAGGAAACTGAAAGAAGAAGAAAAATCCAATTAGCATATAATAAAAAAAACAAAATTGATGCAAAGACAGTCAAAAAAGAAATTAATGATATTTTAGAGAGTGTTTATGAAAAAGATTATGTAAAAATTAGCGAAGGCTCTAATGTTGGTGGAAATCTTAAAAAACACTTAAAAGCTCTGGATAAAAAGATGAAAGAGGCTGCTTCAAACCTAGAATTTGAAGAAGCAGCAAAAATAAGAGATGAGATAAGAAAATTAGAGAGTACAGAGCTAGAAATAACATTAAATCCTAAAATCAGACAATATGATGTAAAAAATAAACTTTATCCAAAAGGTAGATCGACAATGGGAATGCCAGGAACTAAGGTTACTAAAAAAAAAGATAAGAAATGGAAGCACAGAGGATAATAATTACTGGTGGAGCAACTAGAATAGGTGCTGCAATAGCTGAAAAATTATCAGGACCAAACAAACAAATTATAATTCATTATAATAAATCAAAAGTAAAGGCTGAAAATTTAAAAAAGAGGCTTCTAAATAATGGGTCAAAAATTCATTTAGTAAAAGGAGATCTTAGTAGGGAAAAAGATGTCATTAAAATTATTAAATTTGCAAAATCAAAACTAAAATTTTTTGATTGTCTTATTAATAATGCCTCTCTATTTGAAAATGATAAATTAGAAAATTTTACATCTAAAAGTTGGGAAAAACATATTTCTACAAATCTTAAAGCTCCTGCTCTTTTATCAAAAGAGTTTTCGAAAAATGTCAGAGGCAAAAATAGCAATATTATCAATATAATTGATCAAAGAGTATTTAAGCTTACTCCATATTTTTTCACATACACATTAAGTAAAACAGGCCTTTATACTTTAACCAAAACAAGCGCGATGAGTTTGTCACCAAACATAAGAGTTAATGGAATAGCCCCTGGACCAACAATTAAAAATAAAAGACAATCAGAAAAACATTTTAAAAAACAATATTTAGCTACACCACTTAAACAGCAAGTTGATGTTAATGAGATTTGTAATGCAGTTGACTTTTTTATAAAAAATAGTTCTATTACAGGTCAAGTTTTGGCAATAGATAGTGGTCAAAGCTTAAATTGGCAGACACCCGATATAATGGGAGGAAAAGAATGAAAAAGAATACTTTAAAGATTGTCAAAATAGATAAAAACAAAAGCTTATTTAATTACGAGAAAAAAATTTTAATTAATGAACTTATTTTAGATTTAAAACTTGGTTATTATGATTTTGAGAAAGAGAAAGCACAAAAAGTAAAATTTAGTTTAGAAATAGATTATCAAGATAAAAAGCCTTCCAATGATAAAGATCTTAGATCAATAGTAAATTACGCAACAATAGTTAAATTAATTAAGAAACTTATTAAAAAGAAACACTATAATTTCTTAGAAACTTTAGCTGAAGCCGTTTTTGATGAGCTTTTCAAAGATAAAAGAATTGGCAAAATAATGTTAAAAATTGAAAAACTGGAAATTTTAAAACAATGTTCATCTGTTGGTATTCAAATTACCAAAAAAAGAAGTCATGATAAGTTCTGAAATTGGTAAAGAAGTAATTAAAAAAGAACTCGCTCTTATTCCTAAGCTGCCTGGTGTTTATAGAATGCTAAATAATAAAGGAGATATTCTTTATGTAGGTAAAGCAAAAAATTTACCTAACAGACTTAAAAGTTATGTAGCGGAAAAAAATCATATTATCAGAACAGAAAGAATGTTATCTCAAACAAGAAGGCTTGAAATAACAACTACATCAAATGAAAGTGAGGCCTTACTTCTTGAGGCGAATTTAATCAAAAAGCATAAACCAAAATTTAATATTCTTTTAAGAGATGATAAATCTTTTCCGTTTATTTTTATTGGTAACAAAGATAAATGGCCGCAAATAAAAAGACATAGAGGAAAAAAAACAAAAGAAGGTTTTTATTTTGGACCTTTTGCATCAGCAGGCTCAGCTAATTGGACAATAAAAATGATACAGAAAATTTTTCATCTAAGAGTTTGTGATGATACAGTTTTTAAGAACAGAGAACGTCCTTGTATTTTATATCAAATTAAAAGATGTTCTGGTCCTTGTGTTGGGTATATAGAAAAAAATGAGTATAAAAAAACAGTCGATGATGCGATTGAATTTGTGTCTGGCAAATCAAGGAAAATACAAAAAAGCCTCTCAGACCAAATGGAAAAAGCAAGCGATAATTTAGATTTTGAAAAAGCTGTAATCTTAAGAGATAGAATAAAATCTTTGAATATTATTCAATCATCACAAAGAATTAATGAGGCAAATTTAATTGAGGCAGATGTAATTGCTGGTTATAAAGAGTCTGGTAAAACCTGTATTCAAGTTTTCTTTTATCGCTCAAAACAAAATTGGGGCAATCAAGCCTTTTTTCCAAAACATGATCCTGATGAAAAATTAAGTGATATATTAAATTCTTTTGTTTCTCAATTTTATGAAAATAAAAGTGTTCCTTCCTCAATAATATTATCTGAAGAAATCAAGGAAAAAATTTTAATTGAAAAAACTTTATCTCAAAAAGAGGAAAAGCAAATTGATATATCTATTGCAAAAAAAGGGACTAAGTTAAAAGTAATTAATCAGGCAATTAAAAATGCTAAAGATAGCCTAACTAGGAAACTTTATGAAAGTCAGAATAATAGAGAATTATTTGATACAGTCGCGAATAAATTTAATTTAGAAACAAACATAAATTTAATTGAAGTTTATGACAACAGTCACATCCAAGGAACTAATAGTGTTGGTGCGTTAATTGCTTATGGAGATGAGGGATTTATCAAAAAAAGGTATAGAAAATTTAATATTAAAATTAAAAAAAATGAACAGGATGATTATGGTATGATGCGAGAAGTACTGAATCGAAGATTCAAAAGAGCCATACAAGAGAAAGATAATTATCTCTCCTTTCCTGATTTAGTTTTGATCGACGGTGGAAAAGGTCAATACTCTGTAGCGAGAGAAACTCTAAATGAATTAGGACTACACGACTTGCCTATAGTTGCTATTGCAAAGGGCAAGCAAAGAAATAGTGGAAATGAGACTTTTTTACATAATGGTAAAGAATTTAAATTTACTAAAAATGATCCCACCCTATTCTTTCTCCAAAGAATCAGAGATGAATCGCACAGGTTTGCTATAAGCGCTCATAGAGCAAAAAGGAAAAAAGGAATTAGCAAATCATTACTTGATCAAATCGATGGAATA
>CABYLY010000012.1 GCA_902519945.1 uncultured Pelagibacteraceae bacterium
TTTAACAAGGGTATTAGTGGGTCCTTACTGCACAATGATACTTTCAGACTTAGGTGCACGCGTGATAAAAATTGAAGCTCCTGAAATTGGAGATGACTCAAGAAAATTTGGTCCTTTTGTTGAAGATTATTCTGCTTATTTTATGTCTCTCAATAGAGGTAAAGAGAGTATTGCTTTAAATTTGAAAAATTCTGAAGATAAGAAAATTTTTGAAAAAATTTTATCAAAAGCTGACATATTAGTTGAAAATTTTAAACCAGGTACTTTAGAGAAATGGGGTTACGGTTGGAAAGAAGTAAACAAGAAATTTCCAAAATTGATTTATGCCTCAGCTTCAGGTTTTGGACAAACAGGACCCTTAAAAGAATTGCCAGCATATGACATGGTGGTTCAAGGTATGGGTGGACTTATGAGTGTTACAGGGCAACCAAACTCCGAACCAACTAGAGTTGGAACTTCGATTGGAGATATCACAGCAGGATTATTTACTGCTATTGGAATAAACGCAGCTCTTTATGATCGTCAAAAGACAGGTAAAGGAATGTACATTGATGTTTCAATGTTAGATTGTCAAATAGCTATATTAGAAAATGCGATTGCCCGTTATCTTTCAAAAAATGAAATTCCTAAACCAATGGGATCCCGTCATCCATCGATAGCGCCTTTTGAAGCTTTTAAAACAAAAGATAGCCACATAATAATAGCTGCAGGAAATGATAAACTTTTTGAAAAATTATGTATCTTATTAGATATGAAAGAAATAATTAATGATTCTAAATTTTCAGACAATTCTTCAAGAGCAAAAAATATGGAAGAATTAAAAAAAATACTTGAAAATAAATTAGTAAATAGAAAAACAAGTGAATGGGTTAATGATATGGAAAAAGAAAAAATTCCATGTGGTCCTATATTTAATATCAAAGAAGCTGTTGAAAATCCCCAAATCGAGTCTAGAAATATGATAGTTAAGGCTTATCATAAAGTAATAGGTGATTTTAAACTAGCAGGTAATCCAATTAAGATGTCAGCGTATAAAGATGAGAAAACTCGTGGTGACATCCCAGATCTTGATGAACATAGGGTAAAAATTTTAAAAGAGTTTAGTTAATCTTAAGTATTATTTGTATCTGAGTCCTCTGAACTTGTGTCTGTATTTTGCTCTTCAGCCTCAGAAACTTCATCAAGAGATACATCAGCATTTTCACCATCATTTTGTTCAACAGTTGAATTGTCTACATCTGGCTGTGCAGTTTGTGAAAGCTCCTCAATATCTTCCTTAGAAACTTGAATTTTTTCTGGAATTTTTCTTGCTCTTTTCGATGGAAGAATAGGTGCTCCACTTTTAGAAATTTCTCCTTTATATAAACTTTCAAAATCATCACCTACGTCCTCATCATCCTCGGTACCATCATCAACTTGCTCTACATGTTTTCTTAATTTATAGACCGCGCTTTCAGTTAAATCAGGAACTTTTATATTTTCTTCAGCAATCTCTCTTAAGGCTATAACAGTGTTTTTATCATTATCCCTATCTAAAGTAGGCTCTATGCCTGAGTTTAGTTGAGTTGCTCTTTCTTTCGCAACTAAAACTAATTCATAAGGACTATCAACTTTATCAATACAATCTTCTACAGTAACTCTTGCCATGCGCAGTATCTATACAGTGAGTTAAAAAAAATCAAGGAGATTTTTATATATAATGTGGATTTAGCTTGTTTCTAACAAAAATTAACAAAATCAAAGAGATCAAAATATAGATAAATGATATCATGGCTATGAGCTCAATAGAAAAACCTTTATCTATCAAAAAACCAAATAAAGCTGTCCCAAATGCAGTCGAAAAAACCATTAAAGCTGTTGTTAACGCTTTTATTGATCCAATAAATTTAACACCATAAATCTCAGCCCATGTGGAAGAACCTAGAACATTCGCTAAGCCATTCGAAATTCCAATTAATCCAAGGAAAATAAAAGATGTAATTGGGTTATCAAAGTAAAACAAAACTATTGTAGAAAATAATAAAGGTATATTCATAAAAATTAAAAGTTTTCTACTTGTAAATTTATCAATTAAAAATCCTGATCCTAATAAAGTTACAACAGACAGTATTGAATATGCCATAAATGATTGTGCAATAACAAAAGAGCCCCACCCTTTAGCTTCAGTAATAAAAGATTGATAAACAAATACTCCAGTTGCAATCCATGGCATTGCAAGCATATTTAAACAAACAACATAAAATCTGTAATCTTTAATAACCTCTATTCTCCTCCATTGTTTGATTTCTTTTTTTTCAAAGTCATGAGTATTTGCTTGTTCCCTCGTATCAAAATCTAATCTTTTGATTAATAAAAATGATGTTATTGGCAAAAAAATTAAAATTAAGATAGATATGGATATCCAAATATTTTGCCAAGCAGTGATTGTGAGTAAATAAACAATTAATACTGGTAGTATAAATTCTGCTGTTGAGAGACCAAACCAACCTGCACTAAGTGCCTTTCCTCTTGATTTAGTAAAATATCTTGTAATAGTTGTTGTTGCAGTATGTGACATCAAACCTTGACCAGAAAATCTCATCAAAAAGACGGCAATGAATAAAAGGATTACGGATGATATTTTTGAAAAGAAGAAACAAGAAAATGATAAAAGTAAAATCACATAAAATGCAAATTTAAAAATATTGATGTCATCGATTTTTTTTCCAACCCAAATTAAGACAAAGCTACTCAATAAAGTTGCAGAAGCATAAATTGAGCCAAATTGTCCGTGAGTAATCGAAAGTGTTTCTCTTATGCTTGAATTAAATAAGCCCAGAAAAAAACTCTGTCCAAAACTAGAAAAAAATGTAAAAATAAATCCAAATATAATTACTTTTAAACTTAAACTTTTAAACATAAAAAATTATGAGTTGTAATGTTGCTTTCATAGGTCTGGGTGTCATGGGTTATCCAATGGCTGGTTATATATCAAAAGGTGGTCACAATGTAACTGTTTTTAATAGAACAAAATCAAAAGCAGAAAAATGGATAAAAGAATATAAAGGTAAAATGGCAGAAACTCCTGCTGAAGCTGCAAAAGATGCAGAATATATTTTTACCTGTGTTGGAAATGACAATGATTTGAGAGAAGTAACTTTTGGTGACAATGGTACTTTTAAAACAATTAAAGAGGGTGCAGTCTATGTTGATAACACCACAGCATCGGCAACGATTGCAAGAGAAATTTATGATTACGCAAAAAAAAATGGATTTGGTGCATTAGATGCTCCAGTATCTGGTGGACAAGCTGGTGCAGAGAATGGTGCATTAACAGTTATGATTGGTGGTGATCAAGCTGATTTTGATAAAGCAAAAGACAAAATTGATTGTTATAGCAAAAAAATGAAATTGCTTGGTAATGCAGGCTGTGGACAATTAGCTAAGATGGTAAACCAAATTTGTATAGCAGGATTAGTTCAAGGATTATCTGAAGGAATTAATTTTGGAATGAAAGCAGGTTTAAATATGGAAGATGTTATTGAAGTAATTTCAAAAGGAGCTGCTCAATCTTGGCAAATGGAAAATAGATACAAAACAATGATTGATGACAAATTTGATTTTGGTTTTGCAGTTGATTGGATGAGAAAAGATCTAAAGATTGCAATGGATGAAGCTAAAAACAATGGCTCATTGTTACCTATAACTGAACTTGTTGATAAATTTTATGGAGAAGTTCAAGGTTTGGGTGGAAACCGTTGGGATACATCAAGTTTAATAAAAAGATTTAGAAAGTAATGTATGCAACCAGCATACTATGAAAATTTAGAAGAAATTCAGAATAAGTATTGGTCTATGCTAGATGATGCTGTGACTAACAGAGGTTCACCATTTAGAATTCCTGTTTTCATTTGTGCTCACCAAAATGAAGTAGATGGTAGAATTGTTGTTTTACGTAAATCAGATAGGGCAAATAATGTATTACAATTTCATACTGATTTAAGATCTCCAAAGGTGGATATTCTAAAAAAAAATAAGAATGCCTCTCTAGTTTTCTACGATAAAGAGGAAAAGATACAATTAAGAGTAAAAGTTGAGTGTGAAGTGAATAATCAAAATTCTACAACAGAAGAGTCTTGGAAAAAAACTCAACATATAAGTAGAAGGTGCTATTTAACTGATAGTCCCCCAGGAACTGTCTCGGAAAATCCAACTTCTGGAATGATATCTAAATTAGAGGATTTTGATTACACTATGGAACAAAGTGAAGAAGGTTATAAAAACTTTACAGTTATAAAATGCAAAATTAAATCAATTGAATGGTTGTATCTTGCGGCCAAAGGTCATCGAAGAGCGAAGTTTGATGTTGAAACTAGTAAAAATGCTTGGTTAGTTCCTTAGAAGATTGATTTAGAATATTTTTTCCAATTATCTTGATAGTGTTTTGTGTTTTCAAATACTGCTTTTTTTTCATCTTCAGTAACTTCTCTGACAACTTTTCCTGGTGAACCTATTACTAATGAATTATCTGGTATCTCTTTATTTTCAGTGATTAGAGCTTTTGCACCAATGATACAATTTTTTCCTATTTTAGCATTGTTTAAAATCACTGCACCGATTCCAATTAAACTGTTATCCCCTATCGTACACCCATGAAGCATAACCATATGGCCTATGGTTACATCCTTACCAACTTTTAATGGACAACCTGGATCTGTATGCAAGACACTTCCATCTTGAACATTTGATCCCTCGCCGATATGAATATTTTCAATATCTCCTCTTAAAGTTGCATTAAACCAAATACTAGAATTTTTCTCTAAAGTAACATCACCAATAATGGTTGCATTGGGTGCTACCCAATTTTCGCCAGAGTTTTTTGGTTTTTTATCTTTTAAATCGTAAAACATAATTTATATATTATTACATTATGCCAATACAAACTCCAATATGTGATTTTGGTCAAAAGGCCTTTGACTTTAGGCTTAAATCAACTGATGGTAAAATTATTTCGTTAGATGATGTTAAAGGTGAAAAAGGAACCTTAATAATGTTTATATGTAATCATTGCCCTTACGTTAAAGCTGTAACAAAAGATATCGTTGAAGATTGTAAAAAATTGAAAGAAATAGGTATTAATTCTGTTGCAATTTGTGCTAACGATGCTGAAAACTATCCTGAAGACTCATTTGAAAACATGATCATATTTGCAAAAAAACATCAATTTACTTTTCCATATCTTAATGATGAAACACAAGAAATTGCAAAAACTTATGATGCTGTTTGTACCCCTGATTTTTTTGGCTATAACAAAAATCTAGAGCTTCAATATAGAGGGAGGTTAAGAGAACTTAAAAATTTACTTCCAATTAGAGATGGTGAAAGTGATCTTTACAAATCAATGAAGCAAATTGCTGAGACTGGAAAAGGACCTGAGAAACAAATTCCAAGTGCTGGCTGTGGTATTAAGTGGAAAAATAATTAATGTTTTTAATTTTAACTAG
The DNA here is from genome assembly GCA_902519945.1 of uncultured Pelagibacteraceae bacterium. GTDB lineage: Bacteria > Pseudomonadota > Alphaproteobacteria > Pelagibacterales > Pelagibacteraceae > Pelagibacter. The sequence continues at coordinate 5,484 of CABYLY010000012.1, forward strand.
AGCTTTTCCACCAGAATTAGGTGGCATGCAAAGTTTAATGTGGGGTCTAACCAAAGAAATGTCTAGAAACTTCATGGTTAAAGTTTTTGCAGATTATCAAAAAAATCATAAAGAATTTGATAAAAATGAAAATTTTTCTATTGAAAGAGTTGGTGGTATTAAGTTTTTAAGAAAAATCAGAAAAGCTCAATTAGTTAACGAATTTTTAAAGGAAAACAAAGTACAAGGAATTATTTCAGATCACTGGAAAAGTCTAGAACTAATTAAAACTGATAAAAAGAAATATTGTTTAATTCACGGAAAAGAAATTAATCATCCTATTGGCAGTTTACTTAATAAAAGAGTAAATAAAGTTTTAAACAACGTTGAAAAAGTTATTGCTAATTCAGAATTCACAAAAGATTTAGCAATCAAAAAAGGCATAGACCCCAAAAAAATGATAGTTATAAATCCTGGTGTAGACCCAGTTCAAGAATTGAATAAAAAATCATTAGAAAAAGTTGAAAGTTTACTTAAAATTAAAACACCGCGTTTAATTACAGTGTCAAGATTTGATAAGAGAAAAAACCATGAAAAGGTGATTATGGCACTAAGAAATTTAAAACAAAAATATCCCGATATTGTTTACATATGCATAGGATATGGATATGAAGAAGAAAATTTAAAAAAATTAGTTAAAGAATTAGATCTTGGTTCTCAAGTAATGTTTTTTAAAGACATTACCAAGGATCTAAAAAATTCATTAATAGCAAAATCAGATATTTTTGTTATGCCTTCAATTGTTCATAAAACTTCAGTTGAAGGTTTCGGGATAGCTTACGTAGAAGCAGCGCAATTTGGAGTTCCCTCACTTGGTGGAATTGATGGAGGAGCTTCTGATGCAATAGATCACAATAAAACTGGATTAATCTGTGATGGAAATAACTTAGATGAAATTTACTCTTCATTAGATACCATGATTGAGAATAAAAAATATTTAGAACTTGGAAAAAATGCTAAAGAATTTGTGTCTAAGTTTGAGTGGGAAAAAATTGTAGATAAATATAAAAAAATATTAAACTAAGTTATCACTTAATCTTTCCAAAACTTTTTCAGCACTAAGTTTATTTAAATCCTCAACTTGAATTGGTTTAAAGTTATCTCTTTCTATACTTACCTTGCTAGCAGATATATGTTTACCGAACAAAGTTAAACCAATGGCCCCCACATGAGCTGCGATATGTGCTGGACCAGTATCATTAGCAACTACAAAAGAACTATCTTTTATCAAAGTAGCTAACTGTGAAATACCTAAACTTTTATCATTGTCTAATATTGGAGTTGCGTCAATTTCTTTTGCATCTGCTAATTCTTTAGGACCAGGTGCTGTAATTAATTTATATTCATCACCAAATTTAGATAATATCAATTTTATTAGGTCATTATAATAAGGCCATCTTTTTACAGTTAAGTGAGGTGAGCAAAATGGAAACAACAAAATATATTTTTTGAGATCATATCTTTTTTTTATCTCATCTATATTTTGACATGCCCAACTAAAATCTGGTTTCAAAGTATTTTTAGTGTTTAATCCGGATTTTGTAAGTTGAAAATTAAACCTATCCAAAACAGAGTCTTTATCAAATTCAGTTTTGTCTTTATCAGATGGTAAAATAGTAATTGAAGAAGACCATGTATTAAAATTTGCATTAGGAAAAAGAATCTTTTTATAAAAATTTGTTCTTGATGAATTTTGAAGGTCAAAAACTTTTGAAAATTTATATTTTTTTATTTCTTTCATTAAAAAATATAAATAAATTAAGTTATATCTTGGTAATCTTTTATCTAAAATAACATGATGGATATAAGGATTTTTTTTAAATAACTCATAATAGGGTTTTGTGGTTAACAGGAAAATCTTATATTGTTTATGATTTTCAGAAATATCTTGAATTGCACCACTCGCTTGAGCTATATCTCCTAGTGAGCCATGTTTAATAATTAATATATTAGACATATTTTAATAAGATAACATAGTATTTAATTTTATGAATAAAATTATAGTTGAAGTTTCAGTTGGTGAACTTTTGGATAAAATATCAATTTTAGAAATTAAAAAAGAAAAAATTAAAGACCCAAATAAATTAGAATTTATTAACAAAGAGCATTTAATCTTAAAAAATCAACTTGATAAAAGTGTTAAAAAGGATGAAAAACTTGAAAAATTGTTTCAATCCCTGAAGGAAATCAATGCAAAACTGTGGTTAATTGAAGATGAAAAAAGACAATGTGAAAAAGATAAAAAATTTGATGAAAAATTCATTAAACTTTCAAGAGATGTGCACTTTTTCAATGATGACCGCGCTAAAATAAAATTAGAAATTAATAGTCACACTGGTTCATCAATCCGTGAAATCAAAGAGTACACTAGTTATTAATAACTATATTTCTTCTCCAAAAATTTAATCACATTGTGAACAACAAAGGTCATAAATAAATATATTCCGCCAGCTACAATAAATACCTCTATAGGTTTAAAAGTTGTGGAGATAATATACTTAGCAACTCCAGTAAGATCCATTAATGTCACCGTGCTTGCCAATGAAGTCCCTTTAAGCATTAAAATTATTTCATTTCCATAAGCAGGCAAGGATTGTCTAATTGCTATTGGAATTTGAATTTTATAGAAAATTATTTTACTTTGTATACCTAGGCTCTTGCCAGCTTCTATAATACCAGGCTTGATTGTTTGAAAAGCAGATCTTAATATTTCAGACGTATAGGCACCAGTATTCAATGAAAAAGCAATTATTGCACACCAATAAGGTTCTTTTAAAATTACCCATAAAACTGTTGTTCTTAAATACTCAATATTACCTAAACCATAATAAATAATGAATATTTGAACTAACAATGGTGTTCCTCTAAACAGATACGAGTAACCATAGGCAAATTTATTCATAAAAATATTTTTGTTTAATCTTAAAATTGCAAATAATAGTCCAATAAATAGACCTACGATTAAAGAAGCGGAAAGAAGTTTTAAAGTTATTAATGAGGCGCTAAGTAATTTAGGAAAACTATTGACCATTAACTCTATATCCATCAATACCCCTTACTATATTTCAGTTCTAATCTATTAATTAATTTCATACTTAAAAACGTCAAAAACAAATATAAAACAGCTGCACAAGAATAGAAAAACAATGGATCTCTGGTAGATCCTGCAGCAACATAAGACTGTCTCATAATTTCAACTAATCCAGTCACCATAATTAAAGAGGTATCTTTTAGAGTTATTTGCCAAACATTACTTAAATTGGGTATAGCTAGTCTTAAAGTTTGCGGAAGTATAATTTTAAAAAACTTACCAAATTTGCTTAATCCCAAAACATTTGCCGCTTCAAATTGACCTTTATCAATTGATTGTATCGCTCCTCTGAAAACTTCAGTTGAATATGCTCCCGATATTATTCCAATTGAGAATGCACCAGTTATAAAAGCATTTATTTCAATATACTCACCATATCCAAAAATAGATGCAACAAACATTACTGCTGCACTACCTCCAAAAAAAAATAAGTAGATAACTAGTAATTCTGGAACTCCTCGAATGATTGTGGTGTAAGTATTTGCTATTAAATTTAAAAATTTATTTTTTGATAATTTAAGGGGAGTGAATATTAATGCGAAGAAAAAACCAATAAGCATTGCTGTAATAGCTACAGCAATTGTCATTAGAGTTGCATAAAAAAGCTCATCACCCCAACCAGTATCTCCAAATGCTAGAAGTTCCATAAAGATTGGCGACCATTGTTTATAGTCGCCAGATCTAAAATTTGATTACATTGAAGCGTCGAAACCGAACCATTTAGTAGCTATTCTACTAATATCTCCGTTCTTTCTCGCTTTATTAATTGCAGCGTTAAACTTTTTTAGAAGTTCAGTATCATCTTTTCTTATACCTACGCCAACACCATTACCAAATGCACCACCTGAAAAAGTAGGTCCAGTTAATACTACTGGCTTTCCAGATTTTTCTGCATAATCACTAAATGCTACTGCAGCAGCTAATGCAGCATCACATCTTCCTGATGCTAAATCTAGGTTAACTTCATCTTGAGTTTTATAAGTTCTTACATTTACTTTTCCAACATCACCAGAGTCTAAGAAATTTTGGTGAATTGTAGCAGTTTGTACACAAACTGTTTTACCTGCTAAAGCAGAAGTTAATGTTTTTAATGCTTTTTTCGCAGCAGCATCAGGTTTTGTTAGATTAATACCTGCTGGTGTATCTAAGCCTTCTAAACTTGAACCTTTCATAACTGCTAATGAAGCAACTTCATCTGCATAACCTTGAGAAAAACTTATTGCTTTTTGTCTCTCTGCAGTGATTGACATACCTGCCATTATTGCATCAAACTTTCTCATGATTAGAGCCGGTATCATTCCATCCCAATCTTGCTCAACTATTGTGCATTGTTGACCTATGTATCTGCAAAGCGTGTAAGCTAGTTCAACTTCAAATCCGATTAACTTACCTGAGGCATCTTTTGAATTCCACGGAGGATAAGCTCCTTCAGTTCCAATTTTAATCTTATCAGCTTGAACATGACCCATTACCAATAAAGAAAATAAAACTGAAAAAATAGTTTTTTTAAATATATTCATAATTCTCTCCTTTAATTTTACTAATAAGTATTTCATAAATTAAAGAATTTAAAAAGAAAAAATTAGTGATTTATTGAAGAGGAAAAATTCCAAGAACAATCAAAACTTGGTATGTAAACACGAGATAATTTAGTATTTCCAAAATGATGATGAAAAACATTCATCCAATTTTCAACTTGAAGAGGTTTTTTATCTTGACTTCCAACCTGAGCAGTTATTACGCCTTTTGGTTTCAATATTCTTACTAAAGAGTCCATATTTTTTGCAGCAAGATCAATACAGAATTGGTCGTCATTTAAGTCCACAAATATATGATCATAAGTGTCATCATTGACTGATTTAATACTTTCAAACGCATCTCCCCATACACATTTAACAGAATTTTTTTCTGTAGCCTTTTTTCCTATATCACCTAAGTGTTTATTGCAAATTTCAACAACCTCTGGATCAAGTTCAAACCAATCTATAAAATTAAATTTTTTTGAGATACATTCTCTAGCTACGCCACCATCACCACCGCCAATTATTGCTGCTCTTTCATTTTTTTTATTTAAATTTAATCCTGCTCCTACAAAAGTTGAACTATATAAATGTTCGTCAGAGGCAGCGACTTGTATTTCTCCATCAATAAATAATGATTTTCCGAATTGTTCTAAATCTAAAATTTCAATGTGTTGACCCACTTTCGATTTAAAATCCTCTAAAACATCATTCACAACATAAGATTTTTGTAACCCTGGTGAGCTATAGATGTCGTGATATAAAGCTTTCGTATCTCTATTAAATTCTTTTTTTACAATTCTTTTATGTTTGAATTCTTTTTTAATTATATCAATTGCAACAGAAGGGCTTATTTTACCACAAGTAAAAAAATCAAAGCTTATTATTCCTTTTTCGGGAAATGTATGAAAACTAATATGGCTTTCAGCCAATAAAGCTAGAATTGTAAAACCCTGTGGTTCAAATTTATATTTAGAAATATTAAGAATTGTTACATTAGCTGCTTCAGCTATATCTTTAATAACTTTTTCATATATTGATGGTTCGTACTCTTTTGTAGTACCAATTATGTCTAAAGTAATATGCTCACCAACTTTAATCATTTTACTCTTTTTTATAATTTTTTGCTTTTTCCAAAACTTTTTTCATTTCCTCAAATGAAAGAATCTTGGGTTCTCCCAACTTTAGTGCAATAGTGTATTGATGACAAATATTTTCTACCTCTTGTGCAAGTTCAAATGCATCTTCTAAATTTTTTCCAAAAGCAACCTGACCGTGATTAGACATCAAACAAGCACTTCTTTTTTCTAATGCTTTAATTACGTTATTAGAAAGCTCCTCTGTTCCAAAAGTAGCGTAATCAGCACATTTAATGTCTTCACCTCCAGCAAGTGCAATCATATAATGAAATGGCGGTATTGTTTTGCCATGAGAAGATACAGCTGTTGCGTGTGGAGAATGGGCGTGAACAATCGCTTGTGCCTCTTTTTTATTTAAATAAATATCACGATGAAACCTCCATTCGGAAGATGGATTTTGATTTGATGTATCTCTCAGCTCTTCATTTAAGCCCATAAAGACTATATCTTCTGCTTTTAAAGTTTCATATTTTTTTCCTGATGGAGTAATTAAATATCCTTCTTTATCATCTTCTTTTCCTCTCAAAGAGATGTTGCCTGACCTAAGTGGTGAAAGATTTGTAGAATTTAATTTTATAGAATATTCGATAATTTGATTTCTCTGATCTAAATTTTTCATTTAAATAACTTTTTTAATCCCTCTGTTGATGCATCACAAATACCTTTTTCAGTAATTAGTCCAGTAACATATTTTGCTGGTGTTATATCAAACGCTAAATTCATTGCTTTGCTTTTTTTTGGATAAATTTGTATTTTTTTAATGTCTCCATTTACATCAATACCTTCCATATGTGATAATTCTTCTGAATTTCTTTCTTCTATAGGAATGTCTTTGTGATCTTTTATATTCCAATCAATTGTAGAACTTGGCAATGCTACGTAAAAGGGAACTTTATTATCATGTGCCGCTAATGCCTTAAGATAAGTACCAACCTTATTACACACGTCACCATTTGCTAAAGTTCTATCCGTTCCAACTATACACATATCAACTTCACCTCGTTGCATCAAAATACCACCCGTGTTATCAGCAATGATTGTATTTTTAATTCCCTCCTCGTTTAACTCGAATGATGTTAAATTGGCTCCTTGGTTTCTTGGTCTAGTTTCATCAGCCCATACATGCACAGGAATACCTTTTTTATGAGCATGATATATTGGAGAAGTTGCAGTTCCCCAATTTATTGTTGCAAGCCAACCTGCATTGCAGTGAGTTAAAATATTTACTGTATCCTTTTTTTTTTTATAAATTTCCTCAATTATTTTAAGACCATTAATTCCAATATTTTTACAAAATTTGATATCTTCTTCACAAATTGCTTTAGCTTCATTTAAAGCAATTTCTAAAATTTTATCACTATTTACACCTGATAGTTTATTTATCATTCTATCTACAGCCCATTTTAAATTAATAGCTGTTGGTCTTGAACTAATTAAATTTTCTGCAGATTTTTTTAAAAACGATTGATCATTATTTTCAATAATGGCTAAAACTAATCCATAAGCTGCGGTAGCTCCTATTAAAGGCGCACCTCTAACTTCCATTGTTTTAATTGCATTCGTTGCATCATTGACAGTTTTAAGATCTTTAATAATAAATTGGTGTGGTAGTTTTGTTTGATCTATAATTTTTACGACTTTTTTTTCTCTATCAAACCAAATAGTTTCGTAATCAATTCCATTAATTTTCATTTTATTCTTGAGGCAATATAATCTAGAATTACTGGATTATAATACTGAAAACAAAGACCTTGATTCATTTCATGACCTGGGTTTTTTCTGGCTGTAATATTTTCTTGCCAATTATCCCCTTTAACAATACATGTCTTTCCATTTATCTTATAATCTTCAGAAATGACAATCCTTTTAACTCCTGGTACTTCTTCTAACCAATCAGATAACAGTCCCTCCCATTTATCTCTAGGATGAGTAAATGCTAAAACTGACACACTATTTGATTGTTTAATATTATTAATTTGTCGTGCTCTTAGTTCACTTGGGCCTGGTCTTTTCTTCGCAAATTTTGCTAATGCTTCTTCAGGCCCAACTTTTTTAACTTTATATTTAGATGATAGTTTACCGAAACATGCTTGCATATATGATATGCCGCCGCCAACTTTTTCAGGATGAGCAGCCAATAACATTAAAGTTAATAGACCTCCACAGGAATGTCCTGAAATAATAATTTGTTTTCTAGGTACTCCCAATTCTATAAATTTTTCAACTAATTCTAAATTTTTTTCAACTCTTTTATCTAATTTATGTTTACCTTCATATGGTGTTTTAGAAAACCACCAGCTTTTTTTTTGTGACATATCACCAGCAATCTCATTAGAACAAAAGTTATAAACCATAATTTTCTTTCCATTAATTTCTTCATCTACCAAAGACGCTTGATTTCTTATTTGATTAACCCAAATACACTCGTTCTTTAATGATTTATCATTTGTATTTTGTCCATGATTATAAATAATTATAATTTTATTTTCAGGATCTTTAATATTTATGCCCTCTTTAACAGAAGCAGATTTTGAAATAAAACCGCTTTTCAAAATTTTACCATTAGCGTAGACGTTACTAGAAATAATCAAAAATAGGATAATTAATAATACTTTCTTCATTTATTTAAAACCCTTCCTGCTACAGTCTTAAGTTTATCCTTTGTTTTTTGCGTTCTCTTTTCTGGCGCTGTAATTATCGCAACGTCTAAACAATAATTCGTTGGATCTTTGGGATCAATATGTTTTTCAAAGTTTTCTATTAAATTTTTTATCATATTTTTTGCTTTCGCTGCGTTTCCTAATAAAACTTTTACAACCTGCTGAACATCAACATTTTCATGATCCGGATGCCAGCAGTCATAGTCGGTCACCATTGAAACTGATGCATATCTTATTTCTGCTTCCCTTGCTAATTTTGCTTCTGGCATGTTAGTCATACCAATCACATCTGCATTCCATGATCTATACAAGTTAGATTCTGCTAATGTAGAAAATTGAGGCCCCTCCATAACGACATATATTCCACCTTTTTGATATCCAATCTTTTCTTTTTGTATTGCTTCCTCACATGCATTCATTAATCCATTTGAAGTTGGATGAGCCATTGAAACATGAGCCACTATTTCATCATCAAAAAAAGTTTTTTTTCTAGCAAAAGTTCTATCTATGAATTGGTCAACGATTACAAATTTACCTGGAGGCAAGTCTTCTTTCAAAGAACCTACGGCTGAAACTGAAACTATATCTGTTACCCCCAATTGTTTAAGTGCATCAATGTTTGCTCTGAAATTTATATTTGAAGGTGAAACGTAATGCCCCCTTCCATGCCTTGGTAAAAAATAAACCTCTTTGTTGCTATAATTTGTTTTTAGAATCTGATCTGATGGTTTTCCCCACGGTGTTTCTAAATCTAATAATTCTCTGTTTTTAAATTCCTCAACGTCATAAAGGCCACTTCCACCGATAATTGCTAATTTATTAATTGTCATATAAAAGATTTATTTATTATATAACTATATATCAATTATGAATTTAAAAAATTTTATTAGATCGATACCAGATTATCCCAAAAAGGGAATTTTATTCAGAGATATCACCACACTTATAAAAGACAAAGAAGCTTTTTCAGAGACAATTAATCAAATAGTTGAAAAGTCTAAAAAATTTGACTTTGATAAAATAGCTGCGATTGAGTCTAGAGGCTTTGTATTTGCATCTGCAGTTTCTTATATTCGAAAAAAACCTTTTATAATGTTAAGAAAAAAAAACAAACTGCCTGCTGAAGTTCATTCAGTAGATTTTCAGCTTGAATATGGTTCAGCTACCATTGAAGCACATAAAGATTCCTTTAATGATAAAGATAAAATTTTAGTAATCGATGACTTAATAGCAACTGGAGGAACTGCAGATGCAGCAGCAAGACTAATAGAGATTTCAAAAGCAAAAGTGGCAGCATTTATTTTTGTTATTAATCTCTACGATTTAGGCGGGTCTAATACTTTAGAAAAAAAAGGGTACAAAGTTGAAAATTTGATCAGTTTTCCTGGACATTAGATTTTGATAAATTAAAAATTTTTCAATTTTTCATAAATTTTTTCGGCACGTTCTGAAAATTGATTAAAATTTTTTTCTTTATTTTTTTTATTTATGAATTTTAGATACTTTGTATCTAAATCTATATTTAAAAATTGAGAAATTTTTTTAATTTCTTTTGAATAATCATTCTTTAATCTATCATAATCAAATATTAGAATTTTTTTTTCGAATAAATCTTGATAATTTTTTATTATAAACTCATAAATTAATGTCCACTGTAACATATAACCTTCAAATTCTTTATTCATTTTCCAAAGACTATTAACTTTTGAGCTCTCATCAGATATCTCTGGATTTCTTCTAGAATTACCAAACTCATAATGCAAAAAATTTTTTTCAAAATTTTTATATTCTTTAATTTTATTTACTTCGATAAATCTTTTATGGATTTTTTCTAACGAATAACATGTATCATTTGGATTTCTAATACATACTATAAATTTAGCTGATGGAATAAATTTTAATAAATATTTTATTCTAAAAATTATGTAATTGTTTTTTGCTAAATATTGATTTTTTTTTCTCACAAATAAAATTTTTTTAATTGATCTAATATAATTATTTTCAAATTCTGTATTGGAAAAATTCTCATCTAAGAAACTGTCAAATTCTTTATGATGATTTTGAAAAAGTCTTTTCCAGATAAATTCATCTAAATTTTCTGGGCTATTTTTATTAACTAACAAATTATCATTGTGTATTCTTTTTTGATCTTCATCATTTTTATAATATAGATCATTAAATTTATTCCAAAATAATGGTAATTCAGGAAAAGGGTAATCTTTATAAAGAAAAGATCCATATTTTTTTGTATCATGTAAAATATGTGTTAATAAAGTTGTTCCAGATCTTGGCATTCCAGTTATAAAAATTGGGTTTTTTAGATTTACGTCTTTTTCCCTAAAAAAAAGATCTTCTAGTTTAACTACTGTATCAAAAATATTTTTAAATTTATTTTTTAAAAAAAAAGTATTTTTAAAACTATTCACTTTTATTTTGTTTTTTCTTTTCTTTTCTTTTCTTTAAATACAACCTAATTGGATAGAAAAAAATTCCAAGAAAACTTAGAACAGCTATAAAAATAAATAGTATTAATTGACCTAAAATCGGAACAAGTGGTGCTAAACCAATATAAGAATACGATGGTGTTGTAAATATAAAAAATATTATTTGTAAATAAAAGAAAAGTTTTATATTTATTTTTTTCATATGAATATAGATAACATATTACTTAGATATTTTAAAATTTCTTCATCTTTTTTATCTTTTGCTTTGGGTTATTTTCTCTTTTTATTTATGTATAGGTCCACATGGACATTCAACGAGTTAGCTCATTATCTGTACTTGTTTTTTTTATTTTTTTTTATTTTTCTGTCAATTTGGAAAAAGGGAAATATTTATTTGATTCTATCTTTTTTTGCAGGAGGGATTATCTATTTTATTTGTTTTACTCAACCTACTTTAAATAAGTTTAATCAATACAACGAGAATACTTTAAAAAACCTATACCAACTTAAATTTTTCAAAAATTTAAAAAATCAAGTTCAGAACATTGATCGAAAAGAAAAAGAGGAGTTTCTAAAATTAATTAAATTATATAACGGAGAAATCTTAAATAAAATCGATCAAGAATTGATCTTAACAGTGGATGGTCACCCAAATGCATATACTATTAAAAACGGTGTAATAGAAATTTTCTACTCTTTTCAGGACTCAAAATCTTTTTTTAATAGACAAAAATCTCCTTTTTTTTTTGATAAGTACAAAGATGATTTAATAGTATCAACACAAAACGATGATTTATTTGTAATCAAAAAAAATAATAAAGTTGTAAAATTAGATTTATCCGCACATCATTGGCATTTTTTGGATAAATCAAGAAACGAAATTTTAGTTCTTACATATGCTTACCCAGAACTTGAAAAATATAAATATCTATTCAAAGAAAACTTCCTAAAAACATGTGAGTATACAAATTCTGTTTTTAAAGGTCGTGTAAGATTAGACACACTTACTATTCTTGATGCTAATAAATATAACATCAAAAAAGTTATAAATATTTTTGAAATAATTATTAAACACCCCTATCTATCAAAATTAATAAGACATTGTGGGGACTTGTTTCACATGAATTCTGTTTATGTTTTAAAAAAAGAAGATACAAGAAATATAGATAATTCAAGTGAAGGGGATTTGTTAATTTCATTGAGAGAATTAGAAGCAGTTATTTTACTTGATAGATCTACATTTCAAGTGAAATTTTATTTATCAAAACTTTTTGATGAACAACATTGGGCTATAATAAATTCAAATGGAAACATAGTATTATTTGATAATAAAGGTGCATATAACCACGGCCAATCAAGAATCTTAGAATTTGACCCAAGTACAAAAGAGCTTTTAGGTTCTTTTGCGGGTACACGTGAACACGATTTTGATAGTAAGACCAGAGGTCAAGTAATTGACTTAGGTAATAATGAATATCTAATTAATAGTAGTTTGGATAAAAAAATTTACCATATTAAATGCAAGAATCAAATTGATCACAAATGTGTTTCAAGTCTAATATTAGAAGCAAATAATGATATAGCTCATATAAACATATTTAAACGAAACTAGAAAATTTATATTCCTTTTATCTAAAATTGGTAGCGGGAAGTGGGATCGAACCACTGACCTCGGGCTTATGAGTCCCGCGCTCTAACCAACTGAGCTACCCCGCCAATTATGATTTTGATTTATAATAGTTTAATTGTTTGATTCAATATTTAATAAGTAGAAATTGTACAAAATTTAGTAGAAATCTATGATTTTTTTAAAATATCATTAATCCAAAAAGAATTAATCCTGTAGAAGCAGCTGCTGAAAAATATAATTTCTTTCTACTTTCATTCTTCTTGTTTAGTTCAATTCTATTTAACAGAACATTTATATCACTACTTTTTGATTGTTTGATTTCAGTATCTTTTGTTAAATATCTTGAAACTAACTTATTTCTAATGGCTACTCCAATACTTTTCATAAGATTATTTAATCACGAAATTTGAATGTTTGCAAATTTATCTACATTGAAAAGTAGATGCCTAAACATCCTAGAGCTAAAATTAATGATGCAAAAATAAAAATATTTTTTTTGTTCTCTTTTGACTCCGTTTCTTGAAGTTTTGATTTCAGAACATTGATATCTACTCTGTTAGATGCTTTTAAGTGAGTTTTTAAAGGCTTTTCAGTAATCCCCACATCACTTGGGGTCTCGATGTTAGCTTGATTATCTGTAAAGCCTTTATTTTCCATGATTAAATTAAACATGAATATTTTAATCTTGCAAATTAGGAAAAGTTCAATTTGGGTCACTTATGAATTGACAACTGTTCAAAATGGGTTTCTACTAACATTTAAATAATTATGGCCTTACAAGAAATAGATTTTTCAAAAACACTCACTGACGAACAAGTCTACGATACTATCATGAAAAATTACTCAAATTTAAGTAGAGAGTGGATTTTTCACCAATGGAATTGGATGAATAATGTTTACTGGTCATTTAGAGATCATTACAAGTACATGATTATAATTTCTTTAGTCGAAAAAACTTTTCTATTTTACGACCAAATGAATCTTCACTACTCTTATGATGATTACTATTCAAAATCCTATCTGCAAATTGATAAATTTAGTATTACTGAGCTCTGTGAAAAATTAGATTTACCAAAAGAAACAGTCAGACGAAAAGTTCTAGAGCTTGAAAAAGAAGGTGTAATTAATCGAAGTAAAAAAAAAATTATAATTGATCGTAAATCTTTCGATTATATTAAACCAAAAAATCAAATTAAATTTTCATCAAAATATATTCATTTAGTTTCTAATACTCTAAACAAAGATAAAATTTATTTAAAAAGATTAGATCAAAAAACTATTGAAAATATAATCAAAAAAAGATTTACATTATGTTGGAGGTGGTTCTATAAAATGCAAATACCTTTGATTATTGGATATCAAAAATTTATGCAAGATTTAACTACATTTCATATTTGGGGAACTATTTGCATGAATCAAGTTTTGAATGTTTCGAAACAATTAGAGACTAAGTCTAAATCAACGCCACTTGATTATTTGACTACTAGTAATACTTTAATAGAAAATGTTGGTTCATCCTCAGGTATTAGTGCTATGTCTATTTCTGATATGACTCATATACCAAGGGCAACAATTATTAGAAAATGTAAATATTTGATAAAACATGACTTAGTAAAAATGAATGAAAAAAAACAATATGTTTTATCAACACTTAATTTTAAGAAAATTTTACCTTATCAGGCTGAGGCTTTTAAAAATAAAGCCAAATTCATCCGTAAAGTTTTAAATCTTCTTGTAATTTCATAAATCTTTAATAAATATAATCTCATAAATCTTAAATAAATTACGGATACATTACTATTACACAGAGCGGTCATGGAGATAGTAGCAAAAATAGCACCTATCATACTCGCATTAATAATGTTGGGTTTAGGTTTGGGATTAAAGATTGACGATTTTACGAGAATATTAAAAACTCCAAAGGATTTTTTTGTAGGTTTTTTTTCTCAATTAATTATTCTTCCATTAGTTGCTTACCTATTAATTATTATTTTAAAAGTACCACCTGAAATAGCAATTGGAGTAATGATTATCGCTGCTGCACCTGGTGGAGTTACATCTAATATATTAACAAAATTTGCTAATGGAGATGTTGCTTTATCTATTTCTTTAACAGCTGTAATCAGTTTAATTTCTATTATTACCGTTCCTCTTATAATTTTTACATCTGCTGATTTATTTGGAATTACTGATATTTCTCAAAATATTTCAATGACTGCTATAGCGCTAAAAATGTTTTTGGTTGTAACTGTTCCGGTAATCTTAGGGATGATTATAAGAAAATTTGCTGAAAATTTTGTAAATTCGAAAATTCAAATATTTGAAAAACTCAACATAATATTATTTGTTATTTTTTTTATAGCTGCATTTTATGAAGAAAGAGAAAATTTTATAGATTTTCTAATGCAAGCAGGTTTCATTACTTTTATTCTAAATATAACAATGATGATTGTGGCTTATTATCTTGGTAAAACTTTTGCCTCAGGAATAAAACAACAAAAATGTATTGCTTTAGAATGTGGATTACAAAATGGTACTTTAGCAATATTTGTTTCTACACAAATATTCGGTACAGATATAGTTTACATAACCCCAACAGCTGCATATGCATTAATAATGTATATAACAGGATTTATTTTTATTTATATTTTAAGAAAAACTACTAATTAATTTTTTTTAATAAAAAACTATACTCATAGTTTGAAAAAAATCTAAATTTTGAGCTCAATTTTTTGAACATTTTTGACTTTAAAAAATAATCCTTACAATATTCATCGATATTTTTTTCTGGTAATCTGTAATTTTCCCACCCAAACTGTGTTTGAGGCAACAATTCTACACTTAAGAAATTGCAATCCAAAACAGATAAATCTGTCTGCATAATAATTGACTCATCAATGTTTTCGCAATCAAT
>CABYLY010000013.1 GCA_902519945.1 uncultured Pelagibacteraceae bacterium
GTATTTCTTTTTTGAATTGAAAATAAAAAACTTGAATTGAGGAAATATCTGTGTGAATAAAAAAACGATAATCAATAAGTTCATTTGTTAAATAATAAGAAATTATTTCTAAAGTTAAAAAAAATGTTAAAAAAACACTTAATAATGTTTTAATAATTTTATTTTTAAAAATACTTGTTAATAATAAACTGAATATAAAAATTAAAATTAATTGAGTTTCAACAAACATTGGGCTATATGAAATACTTAGTTGTGAAATTTTTTAAAAATTTTATAATCATTATACTTCTTGTTTTTGTCTTTGATTTATTTATCAATCTAATTTTACCTGAAAAATTGAAAAAAAAAATTGGTACATCTAGAAATTATTCGTTAAAATCTGAGAAATTTCATCACAGTATAGCAGCAAACATTAATGTTTACGAATTTTGGGGAAAAAAAAAATATAAAATTAAAACTAATGAATTATCGATGAGAGTAGGAGAAAATGAAAGTTTTTTTATTGATAGATCAAAAAAAAATATTGGATTTATTGGAGATTCTTTTGTTTATGGATCTGGTATTGATTATAGAGATCATTTTATTTCTAAAATCAAAAAATCAAATTTTAATCTCTTGAATCTTGGCTATGTAAGTTACTCACCTTCAATATATTATAAATTAATTAAAAACATCATTGAAAAAAAAAGAATTAATTTTGAAAAAATTTTCATCTTTGTTGATCATTCAGATATACAAGATGAAGCGGAATTTTACAGAGAGGATAAAAAAGGGAATATTGTAAGAAAATGGTTAAATGATGATCAAGTTGAAACAAAAAATAAGAAATATAAAATCAAAAATTATCTTAAACAAAATTCTTTTATTTTCAAATTTTATGAAAATATATCTGCTCCAACTATTTCTAACATCACTCAAAAATGTATTAAAAAAGATAATGTCATTAATTATAAAGATTATTTAGATCCAAAGAGGTTTGGTTATAGTTATTATGACGAAATTGTTGATCAAAAATGGGTTAAAGAAGGAATAAATAAATCATTAAATTATTTGAATAAAATTAAATCTCTATCCAAAAAATATAATTTTGAGATAATAATTGTCAATTATCCCTCAGCGCTTGAAGTAATTGACAAAATAAATTCAGAAAATAGTAAACATTTCAAATTTTTAAATGAGTGGTCACTAAATAACAAAGTCGATTTAATTGATACTAGAAATGATTTTATTATTGAAAATAAGCCCAATAATTATTTAAAAAGTTTTATCCCTTGTGATGTGCATTGGAATAAAAATGGTCACCTAATTATTAGTAAAAACATTAATCATTATATCAATGAAAAAAATTAAATTTATTTTGATATTATTAATATTTGATTTAACTCTATCAAATTTAATTTTTAAGAATACACGGTATTGGCCAAACTTAAATTGGGAAGAAAAATGGTGGAGAGTTTCCTCAAAGGATTATCATCACAAAATATTACCCAATGTTGATCAAATTGAGATTTGGGGAGGAAGAATTCAAAAAAGGATGATTACAAATTCAATTGGTTTTTTTGATAAAGAAAATAGAAAAGTTTTCAAAACAAATAAAAATCAAAAAAGAATTCTATTAATAGGAGATTCTTTTATTGAAGGATCAGGTTTACCTTACGAAAAAACTTTTGCTGGTTTATTAGCTTCTCATTTGGGTAGTAAATACGAAATATTAAATTCTGCATTAGGTTCATATTCACCAAGTATATATTTTAAAAAAACAGAATTTTATATCAATAAAGGTTATGAATTTGATCAAGCATTAGTTTTTTTAGATGTTTCTGATATTTTTGATGAACTTTTTATTAAATTTGACAATAATGGTAACATTTTAACTCATGAGGAAACTAAAAAACAAAATGTTCTCAAAAAAAATTTTTATAAATTTGGAAGATACTTGAGAGATAATTTTACAATATTTAGGTTGCTAAATTTATTATCTGACCAAACTGAAATTATAAAAAAATATATCAAATTAAAATTTAAAGCATCTAAAAATTTAAATAAAAATTTTTTTGATACAAACAGAGATGATGTGATGTATTACAGAATGACACATATCGATAGAGGTTTATGGACTTTTAATAATAAAAAATTCGAGGAAGTGAAAGAAGGCCTAAGTCAGTCAAACGAATATCTAACTAAACTATTTGATTTGTTAAAAGAAAAAAATATTAGTGCCTCACTTATAATATACCCTTGGCCGTCACAAATTTTATATGGCGATGAATTTCATCAAAAACACTGGCTAAATTTCTCTAATGAAAAAAAAATAAATTTTGTAAATCTTTTTGATAAATTTCAAAGTAAGCAAACAAGAAAATTTATTTTTGAAAACTTTATCTACGGAGATGTTCATTGGAATGAAAAAGGAACAAAATTAATTTTTGATGAAATTATTAAAAAAATAGATTTTTAATCTAATTCAAATTTTGATTTATAATCTTTCTTTTGGATAGGATTTTGTTTTTTTTTATCTAAAATACAATTACCAATAACCAAATAATCTAATTCGGTTCCCATAAAACAATTAAAAGCATCAATTGGTGTGTTTACGATCGGTTCTCCTCTCACATTAAATGAAGTGTTCACTATAACTGGACAGCCAGTTTTTTCCTTAAATTTTAAAATCAAATCATAATATCGATTATTGGTATTTTTTGAAACCGTTTGAACTCTAGCTGAATAATCAACATGTGTTACTGCTGGAATTTCTGATCTTTTTACATTTAGTTTTTCAATACCGAAAAGTTTTTTTTGTTCATCGGACATTTCAATTTTTTTTTCAGGATTAATATTAGCTACCAATAACATGTATGGACTATCTGCGTTGATATCAAACCAGTTGGATAGATCTTCTCTAAGAACTGATGGTGCAAAAGGTCTGAAGCTTTCTCTATACTTTACTTTTAAATTAAGATTTCTTTGCATTTTATCTGATCTTGGATCTCCTAAAATTGATCTTGAGCCTAAAGCTCTTGGTCCAAATTCCATCCTGCCTTGGAACCATCCTACTACCTTTTCATTTGACAAATAATCTGATGTTTTATCGATCATATTTTCATAATCAAAAATTTCAAAGTTAGCTCCGACAGATTTCAGTTCTTCCTCTATCTGTAATTGAGAAAACTCAGTACCAAGATACGAGCCTTTCATATTATCTAATGGATTTATTTTTCTCATATTTCCATGCTCTATATGCCATAATGCTAAAGCTGCACCTAATGAGCCACCTGCATCTCCAGCTGCTGGTTGTATCCAAATATTATCAAAAATTTTTTCTTCTAGGATTTTTCCATTGGCAACACAATTCAATGCAACGCCACCTGCAAGACATAGATTTTTAATATTATATTCTTTTCGGAGAGCCTTTGATAATTTTATCATTATTTCTTCAGTTACTTTTTGTATTGATGCTGCAATATCCATATGGAATTGACTTATTTTTTCATTTTTAGGATCACGAGGTTTTTGCCCAAATAAAATATCAAATTTATCACTAGTCATTGTCAAACCAGTTGCATAATTAAAATATTTTTGATCTAATCTAAATGTTCCGTCTTCTTTAATATCAATTAATTGTTTAACTTGTTTTTCATAAATAGGTTCTCCATATGGAGCCAAACCCATTAGCTTATATTCTCCACTATTAACTTTAAATCCTGTGTAGTAAGTAAAAGCAGAGTATAAAAGTCCAAGTGAATGTGGAAAATGAATTTCTTTTTTTATCTCGAGATGATTATTTTTCCCTACCCCTACAGTAGTTGTTGCCCATTCACCCACTCCATCTGCAGTTAATATAATTGCTTCTTCAAAGGGAGATGGAAAAAAGGCACTGGCTGCATGACTCAAATGATGATCTGAAAAAAAAATATTCTTGTCAGATTTATAATTTTTATCATGCTCTTTTAGTTTATTAAATAAAAGATTTTTTTGAAAAAGTTTTTCTTTAATCCAAATTGGCATCGCTTTTGCAAATGAAACAAAGCCTCTAGGTGCAAAACCAACATAAGTCTCTAAAAGTCTTTCAAATTTTAAAAAGGGCTTTTCAAAAAAAACTATATGATCAACTTCACTTAATTTTAAATTAGAATAATCTAAAACAAAATTTATAGCGTTTTTAGGGTAACTAGGATCATGCTTTTTTCGAGTAAATCTTTCTTCTTGTGCAGCAGCAACGATTTCACCATCTTTTACGACACATGCCGCACTATCATGATAAAATGCAGATATACCTAGTATAGAGATCACTTTAAAATATTGTATAAATAAATGGGGCTACAGCTGAACCTTGCGTTAAAACAATTAATCCACCAAATAAAACTAGAACGATAATTATTGGTAATAGCCAGTATTTTTTTCTGACTTTTAAAAATTCCCAAAATTCTTTTATAAAATTCATATTAAAATTGATTTTTCATTTTACTTTTTGGACCTTTTTTTTCAATCCAATAAGATGAATTTCGATTATATCTTAAATTTAAAATGTCTTTTTTTAGCAATCTCATTATCAAACCAGTGGGTGTTACAACTAAAAAAAATATGATTCCCATTATTAAAGGTGAAATTATTTTTCCTAATACAATACCAAATTTGAACCAAAGTATATTTAATGGATTTAAAAGTTTCGAATTTAGCAATCCTAAAATTAGAAATATGATAGAAATGATTAGAGACCATATTCTTATCTCCCCATTATTTATTGTAGGATAAAGTGCTATAAGTAGGAATACTACAAAAAATACGACACCAAAACTTCTATTTGAGCCTATTTTAATTTCGTCCATAAATAAAGATTACGACACTTGTTAAGAATTTAAAAGATTTAAAAAATATTAAGTTTGAAGCTAGACTAGACCCTATCTCTATAATAAATTAAATCATGCAAACATTAATTCTATTTGCTCTAGTAATTGTGATTGGTTGGATATTGTTCAAACCAATAACAAAAAAAGAACTGGATAGATATAATAATAAAGACTGGCCAGATATGAATTTATAGAATGAAAAAATTCTAGAATTGTTAGGAATTTAAAGAAGGTTGCTTTTTCATATCTTCTTTTTTTATACCAGCTACTCTAACTGGTTTTTTCATAGCATCCCTTCTGAAAGGTTCACCTAATTCTTGATTTAAAATAACTTCAATAAATGTTGTGATGCCTTTCTTTTGATCTTCACAAGATTTTTTAATAGCTTCGGTTGTCTCTTCCATCGTTTTAACAGTAACTCCTTTTAAACCACAAGCATCAGCAACTTTTGCAAAACTTAATTCTGGATCAAGTTCTGTTCCAACAAAATTATTATCAAACCAAAGAGTTGTATTTCTTTTTTCCGCACCCCATTGGTAATTTCTAAAAATTACCATTGTAATCGCAGGCCACTCCTCTCTTGCACAAGAACTCATTTCATTCATGCTAATTCCAAAAGCTCCATCTCCTGCAAAACCAATAACTGGAGTATCAGGACATCCTATCTTTGCTCCCAAGATTGAGGGGAAACCGTAACCACAAGGACCAAATAAACCAGGTGCTAAATATTTTCTCGGTTTTTCAAATGTTGGATATGCATTTCCAATTGCACAATTATTTCCTATATCACTAGATATAATTACATCTTCAGGCATTCCAGCTTGTATTGCTCTCCACGCTTGTCTTGGGGACATTCTATCCTTATCTCTTTCTCTTGCTTCTTTATTCCATGCTGTTCCTTCATCATCATCCTCATGATCTAAACTTGATAATTTTTGTAACCAAGCAGATTTTGTTTGATGGATTAGATCTTTTCTCTTTTGTCTATCGATATCTCCCGCATTTGAAGATAATTTTTCTAAAATCTGTGTTGCAACTAATTTTGCATCACCACTTATTCCTACAGTAACTTTTTTTGTTAAACCAATTCTGTCTGGATTCATATCTACTTGAATAATATTTGCATTCTTGGGCCAATAATCAATTCCATATCCTGGAAGAGTTGAAAAAGGATTTAGTCTTGTTCCTAAAGCTAAAACTACATCTGCTTTAGAAATAAGTTCCATAGCGGCTTTAGATCCATTGTATCCTAATGGTCCAACTGCCAATGGATGACTTCCTGGAAAGCTATCATTATGTTGATAACCAGAGCAAACTGGTGAGTCTAATTTTTCTGCAAGTTTTTTTGTTTCTTCAATTGCTCCACCAATAACAACTCCTGCTCCAGATAAAATTACAGGAAATTTTGCATTTGATAAAAGTTTTGCAGCCTTATCTATCGCCTCTGCTCCACCACCCTGTCTTTCTAATCTTACAATCGGTGGAAGTTCAATATCTATTACTTGTGTCCAATAATCTCTTGGAACATTTATTTGAGCTGGAGCTGATCCTCTTATTGCTTTTTCTATTACTCTATTTAAAACCTCTGCCATTCTTGAGGGATCTCTTACTTCTTCTTGATAACAAACCATATCTTTAAATAAATTCATCTGTTCAACTTCTTGAAAACCCCCTTGGCCCATAGTTTTGTTTGCTGCTTGTGGAGTTACCAAAAGTAAAGGTGTATGATTCCAATAAGCTGTTTTAATTGGTGTAACTAACCCAGTTATGCCAGGTCCATTTTGAGCAATGACCATAGACATTTTTCCAGTGGATCTTGTATAACCATCAGCTATTAACCCGCCGTTGGTTTCATGAGCGACATCCCAGAATGTAATTCCAGCATCTGGAAAAATATCTGAGATTGGCATAAATGCAGAACCAATTATACCAAAAGCATGTTCAATGCCGTGCATTTGTAAAACTTTTACAAAGGCCTCTTCTGTCGTCATTTTTGTCATTAATAGAACCTTTCTAAATTAATAAATGGTACAAATTTTTTAAAAACTATTTGTTAGTTTTTTGCGATTAATATATAAGATTTCACAAAATTCAAACAAACAAATCGACCTATTTATGGCTACAGATATAATAATACATGACCAAAAAGATAATGTTGGTGTTGTTGTTATTGAGAAAATTACCCCAAAACAAGATTGTAGTTGCTGGATAATGGAAAATGACAGTTCTGTAAATATTCAATCAATGGATGAAATTCCTCTAGGACATAAAATTGCAATGATTGACTTAAATGAAGGTGACACAATACTTAAATATGGACATGATATTGGTAAGGTAGTCAAATCAATTAAAAAAGGTGAACATGTTCATGTTCATAATGTAAAAACAAAAAAATGGTAATCTTATGGAAATCCCAAAAAGTTTTTTAGGTTATAAAAGAGAAAATGGAAGAGCTGGAACAAGAAATCATGTTATAATTCTTCCCGTCGATGATATATCTAATGCTTGTGCTGAGGCAGTAGCTAATAACATCAAAGGTACAATTGCATTACCACATTCATACGGCAGACTTCAATTTGGAGCAGATTTAGAATTACATTTTAGAACTATGATTGGCACTGGTAGTAACCCTAATGTTGCTGCAGTAATTGTTATTGGAATTGAACCTAAATGGACAAAAAAAATTGTTGATGGAATAGCTAAAACAGGGAAACCGGTAGAAGGCTTCCATATAGAGCGAACTGGGGACATAGGTACAGTAATGAAAGCCTCAAAAAAAGCACAAGAGTTTGTCATGTGGGCATCTGAAAAACAAAGAGAGGAATGTCCAATCAGTGATTTATGGATTTCAGTTAAATGTGGTGAGTCTGATACTACATCTGGATTAGCATCAAATCCTACTGTTGGAAATTTAATGGATAAACTTGAACCTTTAGGTGTTCATTTATGTTTTGGTGAAACATCAGAGTTAACTGGAGCTGAAAAAGTTTGTGCATCTAGGGGAGCAACAAAAGAGGCTTCAGATAAATTTATGAAGACATGGAGCTCTTACAATGAATTTATTCTTAAAGAAGCTACAGATGATCTTTCTGAAAGTCAACCAACAGCAGGAAATATTGCGGGTGGTTTGACAACTATTGAGGAAAAAGCTTTTGGAAACTTTCAAAAAATTGGGAATTGTAAATTTATTGATGTCTTAGAGCCTGCTGAAGAACCAAAAAAAGGTAAAGGTTTATATTTTATGGATACCTCGTCTGCAGCAGCTGAATGTGTAACACTTCAAGCGGCCGCAGGTTTTAATATTCATTTATTTCCTACAGGACAAGGAAATATAGTTGGTAATCCAATAGAACCAGTTATTAAATTGACTGCCAACCCTTTAACAGTAAAGGGAATGGGCGAACATATAGATTGCGATGTCTCAAGAATTCTTTCTAGAGAAATGAATTTATCTGAAGCAGGTGATAAACTTATCGAAACTACTCTTAAAGTAGCGAATGGGAGATTAACTTGTGCAGAAGCTTTAGGTCATAAGGAGTTTGTTATGACTAAATTGTATAGAAGCGCCTAATCTTAAATAAATATAATGTTGAATAATAAATACTTGGTAGTTTTGCCAGGCATAATTCTCGCTTTTGTTCTTTATTCATTATCTGAGGGTTTTAACAATATTATTGGTATTGAACTTCTTGGATATAACAAAAGTCCTATTTCAACAGCAATGATTGCCATTTTGTTAGGAATATTTTTTGGTAATTTTTTTAAAATACGTGACAATTTTCAAAAAGGATTGGATTTTAGTAAGGAATATGTACTTAAACTTGGAATTATTTGTCTAGGTATTCAATTAAAACCTTTTGAATTTGTAGAATTTGGTAAAGTTGCAATACCATTAATTATAATTTGTATCATAAGTGTTTTAATTACCATTAAACTTCTTATTAAAATACTAAAGATACCAACTAGAATGGCTTACTTAACATCTATAGGGTGTACAGTTTGTGGTACAACGGCAATAATGGCCACTGCTCCAGTTATCAAAGCAAGTAAAAATGAAATTTCATATGCTATAGCAAATATTACTTTGTTTGGGATTTTATCTATGCTTTTATATCCTTATTTTGCTAATTTTTATTTTGAGGGAAATTCATTTTTTGCTGGTCTTTTTTTAGGAACTGCTATCCACGAAACTTCACAAGTAGCTGCTGCTGGTCTAATTTATGATCAACAATTTAATAGTCCTGAAACTTTAAATATTGCAACCGTTACTAAGCTTATAAGAAATACTTTTTTAATTATAATGATACCCCTTTTTGCATTTCTTTATAATCGCGGGGTTTCAAAAGAAAAAAACTACTCAATAATAAATATTTTTCCTTATTTCATTTTAGGATTTATAGCTATGATCGTATTAAGAAATATAGGTGATGAAATTTTTATTTCAAATAAAGAACAGTGGATTGAAACTGTCACTCTTATTAAAGCTTTATCAAAAATCTTTCTAACAATGGCAATGGCTGCCATTGGTTTATCCACGAATTTAAAAGATATAATAAATATGGGATATAAACCATTTATAGTTGGATTTATAGCAATGCTTACTGTCGGAATTGTTTGTATCTTTACAATAGAAATCTATCTTAAATTTTTTATTTAGATTGTTTTACAGCTTTATTAAAATACTTTTGTCTAAATTTAGAAATTGATCTTCTTATAAACGCAGCTGCAATACCAAGAGAAACAGCAAATAAAATTGAAAACAAACCGTAGAAAAATGGCATATCTTCAGAAAACTCTTTTATAAACTGTGAAAAAAAGTTTAGATCTTGATTAATTACATTTAAAGTTTCTTTTTCTATCTCCTCTACAAAGAAAGTGTCGTATGCTATGACTATTCCAACAATTAACAATAAAATTGCCAATAAAGCTTTTAATCCTGAACTATCAATTTGTTCACCAATTTTCTGACCAACTTGAACTCCAACAATCGATCCAATGACTAATAATAAAACTAACATTAAATCTATAGATCCATAATTTATTGAGTGTAAAAATGTAACTATAACGCTTACAAAAATAGTTACAAACAAGGAGGTTCCCGGTACTAATTTAGTAGGCATCTTTATAATATAAATCATTGCTGGAACCAAAATAAATGCACCACCTATTCCCATTATTGCAGCTATAAAACCAACAACTAAACCAATTAAAATAGGTGTAAAAATACTTTCATATAATTTTGATTTTGGAAATCTCATTCTAATTGGAAGTCCATGTATCCAATAATGAACATGTAATTTTTTTTTAATAACAATATTTTTTTTAGCTTTGTCGATTTCACCAAGACTTTCTACCAACATCAAAGTCCCAATTATCGCAAGAATGTACATATAAGCTAAAGAGATAACTGTATCTATTTTTCCAATATCTTTAAAATATGTAAAAGTATAAATACCTAACGCTGTTCCTATCGAGCCTCCAATTACAATGATTAATCCCATTTTATAATCCAAAGTATTTTTTAGATAATGAGTAGTTGATCCTGATACTGAAGTAGCCAATATATTATTTGCTTCATTTGCAACAGCGTACGCCGGTGGAACTCCTAAAAAAATTAAAAAAGGTGTCATCAAAAAACCTCCTCCGACACCAAATAAACCTGAAAGAACTCCGACAATCGCACTTAATAAAAGTATCTCAACCGGATTTACAAAAACTTGAGCTATAGGTAAAAAAACATCCATTAAAAAAAACTTTTAAGTTTTCTTTATTATTAATTAAAAGTAATAAAAGTTCCAAATAAGATAACACCCCAACAAGCAGCTATTGCCGAAAAAATTCCAGTCTTGATAAATGTTGTCTTTTTTTCTACAATTTTTTGAGGAATTTTTAAATTTGGTAAGTGCATCTATATTTCTCAATACACCTAGTAAAAAAATTGTCAAACTATAATTGAACTTTTAATAATTTTTTTTTAATAGATTGTTGCCCCAAAAACCTTGATCTCACCATCCTCGACACCGAGAACCATTCTACCTAAGAATTCACCTGGTATTTTCTTATTTGTCTGTTTAATCAAAACTGTAATATGTTCACCCCTTCTTAGGGTTCCAAAAGGCTCATAAGTCTCGTTTAAATTTGTAATTAACTCGTTGTTTGCCCATTGTTTTCCTAATTCAACTTCATTTGCCCCAAATAACATTTGTGTTGAAAAATCCCTTGTGAAGCTCCCATAATCTTTAAGATTTGAGGATTTTACAAGATTTTCCCAAAACGGTTTGCCTATTTCAAATATCTCTTGATCAGTTTTAGACAAAAGGTCCATTAAATTTATTATTTAAGAATACTAAGACGCTTTCTTTTTTTCTTCCTCGTCAACAATATGATAAACAGGAACTTTCTCTAGTGTAAATTTACCTGTTTTAGGGTCTCTTCTTGAAACAGTTAAACAATGCCAATTCTCATCATCTAGTTTCATATAATCTCCTCTATAATAATAACCAGGCCAACGAGTTTCTTCTCTAAATAAAGTATGCTCAGTTACACACTGGGACGTCAAAGCTCTGTGTTTTAACTCCCATGCTCTCATTAATTGATGGTAATCTTCAGCTCCTACATTTTCCAAATCCTCTTGAAGCCAATCTAACAACTCAAGGGCTTTTTTTAATAAATTACCATTTGTCATGTAGTTAGATGTAATGCCTCCTACATATTCATCCATAATTTTTTGAAGTCTTTGAAGACCTTGAATGGGTGAAATATAGCTTGGGGAAACTGTTCCACCTGTGATCTCGTTTTGAGCAACCGTGTAAGTATCTAAAGGTTTATAAACTGCTTTTTTAAAATCATCACATTGTTTGTCTGAAACATTTATTCCCTCGGCTTTTTTATCTTCAATATACTTTACTGCAGCTTTTGCTGCTAATCTTCCCTCAGTAAATGAGCCTGATGAAAATTTGTGAGCACTACCACCTACTGTATCTCCTGCACCAAAAAGTCCATCAATAGTTAACATTCTATTATAGCCCCAGAAATATTCTGGAGGAGATAAATCTTCTGGTCCACTAACCCATGCTCCAGAACATGTAGCATGTGAACCCATTACGTACGGCTCAGATGTGGTGAGTTCTGGATTTGTATATTTTGGATCAATATTTTGTGACGCCCAAACTACCGCTTGACCAACTGTCATCCCTAAAAAGTTTTCCCAACCCACAGTTTCTAAATGAGGGTCTTGAAAAGCCTCTTTAGTTACCATGTGTATAGGTCCGCCTCCTGCAGCAACCTCTTGAATAAATGCGTGATTTCTTAAACAAGTAGGAGTTGGGTGATGATCAATATACTCACCTACTAATTCTTTAGTTTGATCGTACCATTTTTTTTCATAGTTTTCGCCATTGGCATTTTGTGTATATGTTTTTAAATGTAAAAAGTATGCTCCAACAGGTCCATAACCATCTTTAAATCTACACAATACAATTCTATTTTCCATTTGAGTCATCTTTGCACCTGCTGCAATAGGTAAAGCATAAGCTGATCCATTACTCCATGGTGCATACCAAGTTCTTCCCATTCCTTCTCCAACAGCTCTAGGTTTAAATATGTGTGATGCCCCACCAGCAGCGACAATAACAGCTTTAGCTCTAAACACATGAAAATCTCCAGTTCTCATATTAAAACCAACTGCTCCACCAATTCTATTCTCTTGAGACTCGTCCATTAATAAATGTGTAACCATTATTCTATTATAAATTTTATCTGCAGATTTTTTTGCTGCCTCAGCAACAATTGGCTTATAACTTTCACCATGTATCATGATTTGCCATTTACCTTCTCTTAGATATCTTCCTGTTTTTTCATTCTTCATCATCGGAAGACCCCATTCGTCGAACATATGTACAGTAGAGTCTACATGACGAGCCATATCATAACCCAAATCTTCTCTAACCATTCCCATTAAATCATTTCTAGCGTATCTTACATGGTCTTGAGGCTGGTTTTCATCCCACTGCATACCCATGTAGCAATTGATTGCATATAAACCTTGTGCGACCGCACCGCTTCGATCAATGTTCGCTTTTTCCACACAAACAATTTTTAAATCTCTTCCCCAATGTCTAGCCTCAAATGTTGCTCCAGTGCCGGCCATTCCACCACCAACAACTAACACATCACATTCTTCATAGTGTGTTTTATGCTTAGCCATTAATAATAAACGCCTTTTTTGAAAGACTCTTTAGGGACTGATGGTAATTCTTTATTGGTATTTAAACCCTCTGGCTCACTATATAATCTTTGTGAATTAATTTCTCCTTGATTAGGTGTATCGCCTTCAGCAAGTTTAGGAATAAATTTTCCCCAAGGTTTCGTTGTAATTGGTGACACAAAGTTTTTTTCTGTACCATTTCTAAATTTAATTTTCCAAGATATTGTACCTTTTTCTTCTTCTCTTCTAACTCTAACACTGTGTCCCATTGGAGCAAAATCAGCATACCCTCTAACATCAATCGCATGATTGGGACATGCTTTGACACATGAATAACACTCCCAACAAAAATTTGGTTCAATATTTTTCGCTCTTCTAATATTTTCATCAATATGCATGATGTCTGATGGACATATATCTACGCAATGTCCACAACCATCGCATCTTGTCATGTATACAAAAGTTGACATAATTTTTTTATTTTACTCCTTTTCTATTAGCATATTAATAATGTTTTGGCTCTTCTCTTTTTATACCCAGGCCAAATTGCTCAGGCGCGTCAGCTGGCGGGGGTAAATTATCTCTAGATCCATCAGCCTCTGCTAAATTTTTTTGAATTGCTGCTCCAGGTTTATAGAACATATGGGCAAATTTAGACCAATATACTCCACCAAATAATATTAAATTAGATGCAACAAATAAAATTAAAAATAAATATGATAATCCTGTTTGTCCACTAAATTGAGTGTAAGACCATGCTAACCCAAAAGTTGAACAGGCAAGTAATGCTAAAACAAATAAATCAGCTTTAATGATTCTATACCAAGGATGTGCTTCTGCTGAGACATCAACTCTTAAAAAAAACCAAAACCAATATCCACCTAAACATGTTAAGATTGCTCCTGCATGCCAAACCATTGACCAAGTTTGAGAGCTTGGTTTATCAGCACCTGTGTAACAAAAAACTAAAATAACCGAAGAAACCCAAAATAAAATTGTTCCATACATACCTAGAACATGGGCTAATCTTCTTTTACCAAAACCTAATTCAGAGGTTGTGCCAATATCTACAACTGTTGTTTTTGCAATAACGGAAACCTTTTCTCCAACACCCAATTTTTTTGTTGCTGATAGTTTTGCTTTTTTTGCGTTGTTAAAAAAATAAGTTAAATTTTTATGATGTATCATTTGAATAATAGTTCCAACTGCAATTAACAAAACCATTGCAATGATAAAAGATTGCATTGCTAGTGGTGAAATTGTCTCTGATAAAATTGAAAAAGGATTATTACCTAACATTTCCGCCTTTTGTTAAATTTTGAATTAATTTTAAAGTTTTATATATAGTTGAATTTATAGTTCAACCACAAACTGGGGTCAATTTGTCTTTATAACAGGCTAATTATTTCTTTTATAATGTTGTTTGTTTGGGATGACTGATCGTACTCCACCCTGAGGATTATCTACATCTCCTTCTCTACGGGGAATCAGATGAAAATGACAATGTAAAATAGATTGACCAGATACAATTCCTATATTTGTACCTAGATTAAATCCTTTAACTAAAGGATCTCTATTGGTTATTTCTTTTTTTATAATTTTTATAAGATCATTACACGCAATTAATTCATCATTAGATAAATCAAAATAATCCTTTATATGTCTTTTGGGTATAATTAAACAATGATGTTCTGAAACTGGATATGAGTCATAGCTTACATATGCCAACTCATTTTCATGAACACATCCGGTTTTTTTAACATTACAAAATAAACAAGGATTGTTTGGATCTTTCATAGCCTAAAATTTATAAGAATTGCATTTATTAATAACTTCATCATATTGTTTTGATAGAAACTTAAATTTTTTAAGGTTTTTTCTTTTCCATTTGAGCTCATTTATAGTTCTAACTGAAGTAACACCTTTCCCAGATCCTATTAATAATATTTCATCATAATTTTTTATCTCTTTAAGCAAAATATCTTTCTTAATTATTTTTTTAATTTTGGTTTTAAAAAATTTATAAGTATTTCCCTCATAATAATATTTTTTAGGTGTAAAAAATTTTTGATTTTTGACAAATAATAAATTTGAGGTTCCAGTTTCTAATAATTTCTTGTTAGATACCAATGCAATATCTGATTGAGAGTTATCCATTCTAGATAAATATGATAAGATTTTTTTGTATTTAAGATTTTTAAATTCTGGTTTTTCTCTTTTGAATTTTACTAACTTTAAATTAAAATTTGATTTTGGTTTAACTCTTTTTCTTAAAGATATTGAAATAATTTTCTTATTTATAGCAATTCTCAATAAATGATTATACTTCCTTTTTTTAGATAAATTTTTATTAATTATTTTTAAAATATCTTTTTTTAAAGATTTTTTTTTAATTCGATATTTTTTTAAGGATGAAATTAAATTTTTTAAATGATTATCAAAAAATAAAATTTTTGGTGGTTTACCAAAAATCCACATTGTTGTAAAAATTCCGTGACCTCCCCAAAGATCTTGAAATTCAATTTGTTTTAAATCTTTAAGCAGATAAGATTTTTTTAATAAGTAAGTTACCATTGATAGTTAAAAAAGATTCCGGGTGAAATTGAAATCCATATATTTTTTCCTTATGATTTTCAAATGCCATAGCGACTTTTGAATTTAAACACCTCATAGTTATCTCAAAATTATTAGATTTGAAAGGCTCTTTTAACTTCAAAGAGTGATACCTACCAACTTTAAATATTTTTTCTTTTTTGAATAAAGATTTATTGTTAATTACTTTCACATTTGATTGAAAACCATGATAAATCTTTTTCTGTTCAACAATTTTTGCTCCTTCACAAAATAAAATGTGTTGAAACCCTAAGCAAATCCCAATTATCTTTTTTTTTCCTTTATATTTTTTATAAATTTTTGAAGTGATTGGATAATTTTTAGGATTGCCTGGCCCTGGTGAGAAAACTATTGTTGATGCTCGCTTAATTTTATTTTCACTAATTTTATCATAATTATCACACTCTACTTTATCAAATAAGGCAAATTGGTGAACTACATTATGAGTAAAGGAATCGTTATGATCGATTACGTAAATCATTTAAATAAATCTATTAACGCTTTAGCTTTGAGAAAATTCTCATTAAATTCATGATTAGCATTACTATCTACAACAACACCTGAAGCAACTGAAATTTCAGATATATTTTTAAAATTCAAAATTGAACGTATAATGATATTAAATCTCATATCACCATTAAATTTTATGTAACCAAAACTTCCAGTATAAATATTTCTATTTTCTTTTTCCTGATTATTTAAAAGATTAAGAGTATTTATCTTTGGACACCCAATGACTGAACCACCTGGCATCATTGATTTAATTATTTCAAAATTATTTATATCTTTTTTTAATTTTCCCTTGATAAGGCTAACATAATGAAAAAGGTCTTTATATTCTTCTACAATTTTTTGTTTAGATATTTTTACAGTCCCTACTTTACAAATTCTTGATAAATCGTTTCTTTCCATATCAACAATCATATTGTGCTCTTTAGTTTCTTTTAAATTTTTTCTAAAATAATTTAATGCTTTTATTTTAGTTAAATGCTTAGTTTTTTTTACAGTTCCGGCTATTGGTTTTGTAGATATATCACTCCCCTTTTTTGTAATTAAAGTTTCTGGAGAGCAGCTAATTATTGAGTAATTATCATCTTTAATCATAAAAGCCTCGGGAGCTAGATTAGTATTAGATAACCTCGAAAAAAAATCTAAAGGATTAATTTTCGACTTTGTTTTATATTTAGTACAAATTTTAATTTGGTATGTTTCACCGCTTTTTATTTTTTTCTTAAATTTATTGAATATTTTCGTATAATTTTTTCTATTAATATTTATTTTAAAATTGCCTGATTTAAAAGTTTCAAAATTAAAATTTAATTTGTTGCTAAGTTTAATCTTTTTTTCTGGTTTATAGAAAATCCCTTTGGGAAAGTTTAGATTCTTTTGTTTTGGGATTTTAACATCAATTAGATTATTTAATAACTCAAATCCAAAAAAACCAATAAAAAGATCGGTATCTTTTGATTTCTTTTTATTTTTTTTAGTCAAAAAACTTTTAATATTTTTATTATTTAAAATAATTTTTTTTGAGAAATTAGTATAAATATTAAATCCTTTTTTAGATTTATAAATAATATAAGGTTTTCCTGACTGATGTATCTCTATTAATTGATTTAATTTGTTCAAATTATTCTGTTTTTAATCTTAAAACTGGTTCTTCTCTTATTGGTAAATGAATTATTGCTGCAAAAACTGATAATGCAATTGCTAAATACCACGCATAATCATATGACCCATATAGATCATAAAATAAACCCCCTAGATAAGCCCCAAAAAAAGATCCAACTTGGTGACTTAAGAATACAATTCCATATAGAAGACCTAAATATTTTGTCCCAAATAGGTGAGCTACAATTCCACTTGTTGCGGGCACTGTTGATAGCCATAAAAAACCAAAACTTGCACCAAATAAAAATGCATTGATATTACTTGCGGGCATAAATATGAAAAAAATTATAGAAACACCTCTTAAAAAGTAAATTGTACTAAGGATAATTTTTTTACTCATTTTTGCAGAGAGGTAGCCACTTAATAATGAGCCAAAAATATTGAATAAACCGATTAAAGATAAAATTGCTGCTGCAGTCCAATCTTCAAGTCCTCTATCTATTACATATTTTGGAACATGCGTTCCCACCAAAGTTATGTGAAAGCCGCACACAAAAAAACCAGATACAAGTAAAATATAACTTTTAGTTTTAAAAGCTTCTGAGAGAGCTTCCTTAAAAGATTGATCTGAAGTTTTTTCAACACTTTCTGTTTCAGATGGAGATCTCACAAAATATGCTGCAACTAAACCGGATAACAAAAACAAGCAAAAGACAAATAATGTGTAGTTCCAACCAAACTCTGTAAGAGAAAAATTAGTGAAAATTGGTGAAAGAAAGTAACCAAATGATCCAATAGCAGTAACAAAACTCATAGCGATCGTTCTTGTAGATAATGGAAAATGTTTCCCCACAACTGACATGGGAATACTTATTGCTGTTCCACCAAGACCTATTCCGATTAATAAACCCATATGGATTTGAAAAAATATTCCAGTGTTTGGACCCGTGTATAAAAAATATACGCCTAAAGTATAAAAAATAAATGCTCCGATTATAGCTATATGTCCTCCGTATTTATCTGCTATAGCTCCGAAGATAGGACCTGTTAAACCCCACATCAACATCTGCATCCCGATTGCAAAACCAAATGCGGTGTTACTTATCTTTAAACTTTCGTTGAAGTCCATAAAGAACAAACCAAATGTTTGTCTAACACCCAAAGAAATCAGAACAACAAAGCATGCAGCAAACAAAGTTACTATTGCTGTTTTTGAGCGAAAAAATTTTTCAGAACTCATCTTAAATGTCTTAAAGCTTGTTTGATATCAGCAATCAAATCATTAGGATCTTCAAGACCTATATGTAATCTTACTAGATGTTCATCTTTTGGTAAGTTCATATATTTCCTTTTACCAGTTTCTCTAAATTCTTGATGAAGCGCTAAACTCTCAAATCCACCCCAACTATAGCCATAGCC
>CABYLY010000014.1 GCA_902519945.1 uncultured Pelagibacteraceae bacterium
ACCTCCCATCATATCAATTCTATAAAATTTATATTATTCCTGGCCCAACTCATTTGTTTACTGAACCAGACTCTGTTGTGTTATTTTTAAAAGATTTTACTGAAATTACAAAAGCACAAAAATTTAAAACTGATTTTGTAGCAAATGTAAGCCATGAATTAAGAACACCTTTAATGGCAATCAAAGGATCACTAGAAACAATTGAGGGCCCAGCGTCTGATGATGAAAAGGCTAAAAAAAAATTTATGAAAATAATGACTGATCAATCAAATAGAATGGAAAATTTAATTAATGATCTTTTAATACTCACAAGAATTGAATTAGAAGAACACATAAGGCCAAACTCTTTAGTTGATATAAATGATCTTTTCAAAACAATCATCAGTAATTTTGAGATTGTTTTAAAAAGAAAGAAATTAAATATTAATTTATCTCTCGCCAATCCAACAGTTGTTATTGGAGATGAAAAAAAATTACAAACTGTTTTTTCTAATCTTTTAGATAATGCAATTAAGTATTCAAAGGAAAATAAGTCTATTTTTATATCAAGCAAAATTAGCGATGGTAAATTGTTAGAAAAAAATTTTATGATCAGTATTAAAGACGAAGGTGTTGGCATTCCTCAAAGATATATTTCTAGAATTACAGAAAGATTTTTTAGGGTAGATCTTGAAC
Organism: uncultured Pelagibacteraceae bacterium; assembly: GCA_902519945.1. GTDB lineage: Bacteria > Pseudomonadota > Alphaproteobacteria > Pelagibacterales > Pelagibacteraceae > Pelagibacter. The sequence continues at coordinate 676 of CABYLY010000014.1, forward strand.
AAAGTAACAAGGTTGGTGGAACCGGTTTAGGATTAGCTATTGTTAAACATATAGTTACTCAACATCGTGGACACTATGAGATTCTAAGTGAGGAAAACCAAGGAACTGAAATTCAAATTTATTTACCAGCGAAAACTTAAATTTAAAAAATATTTTTGCTGTTTCTTCCCAAGTGAATTTTTTTGCAAATTCAAGACAATCATTTCTATTAACTTTCAAAGCTTTATGAGCTGAAACTTTAAGATCATTATCTAAACAATTTATTTTGGAACCCTCAAATATATCTTTAGGACCTGGAACAGGATAAGCAGCTACAGGTGTTCCGCAATTTAAAGACTCACAAACTACAATTCCAAATGTATCTGTTTTACTTGGAAATACAAAAACATCGGAAGATGCAAAATGAGACGCTAATTCACCGTTTGTTTTTTCTCCTAAAAAAATATCTTTAGGAAATTCTTTTTTTAATTTTTTTAAATCAGGTCCCTTTCCTATTATCATTTTTGTACCCTCTAAATCACATTCTAAAAAAGCTCTTATGTTTTTTTCAACTGCAACTCTTCCAACATAAATCCAAATCGGTCTTTTATGTGGTAAATCAATTTTTTTCGGACTCTTAAAAGCTCCATGATTGCCTCCTCTTGTCCAAGTAATCATTTTATTATTATCTATACCTATATCGATTAATTCTTTTCTCATAGATTCTGTTGTTACTAAGATTCTCTCAGCCTTGTTATGAAAGTTTGCTAAGAATTTTTCAGCCCATTTTGCAGGTATAATAGGAAAGTAAAGCTTAAGATATTTATCAAATCTTGTATGAAAACTTGTGGTAAACTTTAGTTTATTCTTCAAACAATATCTTCTTGCCATAGTCCCTATAGGACCTTCAGTAGCTATATGAATTGCATCAGGTTTTATTTTCTTTATTAAGCTACCAACTCTTGGCCAAACATTAATAGATATTCTAATTTCATTATATTTTGGCATCGGAAAAGTTAAAAATAATTCTGGTGTGATGTATTCTATTCTATGACCTTGTTCTTTTAAAATTTTACCTGTTTCATGCAAGGTTCTTACAACACCATTTACTTGTGGAAAATATGCATCTGTTGCGATTAAAATTTTCATTAATTACGAAGCTTTTTTTAAGTCTTCATTTTTAATAGGTTTAATTATTTCTTGAGTGTCTAAATATTGTTCTCTTATTTTATCCCAATATAATATTTCAAAGCTACCATCGTAATTTTCGGCTAATGCAGTGCAAGATTCTACCCAGTCTCCACAATTTAAATAATTGACCCCATTAAAATCTCTATCCTCAGCATGATGGATATGGCCACAAATTATTCCATCAAATTTTTTTCTTTTTGCATAATCTGAGAGTGTTTTTTCATATTCACCAATATATTTGACGGCGTTCTTAACCTTATATTTTAAATATTTTGCAAGAGACCAATATTCTTTTCCTCTCAACCTTCTAAAGAAATTAATTATTACATTTATTTGTAACAATAAATTGTAAGCTATTGATCCAAGTTTAGATAGCCATTTAGCATGTTTCATAACACCATCCCAAGCATCACCATGAACAACAACATATTTTTTTCCAGCATTTGTCTCATGAATAACTCTATTAACCATATGGATGTCACCAAAATTCATTGGAATAAATTTTCTTAACATTTCATCATGGTTGCCCATAATATAGAAAACTTTAGTGCCATGTCTTGCTTTTCTTAAAATTTTTTGGATTACATCATTATGTTCTTGAGGCCAAAAAAAACTTTTTTGCATTTCCCAGACATCTATAATGTCTCCTACAAGATAAAGATTTTCAGATCTTGAGTTTTTAAAAAACTCTAAAAGTTTTTTCGCCTGACAACCCTTGGTACCCAAATGCACATCAGAAATAAAAATGCTTTTGTATTTAAGTATGTTAGGCATTTAAAGGCCTATATTTTAATACAACTGTAACACGAATCATGTATTTCTTATCTCATTTAAATGTTACAAATTTGTTAAAAATTTTTTAAGGATTAATTATGTTGTATTGTTTAATTTACAATCAAAACTCTTCCTCTGGAAGAAAATCAAAATTCATAAATAGGGTTTTATCTAAGTTAAAAGAAAATAATTCAGTAGAATACTTTGAGACCAAAACAATAAATCAAGCTAAGAAAATTTTTAAAAACTTTAATCAAAAAAATTATGATCGATTAATAGTTGCTGGTGGAGATGGATCTGTTTCTTTTGCAATTAATGAATTAATAAAGAATGATTTTAATTTTAAAGACGATTTTGCTATAGGCTATATACCTGCTGGGACAGCAAATTTATTACAAGCTGAATTATCAATGAATAAAAAGATTGATGATATAGTCAATGTATTGATTTCTAATAATTATAAATCCTCTAATCTTGTAAAAATTAACGAGAATTATTTCTTTTTAATGGCTGGTATAGGATGGGATGCAAAAATTGTTCATTCAATTAATTCAAAAATTAAAAAAATTCTTGGAAAAGTGATATTTGGTATCAAAGGTTTTCAATATTTCTTGTTTATGAATAATAAAAAATTAAATGTTACTTTTGATGGACAATTTTATCAAGCAGACTGGATATTATCTTCAAATACCAAATATTACGCTGGACATCATAAAATAAATAAAACAAATATTTTTGAAAATAAAATAGTCACATATATATTTAAGGATTTAACTAGGATCAATTTATTATATTCTATATTTTTAATAATTCTTAATGGTGATTTAAGTAAAAATAAAAATGTTATTACTACTTATTCACAAAACATTACAATTGATGGAAATGATTTGATACCTGTTCAAATTGATGGAGATAATTTTGGTTCATATAAAAAAATTCATTTAAATCTATCAAATAAAAAAGTGAATTTTCTTGTAAAATAATTATTTTACTCTGCCATAAATATCTTGATATCTCACTATATCTGTTTCTTTTAAAATCGAGCCTACTTGAGCTTCAATTATTTTAACTGGTTTTTTATAGGGATTTTCTATTCTATGGATTGAACCTAATGGAATAAAAATAGTTTCATCGGGTTTCATAATAAAATATTTCTTATTTAAAGTAATTTTAGGTTTACCATGAGTAACTACCCAGTGTTCAGCTCTGTGATGATGTTTTTGAAGACTTAATATGCCTTTGGGTTTTACATATAATTCTTTTATTAGGAATTCCTTGCCATTAAATAGATTTACATAACTACCCCAAGGTCTATGGAATACATTTTTCTTTTTAAAGTATTGTCTTTTATTTCTTCCATACATTTTACAAATTTCTTTCCAAGATCCTAAATCAGACCAAGGAATATCTAATTTGATCGCATTTATATCTTTAGTTTTTTCTAATATTGCATAGTCAAAAGACTTAGCTGTTGCTTTGGTAAATGCTTGTTTATTTAAATAGTACACATTACTTTTATATTTTGCTTTTGTTACAGCTTTGTTACAATTTCTATAAATATTTGGTTGGTATTTCTTAAAATTATTAATGATTGAGTCTTTTCTCAAATAAAACATTCCAGAATTCCAATAACCTTTTTTACTTATTATTTGTTTAGCTTTAGCCTCTTTGGGTTTTTCTACAAATTTAGATACTTTGTTATTTCTGGTTAAAAAATAACCAAATTCACTTGAAGGCATTTTGGGTTTAATACCAAAAATAAAGATATTATTTTGAGTAAGTTTCTTTTGATTTTTTTTGATAGCTTTATTGAATAAACCAACTTTTTCTATCAAATGATCAGCAGCCAAAAAAATTAATGGTTGTTCGTTTGGAATGTCTTTAATTAAAGCCGTACTTAATATAGCGGGTGCAGTATTTCTTTTTGCTGGCTCTAAAACTATCTTGAATTTTCTTATTTTGTGTTTTTTTAAATGTTGTTTTACTTGTCTTAAATATTTTGCATTAGTGCTTATAATTGGTGCATCATATATAGATGCTTTAACTCTCTCTAAAGTCTTTCCCAATAAGGTCCAATTACCAAAATCGATAAATTGTTTTGCTTGATGTTTTTTAGCTTTTGGCCAAAGTCTTGTTCCAGCGCCACCACATAAAATAACTGGGCGAATTTTCATCAAATTTTTGAGTAATCCTTAACTTCTTTTTTCTTACCTGGATGAGTTGGGGCTCCTAAATATGCAGGTCCAACAGTTTGTGCATATTTCCAAAGTGTTCCTGATCCAAAATCAGATTTTCTAGCTTTCCATTTTCTTCTTCTTGAAGCTAATTGTGCTCTTGTTAATCGAACATTAATTGTCCCTTTTTTAGCATCAATATCAATAATATCACCATTTCGTAAAAGAGCGATAGGTCCACCTAAAGCAGCCTCTGGTCCCACGTGACCCACACAAAAGCCTCTTGTTGCTCCTGAAAATCTTCCATCAGTAATTAAAGCAACTTTTTCTCCTTTACCTTGACCATAAATTGCACCTGTTGTTGAAAGCATTTCTCTCATACCTGGTCCACCAACTGGTCCTTCATATCTAATAATGATCACATCACCATCTTTATATTTTCTACTTTGAACAGCTTTCATTGCACTTTCTTCATTATCAAAACATCTTGCTCTTCCAGTAAATTGTAATTTTTTTAATCCTGCAATTTTTACAATTCCACCCTCTGGAGCTAAATTACCTTTTAATCCAACAACACCTCCATCAGGTGACAACGGTCTGTTATAAGCTCTTAAAACTTTTTGTTTTGGATTAAATTTAATTCTCTTTAAATTTTCCTTCATTGTTTTACCAGTCACTGTCATACAGTCACCATAAATATAACCACCATCATACAAAGTTTTTAATAACATTGGTACACCACCTGCTAACCACATGTCTTTTGCAACATATTTTCCACCTGGTTTTAAGTCTGCAAGATAAGGTGTTCTTTTAAATATTTTTGCAACATCCATTAAATCAAATTTAATACCAGCTTCATTTGCTATAGCTGGTAAATGTAATGCTGCGTTAGTTGAACCACCTGTTGCAGCAACAATTGTTGCAGCATTTTCTAAAGCTTTTCTTGTAACAATATCTCTAGGTTTAATCTTTTTAGCTAATAATTCCATAACCATTCGCCCACTTGCTTTTGCATACTTATCTCTTTCTTCGTATGGTGCTGGTGTACCAGCAGAGTAAGGTAATGCTAAACCGATTGCTTCTGATACACATGCCATAGTATTAGCAGTAAATTGTCCGCCACAAGCCCCAGCTGTTGGACATGCAACTAATTCTAATTTTCTTAATTCTTTTGCTGACATTTGACCTGATGAATGTTTTCCAACAGCCTCAAAAACATCTACAACAGTTACATCTTTACCTTTATATTTTCCTGGAAGTATTGATCCACCATAAATAAAAACACTTGGTACATTTAATCTTACCATTGACATCATTAAACCTGGTAAAGACTTATCACAACCTGCGATACCTACTAATGCATCGTAACAATGACCTCTTACGGTCAATTCAGCACTATCTGCTATTACTTCTCTTGAGATTAATGAGGATTTCATTCCCTCATGACCCATTGCAATACCATCAGTGACTGTAATCGTACAAAATTCTCTGGGAGTTCCTCCTGAGGCTCTCACACCCTTTTTAACTGATTGAGCTTGTCTCATTAAGGCAATATTACAGGGAGCTGCTTCATTCCATGTTGATACAACCCCTATAAATGGTTTAGAAACATCTTTTTCAGTCTCGCCCATTGCATAATAAAAAGATCTATGAGGTGCTCTATCAGGGCCTAAAGATGTATGTCTGCTTGGTAATTTTTTTTTATTAAACTTCCGCATTATAAACTTTCAATTGTTAAAGATATTTTTTTGATATTATCTTTTAAGTTACTATAGTTAGTTTTTTCTTGTTCAACAATATTTTTTGGTGCCCTATCTACAAATCCTTTATTAGATAATCGTTGTGAAATCTTATCTAATTCTTGCTGATATTTGCTTTGTCTTTTTTGTAAATTTTCTTTTATTAGATTTAGATCAACATTTTCATCGAAATATACTTTGAAAATATCACCTGAAATTACCAGTGTAGCAGAGGGTTTATCTTGATCTCTATCAAAAAAATTATTTATTCGCCCTAATCTTTTGAGGACTATCTCATTATGATTCATTAAGGACTTATTTTTTTTTGCCACTTTATTAATTGATACGTCCACATATGAGCCTGGACTTACATTTAATTCATTTTTAAATGACCTCAATTCTGAGATTATATTTATTATCTTTTCTACGTCTTTTTGAGACTGATCTTTTTTTACTTTGCCTGAAGGCCAATTTTTATACATCAAAAAATTCTTATTGGATTTATCAAACTTGTTTTTCAGCCATATCTCTTCAGTTACAAAAGGGATAAACGGATGAAGCATCACTAATATTTGTTTGAAAATGTAAGCTGATACCTCTTTTACCTCTTTTTTTGCCTTTTTATCCTCAGAATAAAGAATTGTTTTAGAAAGTTCGATGTACCAATCACAATATGAATGCCATGCAAATTGATAGGCATTCTTAGCAGCCTCATCAAATCTATAATCTTCAATATTTTTTTGAATTTTATTCTTAATACTTATTAACTCAGAATAAATCCATTTATTAATATTTAATGTTGTTTTTGGAGCCTTATCTGTTTTATTAAAGTCACATTTATTTGTTATTAAAAAATTGTTAGCATTCCATAGTTTATTTAAAAAATTTCTATAACCCTTTACTCTTTCTTCAGAAAGCTTTACATCTGTTCCTGGTGAGGCCATTGAAAGTAAAGTAAATCTTAAAGCATCAGCACTATATTTTTCTATCAAATCTAATGGATCAATAACATTTCCTTTTGACTTAGACATCTTTTGTCCTTTTTCGTCTCTTACCAAAGCATGTACGTAAATATCTTTAAAAGGTTCTTTATTTAAAAATTCCATTCCAAACATAATCATTCTTGCAACCCAGAAAAATATAATATCAAAACCAGTAACTAAAACAGTTGTTGGATAAAACTTTTTTACATAATCTTTTTTATCTGGCCATCCTAAAGTTGCAAATGGCCACAAACCTGAAGAAAACCAGGTATCTAAAACATCAGGATCTCTGGTTAATTTAACAATTTTTTTGTAATGTTTTTTAGCTTGTTTGCTTGCTTCATTTTCATTTACTGCAACAAATATTTTTTTATCTGGTCCGTACCAGGCTGGTATTTGATGTCCCCACCATAATTGTCTTGAGATACACCATGGTTCTATATTGTTCATCCATTGAAAATAAGTCTTTGACCAATTAGTGGGAAAAAAATTTGTTTTTTTTGACTTAACTATTTTTTTTGCTTTTATAGCTAATTTTTTTGCATCAACAAACCATTGTTCTGTTAAATAAGGTTCTATAACGGAATTAGATCTATCACCGTAAGGAACTTTATTTTTTATGTTTTCTTCTTTAACAAAAAAATCTTTTTCTTTAAGTTCATTTAATATTCTTTTACGAGCATCAAATCTATCTAAACCTATATAATCGTGAGGGGCATTATTATTTATTTTTCCTTCTTCAGTAAAAATATTAATTATTTCTAATTTATTTCTTTGACCAACATCATAGTCATTAAAATCATGAGCTGGAGTTATCTTTAATGCTCCAGTTCCTTGTTCTGGATCAGCATAATTATCCTTAATAATTTTTATTTTTCTACCTACGATTGGTATTGTGACAGTTTTACCAACATATTTTTTATATCTTTTATCCTTTGGATTTACTGCAATCGCAGTATCTCCTAGCATTGTCTCAGGTCTAGTTGTAGCAATAGTGATAAATTCTGAGGATTTATCAATTGGATATCTTATATAGTAAATCTTAGAGTTCATTTCTCTTTGATCTACTTCTAAGTCTGAAATCGCAGTTTTTAAAACAGTATCCCAATTTACAAGTTTTTCAGCTTTATAAATTAATTTTTTTTTATGTAATTCTACAAAAACCTTAATTACTGATTTTGATAAGTTTGCATCCATGGTGAATGCATTTCTTGACCAATCACATGAGCAGCCTAATTTTTTAAGCTGATTGATAATTATATCTCCATACTCATTTTTCCACTCCCATACTTTTTCGATAAATCTTTCTCTACCAAGGTCAATTTTACTTAAATTCTCTTTTTCAAGTTTTTTCTCAACAAGTGCTTGGGTGGCTATACCAGCATGATCAGTTCCTGGCTGCCATAATGTTTCATAATTATTCATACGATAATACCGGACTAATAAATCTTGAATTGAATTATTTAAAGCATGGCCCATATGTAAACTTCCAGTTACATTAGGCGGTGGTATTACAATTGAAAATTTTTTTGAATTTTTTTGAGGTTTAAATAATTTATTCTTTTCCCAGTAACTATAAATTTTATCTTCAACTTTTGAATGTATATATTTATCGCTTATCATGGGTGTTATTAGTTTATAATTTAATAATCTAAATTAACAATAATCAAATTAAAACGTTATTTAATAGACTAATTGCAAATATTTTATATAAAACTCAATGTAGCTATCTTCTAAAACATATGGCAACGTGGCGGAATGGTTACGCAGAGGATTGCAAATCCTTGTATCCCGGTTCGATTCCGGGCGTTGCCTCCAAAAAAAATCTTGTTTTAGTGAAAAAAAAAAGTAAGTTGAGATTTTAATATTCCTCGGTAGCTCAGTTGGTAGAGCAGTTGACTGTTAATCAATTGGTCGCAGGTTCGAGTCCTGCCCGAGGAGCCAAAAATTATCCGACCTTTGAAATATTATTATTGCCTACCTGTAATGATTTATTAAACTTTAATTTTTGATCAGCATTTAACTCAGAATATAGTTTCACTAAAAAATTATAATTTACATTCATGTGCCCTTCTTGTGATTTCTCTAAATTCACAAGATATTCTGAAAAATCCTCGAAAAAATAGTTTATTGGCACTTTAAGATAGTTCGATAATTGCAGTAATCTAATTGAACTTACTCCATTAGTACCTTTTTCATATTTTTGAATTTGTTGAAATGTAACGTTTATTGCTTTTGCTACTTTAGTTTGAGTTAAACCTAGTGCTAGTCTTCTAAGCTTAAGCTTATTGCCTAAATGCTTATTAAAATTATCTTCCATTAAGACCCCTCTTAATTTTTTAAAAAACTAATTGAACAAGTTTTTAATACCTACTGCAACAATAAATTTTTATTTTTTTTGGTGAAAAACCCGTATTACTGGAAATATGTCAAGCATTACTTCATCTATAATTAGAGAAATATTTCTTGAATTTAGCTTGAACTATAGTATCTGGCTGAGAAAAAGTTTGGTCCTATCGCTCTTTGGATTAGCAAAAAATTCTTTCGTATCAGCTTTTTCAACTATCATTCCCTCATCCATAAAAATCATTTGATCCGCAACTTCTTTTGCAAAACCCATTTCGTGAGTTACAACAATCATGGTCATACCTTGTTTTGCTAAATTAACCATAACATCTAACACTTCTTTTATCATTTCAGGATCTAAAGCTGATGTAGGCTCATCAAAAAGCATTATTTTTGGTTCCATACATAAAGCTCTTGCGATAGCTGCTCTTTGTTGTTGTCCACCAGATAATTGTCCTGGATATTTCTGTGCTTGATCGAGAATTTGTACTCTTTCTAGATGTTTTAATGCTAATTCTTCTGCCTCTTTTTTTGGCATTTTTTTAACCCAAATAGGCGCTAATGTGCAGTTATCTAAAATAGATAAGTGAGGAAATAAATTAAATTGTTGGAACACCATTCCTACTTCAGCTCTAATTTGCTCTATGTTTTTTGTATCCTCTGTTAATTCAGTTCCATCTACAACTATATTACCTTCTTGATGTTCCTCTAATCTGTTAATACATCTAATTAATGTAGACTTACCAGAGCCTGATGGACCACAAACAACAATTTTTTGTTTTGGTTTTACCTCTAAGTTTATTCCCTTTAAAACTTGAAAATCACCAAACCATTTATTCATGTTGCTTATTTGTATGATGCTTTCTGACATAAATTCTATCTATCTGTTTTATATTTTTGTTCTAGATTATAACTATATTTACTCATTGCATAACAAATAATCCAGAAAATTATTGCAGCAAATACATACCCTTCCATTGCAAATCCTAACCATTTCGGATTTGTTTTAGCTAAATTTAACATTCCAACTATTTCCAATAATCCCACAACAAAAATTAATGGAGTGTCTTTTACTAGTGCTAGAAAAGTATTTGCTATTCCAGGTATAACCAATTTAAGAGCCTGGGGTAAAATTACAAAAATATGCATTTTCCAATAACCCATACCTAAAGATTTTGCAGCTTCGTATTGACCTCTTGGTAAGGCTTGTAAGCCACCTCTAATAACTTCAGCAACATATGCTGCTTCAAACAAAGAAATAGCAATTATGGCTCTTACTAATTTATCTATAAAAAAATCTTCTGGTAAAAACATTGGAAACATAACAGCAGACATAAATAAAACTGTTATAAGTGGAACACCTCTCCAAAATTCAATAAAACCAACTGATATATATCTTATTAATGGAAATTCTGATCTTCGTCCAAGTGCAAAAGCCATTCCAATTGGAAAACAGAAAATCAGACAGAAAAAAGAAATTATGAATGTTAAAGATAGTCCTCCCCAAGCACCAGTTTCAACCCAATTCAAACCATCTAATTTTCCAAGTTCAATATATTCCTCAAAAAAGAGAAAATATTTTAAAATTACATAAAGTGCTAAGGGAACAATCAAAAAGTAATAAAATTTAAATTTACTTGGGATAAAAAAACCAATTATAATTGATAATATTGCAGCAATTATTCCATAAGAAAAATCAAAAAATACTGGACCACCTGAAATAAAAAAGAAGATAAATAAGAATGCAATCAAAGGATAAATGACAACGTAATAAAGTGTTAAATATTTCTTAAATTTGTCAGTAGCAAAGTATCCAACAGAACCAAGCAGCACTAAAGCCACAAAAGATAAATTAATTCTCCATTGCTCAGCATTTGGATACATTCCGTACATAAATCTTCTCATCCAAACTTTTATATATGTCCAACAAGCACCAGAGCCTGTACAAACATCTTTAGAATCTCCTGCAAAACTTGCATCAATTACAAACCAACTTAATATAGGTGGGAGAGATTTTATTATTATAAATATTATCAACAAAGATAAAACTGCATTAAAATTATTTGTATTTATGTGTTTGTTTAAAAGATCTAAGTTTTTAATACCGCTATACTCTATTCTAATAAAATAAAGACCAACAAAACCAAGGAGAAGAGGTAATAAAAAACTTAAAAAATTAGGTAAAAAACCTATTAAATTCAATCTAAAAAAAGAATTTAAGAAAACATCTAAGATACTTATAAAAAACAAAAAAGAACCAAGATATAAAAAAGTATTAAGATTGGCTTTATCAGGTTTTAAAAAATTAATATTAGACATTATTTCTCCTCAATAGCTATTTTTTTGTTATACCAATTCATTAAAATTGAGATTGAAATACTTAAAGTAAGATAAGTAAACATAGTGATTGATACTATCTCTATAGCCTTACCTGTTTGCATCAACGCCGTTCCCGCAAAGACTAACACTAAATCTGGATAAGCAATCGCTGCTGCTAAAGATGAATTTTTGGTTAAATTTAAATATTGGTTAGTTGTTGGAGGAATTATTATTCTCAAAGCTTGAGGCATAATGACTAATTTAAGCACTTGATTGGGAGTAAGTCCGATGGATGCTGCTGCCTCTTTTTGACCTTTACCAACACCTTGAATTCCAGCTCTAACACATTCTGCAATAAATGTTGCTGTATATAAAGATAAAGATAATGTTAATGCAATTAATTCTGGAGGTAAACTTACTCCACCTTCGTATATAAAAGATGTTGTTGCTAATTGTTTTAAAACAGGAACTTCAAAAGAAAGTCTTACGCCACCAATCAAAAAACTTAAAAGTGGAAGAATAAATATCAATCCTATAGAGATTAAAAAAACTGGAATTTGTTTACCTTGGTTTTCCTGAACCTTTTTCGCATAAGTTTTTATAACGATGGTTGCTATAATTACGGCTATAATTGAATAAAAGAAAATATTAAAATTCTGCCAAATAAATGCCGGAACATACAAACCTTTTATCGTTAGAAAAAAAACTCCAAACATTGCTTCAGCATCTTGTGGAAGTGGCAAAGCCCTTAAAGCAGCAAAATACCAAAAGAAAATTTGTAATAATAATGGGATATTTCTAAAAAATTCAACATAAAACGCTGCAAATTTATTTATTAAATAATTAGGAGATAATCTTGCGACACCAACAATTACTCCAAGAATAGTTGCAATTATAATACCAATTACAGAAACAAGTATGGTGTTTAGTAATCCAACTAAATATGCTCTAAAATAAGAATGAGAACCGTCGTATTCAATTAAAGAAAACTGTACATCAAATGAAGACTCTTGGGATAAAAAACCATAACCAAAATCAATACCTCTATTTTCCATATTGATTTGAGCATTATAGGTAAAAAAACCAAAAATTAAGACTACAGCAATTACTGTGATTAATTGGGGAACAATATCTTTTAGTTTAAAATTCACAATTGCGATAATATATGAGTTTATAAAAAAAGGGCTAGAAAAATCTAGCCCTTTTTAACTAATTTAAACTACAATTATCTTGCAGGTGGAACGTAAAGTATTCCGCCCTTAGTCCATAATTGGTTTGGACCTCTGTCTGGTAAAATTCCAGTGTCAGCTATATTTCTCTTATAACTTTCACCGTAGTTACCAACTTGCTTGATAATCCTTAAGCTCCAGTCATTATCTAAGCCAAAAGCAGCACCTAATTCACCTTCTGCTCCAACTAATCTTTTGATTGCTGGGTTATCAGAAGTTTTCATCATGTCTGCATTAGCTGATGTAATGCCGTATTCTTCAGCTTCAATCATAGTGTTCAAAGACCATCTAACGATATCTTCCCAAACTGCATCACCTTGTCTTACAACTGGTCCTAAAGGTTCTTTAGAAATAGTTTCTGGTAACACAATGTGTTCATCAGGGTTCTTCATTTTAGTTCTTTGAGCAGCTAAACCAGATTTATCAGTAGTGTAAGTATCACATCTACCAGCATCGTAAGCGGCTACAACTTCGTCAGCTTTTTCAAAAGCAACTGGCTCATAAGAAATTCCTTTAGAGTTAAAGAAATCTCTCATATTTAACTCAGTTGTTGTACCAATATTTGTACAAGCTGAGATACCATTTTTGAATTGGCTTGTTGAAGTGATACCTGAACTTTTTCTTACCATGAAACCTTGTCCATCGTAAAAGTTCACACCTACGAAAGTAAGTCCGATATCCGCATCTCTAGAAAGAGTCCAAGTTGTGTTTCTTGATAAGATATCAATCTCACCAGAAGTAAGAGCTGTGAATCTTTCTTTAGCACTTAGTGGTGTAAATTTTACTTTATTCGCATCACCTAATACTGCAGCAGCTACCGCTCTACATACGTCAACGTCAACACCAGTCCAATTTCCTGCTGCATCAGCATTAGAAAATCCTGGAAGACCTTGAGATACTCCACATCTTACAAAACCCTTTTTTTGAGTGTTTTTAAGTGTTTTAGATTTTTTAGCAGCCATAGACTCTGTTGTAAAAGTAAACAACACAGCTACCATAGCAACTAAAGAAGTTAATTGTTTTATGTATTTAAACATTATTCTTCCTTTTGTTATTATTTATTTGTTAACAAATAATTCAAAACAACGTTTTGAATATTCATAATTTAAGCATGTAAGAAAACTCTCTTCAAGGGAAATTTCATTACGATTAGTAAATTTCACAGATTTTAGTCAAGCTAAATCTTGTGAAATTCATATAAATTTCCTGGAAAATGGCGCGCCCTGAAGGATTCGAACCTACGACCCTCGGTTTAGAAAACCGATGCTCTATCCAGCTGAGCTAAGGGCGCTTTTGAGATCATAGATATACAACAATAAATTAGTTTTTAAAAAGAAATTTTTTTATAATTAACATAATTGTTAATAATTCAATTCTTCCAACTATCATAAATAAAATTAGACAGTATTTTGTAAAAAAACTAAGATTTTCAAAACTAAATACATCTATACCGTAGATTGAAGAATTTACTGTATTCATTAGTGTTAATATTGACAATTTAACTGAATTTTCAAATTCAATTCCACTTAATGAAAGTAAAGATGTAAGAGTAAAAAATGAAAGAATAAAAATTAGAATTGTTAAAAAATACTTATTTATTTCATTAAAATCAAAATTTATTTTTGTAAATATTAACCTATTCATAAAAACATTTTTTGGCTTACTGAAGGACAAAATTTGATTAAGCGAATATTTAAATAATGAATAAACTTTAATAAATCTTAATCCAGAACTAGTAGAAAAAAAGGATCCTCCAATAATCACTAAAATCAAAAATACAAAACTCATGTTTGTTTGTGATGTTTCTAAAGTAAAACCAATATTAGATATACTACTAGATAGCGCTAATAAATTGTGAGAGAAATTTGTATTAAAACTAAAAAAAAGCAAAAAAATTGTTACTATAAAAATATAGTAAATTATTAAATGAAGATCTTCATAAAAAAAATTAATATTTTTTTTCTTAAAAAAAAGAAGGTTATAAATAAAAAAAATACTGAAAAAAGAAAACAACATAAGAAATGATAGAATAATAACTTGCGAATTTTCTTTTATAATTAAAGATAAATCATTAGCTGGAATAAAACCACCAGATGAAATTAATGAAAAAGCTAAATTTAAAGAGTCAAAACTTCTAACATTGAAAATATTAAGAATTATAAAAATTAGTAAAGTTAAACCTGAATATAAAAAGAAAATTTTTATTGCTTGCTTAAATACTTCTGAACTATCAAAAGAGATAAAATTTGTTAAAGTTTTTTTAAAACTTTCATCATAAATATCAATGAGAAAAATAATTGAAAATAGAAAATATAAACCACCAATCCATTGTGTTGATGATCTCCATAATATTAGACTTTGATCAATATGTTTAATGTTATCAAAAATCGTAAAACCTGTAGAAGTAAAACCTGAAATTGCCTCAAAAAAAGAATTTAAAAAAGTTAAATTATAAATACTAAAGTAGAATGGTATACTTAAAACTAGTGGGATTAAGATGTAACCAAAAAAAACAGTAAGAATTTTATCAAAAATAGAAATCTTTTTATCAGGAAGCTTCAATTTGTAAAATAAAATAGATATTATTAGAGAAACAAAAAAGCTTAAGTAATAAGTATCTAAATTTAAATACAAATTGAGATAATAGGAATAGATAATATTAAAAAAAGATAAAATCGATACTAATATAAAAAAAAAACTTAAATATTTAATTTGGAGCCTAAACATTAAATTAAACTGAACTTAATCTAAAAATATTTTCAACAAATGGGATAGAGTCTTTTTTAACAATAAAAACCACTTTATCATCTTTTTTAAAAATAAAATTCGATCTCGGAATAATAACTTTTTTATCTCGTAAAACAGCACCAACCCTTAGTTCCTCTGGAAGATCAGAATTTTTTATCTCTTTATTGATTAACTCAGAAGTCTCTACTATCTCCGCCTCAATAACTTCATACTCACCATTAGATATAGTGTAAGCATTTTCTATTGTTCCTTTATGAATATGTTTCAAAATACTTGAGACAGTTGTCATTCTAGGATCAATAAGGTCATCAATCTTAAGAGAGGATTGAAGTAAAGAATAATTTGGTTTATTCGTTAACGCCATTGTTCTTTTTTCATCAATTTTCTTTTGGTCTTTAGTAAATTTCTCAACAAGAACACTCACCATTAAATTATCCTCATCATCATTAGTTAATGCTAATACTGTTTCAGCTTCATCTAAATTAGCCTCAGTTAATATTTCTTCATCTAATCCATCGCCATTTATTATTATTGTATTATTAAGTTCGTTAGCTAAATACTCAGCTCGGCTTTTATCTTTTTCTACAATTTTTAATCTTACTGAGTCTAAATTTTCTTCAATATTTTTAGCTAAATTGAAACCTATGTTTCCACCTCCTATAATCAATATCTTCTTGGAAATTTTTTCATTATGTCCAAATGCTTCGAGAGTTTCAGCCATCTGAGAGGAATTTATTATAACATAAATTTTATCATCTTTTTTTACTGTATCAGTCTTTTTTGGGATGAAGAATTTATCGTCTCGATTAATTCCAATTACATTAGCTTCTAGTTTTGGATATTTTTTTGTTAATTCATTAAATTTAATATTTATTGATTTACAATCATCACGTATCAAAATTTCTAAAAGTCTTATCTTATTTTCAGCAAAAGGAACGCTATCAAGTGCTCCTGGTGCCTCTAATTTTCTTTGAATTGATTTTGCAATTTCAATCTCTGGAGAAATTATTACATCAATAGGTAGATTTTCTTTATTATAAACTCTTGTAAACTTAGGATTCAGGTAGTCTTGTGATCTTATTCTTGCAATTTTTTTTGGGATATTAAAAATTGAAAAAGCTATTTGACAAATAAGCATATTAATTTCGTCATTACGTGTAACGGCTATTATCATGTCAGTTTCTGTGGCATTAGCTTTTTCTAAAATTGATGGGTATGTTGCCTTTCCGACTATGGCCTTAACATCGAGACTATCATTTATTTTTTGAATATCTTCACTTGATTGATCTATAACTGTTATTGAGTGCCCCTGATCACTTAATAATTTTGCTATAGTAAATCCTACTCGACCCGCTCCACAAATAATAATGTTCATGTCAATTAAATTCTTTAATTCCGAGGCCTTTTAATTTTCTGTGAAGTGCACTTCTCTCCATACCTACAAAATTTGCTGTTTTAGATATGTTTCCATTAAACTTTTTTAATTGTATTGTTAAATACTCTTTTTCAAATTTTTCTCTAGCCTCTTTTAGCGGTATTGATAAGCTATTTTCGGTAATTTTTTCACTAATATTGTCATTTTTTAGAGATTCTTTAATAATATTTGAAATTTTGTCTTTCGTATCTGGCTGCAATATAGCTATTCTTTCAATTAAATTTCTAAGTTCTCTGACATTTCCTTGCCAATTATGATTTAAAATATAAGAGTCGTTTTCATCAATTACAAAATCTTTAATTTTATAACCCTCTGAAATTGTTTTGGTGAAATACTTTATCAATATAGGAATATCAGATAACCTTTCACTCAAAGGTTTTATATTAATTTCAAAAACATTTAATCTGTGATAAAGATCCTCTCTAAAATTACCGATTAATATTTCTTCTTTTAGATCTTTACTAGAAGAACAAATAAGTCTCACATCTACATTAATATCATTATTACCATTTACTCTTTTAAATTTTTGATCTATCAAAACTCTTAGAATTTTTGATTGAATATCAAGAGGTATTTCTGAAACTTGATCAATTAGAAGAGTCCCTTTATTTGCTTTTTCTAAGGCTCCATAAGATATTGATCCATTTTCTTTTTCTTCACCAAATAATTCTGTTTGATATTTACTAGAATCTAATAGAGCACCATTTAATATTACGAAAGGTTTACTGTTTCTTTTAGATTTTTTGTGAATTTTTCTTGCAATTAATTCTTTTCCAGACCCAGATGGACCATTTATTAAAACTCGACTTTCTGTAATGGAAATTTTTTCTATTTGATCCTTAATTGTTGTTATATTTTTACTTTCACCTACAAGTTCATATGATGAAAATAATTTAGTTTCATATTCCTTATTTTGATTTTTAAGATTTAAATTT
>CABYLY010000015.1 GCA_902519945.1 uncultured Pelagibacteraceae bacterium
ATCCAATATCTAAAACTTTAGATTTAGAATTAATATTAATATTTTTGATTAAAAATTTATTAAATGAATCTATATATTTTTTTGAAGACAGCCAAGTTTTGTTATCCCAATTTTTAATGACAGTTGATGCCATATTTTTTTAATCTCCAATAATTATATGGCCATGGTGTTAAAAAACCAACAATAAGCATTAAAGGTACAACCCACCACGTTAACATCGCTCCACCAGTTAAGAGGTAATCAGTTAAATTCATTGTTGTTTCCATGCTTATCATAGAAATAAAACTCATACCCAAGGCTGTTTTTAAAGCTTTTTTAAAATCTAAATTTTGACGAAGTAAAATAATAGTCTCTAAAATTATGCTAGTAATTAATCCATTAATTATTGCTAATATCATAATAGCTAAAACTGGAAATGGGATTTTGGTCAATTGGAAGAAAAGAATAGTTCCAAAATCACCAATCGCACAACCCAATAGGCACCAAGCTGTATTTTTAGCACTCTGTTTCCACGTATGATTACAAGACCAGTCAAATGTAGTGGTTTCCATAGTTATATGATAATATTTACTTATGATTTTTAAACAATTATTTGATCAAAAATCTAGCACTTACACTTACTTAATTGCCTCAGCTGAAGGTAGAGAAGCTCTAATTATTGATCCCGTACTTGAAAATGTTCATCAATATATTGAATTATTAAAACAATTAGATTTAAGATTAGTTAAAGTAATCGATACACATATCCATGCTGACCATGTAACTGGAGCATCGAAACTAAAAGATATTACAAAATGCTCAACTATAATGGGTGACCACACTCCAGCAGAATCTGTTGAAATAAAAGTGAAAGATGATGAATATATAAATTTGGATAATTTAAAAATAAGAGCTATGTATACCCCGGGGCATACCTCTGATAGTTATTGTTTTTTAATGGACAACCAGCTTTTTTCTGGTGATACTTTACTAATAAATGGAACAGGTAGAACTGATTTTCAAAATGGTAGTGCAACAGCTGCCTATAACTCAATTTTTAATAAACTTTTGAAACTCCCAGAGGATACACTTTTATACCCTGCTCATGACTATAAAGGTGAAAAAGTAAGCACAATTGGTAAAGAAAAAAAACAAAACCCAAGGTTACAAGTAAATAGTGTGGATGAATACGTTGAGATTATGAATAATTTAAATTTAAAAAAACCAAAAGAAATAGATTTTAATGTTGCTAAAAATATAAATCTAGGTGCTTAGTTTAGATCGAAGCTTTTAAAGCTTCATAAATTAATTCTTCTGTAGTTTCACCAATACTTCTATAAACTTCATTATCGCCTTTAAAAATCAATAATGTAGTTTGATATTGAATATTAAAGAAATCAGCAATTTCTCTATTTGTTACATCAAAAGAAAAATATTCAATGTTATCAAATTTTATATCTGATAATACACCTTGTTTTTTTGCTTCTTTTAATATTTTCATCTGACTGGCACATGATGAACAATATTTAATCCAAGAGCTTATAATTACAACTTTTCCCTCAGATTGAGCTTTATCAAATAATTCTTTTTTGAAAGTTGTCTCCTTTTCCATTGCATCGACATTGAGTGCAAATAAAAGAAAGCAAAAAGTTATAATTTTTTTCATAGTTATTTATATAACAAATATTAAAAACCAATAAGACGCTAATCCTGAAAATATTGTCGCAATTATACTTCTAGAGAAAATACCAATAATCATTGCAATTATTGCTGCTAATATTTTTGGATTATCATCTATTTCGAACAAGCCTTTGTCATTAATAAAAATAGCAGGAAAGATTATTGCTGGAAATATTGCCGAGGGTACAAATGATAATATTTCTCTAATCCTATCATTAAACATTTCCTTTTTAATTAAAGCTATCATGGAAAATCTTGTTAGATAAGTAATTAATCCACAATATAAAATTAATGCACAGTTGCTCATGCTTTTTTATTTTTTGTTGTTAAAATCATTGCAGTTAATAACCCTGCTAAAGCAGCAACTATGACGTAGGCTTTAAAAGGAATATAATTATATCCAAACGTAGCAACCAATCCTGAAATAATTATTACAATCACATTTATAAATTTTCTAAAGTCATTAACTAATAAAGCTAAAAAGGTTAAAGGAACTGCAAAACTTAGACCAAGTTTTTCTGGAATAGCTGCTCCAAGTATAATCCCTAAAAATGTTGTTGATTGCCATATCACCCAACAAGTAGCTCCCCCACCCACTAAATGAAAATATCTATTCTTATCTTTATTCTTTTTTAAATATTCGTTTGATATTGCAAATGCCTGATCGATTAGAAAGTATGAAATAATAATTTTCCAGATTAATTTTAAATCTGATAGATGTTCAGATACTACCGCACCATAAAGTAAATGTCTTGAATTAACAGCTCCAACTGAACTTATTATTACTAACGATGAAGCTCCTCCCGAAAATAATTGCAATAATACTATTTGCGAAGCGCCACCAAAAATTACTAGAGACATTGCCATTGTTTCAATTGGAGAAAATCCAATATCAATAGCCAAAACGCCAAATATCAAACCAAATGGTACCACTGGTATCATTAGTGGGCTTACATCAATAATTCCCTTTAAAAAAACTTTAAAGTTACTTTTCATTTTCTAAAAGGTTTTTATTAGAAGCAAACTATATGATCAATATGAATTGGTCTTTTGATACCAAATTTTTCATCAACTTCATGTTGATGTATATGGTGTGAGTGAACAAATACTGGAATTAAAGTATTGCTTGGAGTTCTAAGAGTATAAATAAAATTAGTGCCTCTAAATTTTCGATCAACTACCTCAAGTTTTAAATTACTTGTATCATCATGCTCTAAATCTTCTGGTTGAAGTAATAATTGTACATTGGCCCCTTCTGGATACTCCTTTATAAAATTCCCTTCAATAGTGCCTAAATCCCAATTTTCTAATGTATTTTTTCCAGTCACCTTTGCTGGAACTAAAATTCCTCTATTTAAAAAATTTACTACTTCAATAGAATTTGGTAAATGATAAACTTTATAAGGATCATCAAATTGTTTTAGTTCTTGATTTAAAATTATTCCACATTTAGATCCTAAATAAAATGCCTCATAAGAGTCATGAGTAACAATGATTGTAGTGATCTTTAATTGATTTAAAATTTTTTTTAATCTTACTTGGATTTCTTCTTTAAAACTTTGATCTACATTTGATAATGGCTCATCAAGTAACAATAAGTCGGGTTGCATTATCAATGATCTTGCTAATGACGCTCTTTGGGCTTCGCCAGCACTTATTTCATGAGGATATTTATTAAGAATGTGAAATATATCTAATAAATCTACTATTTCTTTTAAACTAATTTTTTTCTCTTTTTTTTCCTTATTTCTTTCAGAACCAAGCGAAATATTTTTTTCAATAGTATAATGTGGGAATAGGCTGTTATCTTGAAAAGCGAGTGAAACATTTCTATCCTCTGGCTCTAAATTAATATTTTCAGAAGATAAAGTTTTTCCATTTAATATGATTGATCCTTTTTTTAATTTTTCGAGGCCAGCAATAGTTCTTAAGATTGTAGTTTTTCCAATTCCTGAAGGACCTAAAAGACATATTACGTCGCCTTGATTTTCAATTGCAAAAGAAACATTTTTAACTTTAGTTTTGTTACCTACATTAAAATCAACGTTTTTAACCTCAAAAAAATTTTTATTCATTATAATCTCTTAAAATATATTTAGATGTAACAATTATGAAGAAAGTTGCAATCAAAATCAAAAATAATGAAGGTACTGCGGCAGCTTCAAGTAAATCCTCTGATGCAGAGATATAAGCTGTTGTTGCAAAAGTTTCAAAATTAAAAGGTCTTAAAATGAGAGTAATTGGTAGTTCTCTTATTATTTCTAAAGAAACTAATATTCCAACAAACAATAAAGAATTTCTTAGAAAAGGAATATGAATATTCATAAAAGTTTTTCTTTTTGAGTAACCAAGTAAATATGAACTTTCATCAACTGAAATATTGATTTTTTCATAGCCTGATTTAATTCCGTTATATGCAAGAGAATAAAATCTTATAAAATATACAAGTACTAATCCAAGAATTGATCCTATAAAAACTTTTTTAATAGAAACAAAACCCAAATTTTTAATAACACTATCATCAAACCATGCAATAAAAGTTATGAATGCTACAGCTAAAATTACTCCAGGAATTGCATAACCTGAAATAGATAATGTGGATAAAACATTTAATGTTTTATTTTTATTTACTCTGTTTCCATAATTAGAAACCAAACCAAATATTATCAACATTAGACTTGATAAAATTACTAAGTAAAGAGTATTCATTAATAAATCTAAAATTTTTAAATCAAACAAATTTTCTGGAAATTTAATTGTCCAATACATCATTTGACTAAGTGGAAATAAAAAGCTTAAAAAGAATATAAAAAAACAAAAAGAAAATGCTAAGAAAGCTTTTTTACCTGAAAGTTGTATTTTTTGTTTTTGTTTAAATCCTGCTTTAGTATTGAAGTGATATTTGGCGTTTTTTCTAGATAAATTTTCTAAAATAAAAAGTGCAAAAATAAATAACAATAGGAAAAACGATAATTGATTTGCAAATGCTAAATCATCAAAAGCAATCCATGAATTATAGATACCTGTAGTTAATGTATTTATTGAGAAGAAATCTACTGCACCGAATTCAGCAAGTGTTTCCATAGCCACTAGCGATAAGCCAGCAACTATAGCAGGCCGTGCAGCTGGGAGAATGATTGAATAAAATACCTTAAATTTTGTAAACCCTAGATTTTTTCCCAAATCAATTATGTTTTGTGATTGATATAAAAATGATGCTCTAGCTAAAATATATACATAGGCATAAAGTGAAAAAGAAATTGACAAGACTGCCCCTAATAAGCCATCAAACTTTGGAATGCTTTGATTATAACTTCCCTCGCCAAATAAATTTTTTAAAATAGTAAAGGCTGTGCCATAATTTTCAAAAAAAGCTGTTAAAGAATATGCGTAAATATAAGGTGGTACAGCAAAAGATAATATTAGTGCCCATTTGAAAAAATTACTGAATGGAAAATTGAAAAATGAAACTAAGTAGGCAGATCCTGTCCCAATTAAAAAAGTTAAAATCAAAACACTCACTAATAAAATTAAGGAATTAGAAATATACTCCATTAAAAAAGTATCTTTTAATACTTGATAATAGTTAGAAGTGCTTTCAAAAAAACTGCTAAAAACAGTTAAAATTGGAATGATTACAAATAATGAAATTACAAAAGAAGATATATACCAAAAATTTATTCTCATAATTTATAATCCGCCTTATAAAACATGAAAGTATTATGTTCATGGCCTTAATAAGGAGACATCTTAATTAAGGCACATGAACACCCAGAAAAATCAAAAATCAAATACTTTTAGGATATGCGGAACCTCCTTTGTTTCAATTTCTGAAAGCTTTCTGTTATTTACTCTTTTTTTGATTTTTTCACACTCCAAACTACATGGGGAACATGCTTTGGAAGATTTATTTAAATCAACTTCAGAAATAAATTTCTTTTTTTCTTCCATTTGTTACTTCCAACCAGCAGCTGTCATTACTTCCACTGCGGCAGCTTGGTTTTTTCCATAAGAAGCTAGTTTAGTTTTCATATCTTGTTTGAAATCTAATCCTAAATTATTGACCACTAATGGACTTGGTGAAACACCATCGATCATTGGAAACTCAAAAGTATTATTCGTAAAATGCTCTTGAGAATCAGGAGTTAATAAAAACTCTACAAGTTTAACAGCGTTAGCTTTGTTAGGAGCACCTTTAACCAAAGCAGCACAACTCACATTCATGTGTGTTCCTCTATCGTTTTGATTAGGAAAAAAAGCTTTAACTTTTTTTGCAGCTTCTTGTTGCTCTGCACCTTTTTTACCAGATAACATAAGAGCCAAATAATAAGTATTAGCTACAGCAATATCAGCTTCACCAGCTGCAACTGCCATAATTTGAGCTCTATCATTACCAGTTGGTGTTCTTGCCATGTTTGCAACAACTCCCTCTGCCCATGCTGCTGTTGCAGCTTTTCCATTATTCTTAATCAAAGAGGCTACAAGAGATTTATTATAAATATTACTCGATTTTCTAATTACCAATCTACCTTTCCACTTTGGATCAGCTAGCCCTTCGTAAGTCATCCCAGATAATTCAGCACCAGTTACTCTTTCTGGTGAGTAATAAATTATTCGTGCTCTTTTTGCGATTCCAACCCACTTGTTAGTTCTAAAGCTTTTTGGAACAGCATCTTTAATAGCCGCAGATGTTAAACCACTTTGAAGCGTGCCTTTAGCGTCCATGGCACCACATCTTCCTGCATCTGCAGTGATATATAAGTCAGCGGAAGAGTCTGCACCCTCACTTATGATTCTTTTTTCTAAAGCACCTGATTTTCCGTTTATCAAATTAACTTTAATACCAGTCATATTTGTAAACTTTGAATAAAGCTCAGAGTCTGCTTTATAATGTCTTGCATTAAAAACATTAACCTCATTTGCAATTGCAAATGATGATGCAATTACTGAAAAGATTAACGTTAAAATTGATATCTTCTTCATTTATTCTCCATTATTCTTGGTTCTTCAGCATGATTTAATGAGAATGAGAACTATTCTCATTGAGAATGATTATCAATCGCAATAGTGTCGCAGTCTATTTATTGGGATTTCCAGTCGCCTATTTTGCTAAATAAGAAATTTCTAAAAGCTGTTACTCTAGCTGTGTTTTTTAGTGATTGTGGATACACAAAGTGTGCTTCTGTTATTGGTCCCTCTGATTTTGGGAGAACTTTGATTATATTTCTCGAATTACTGACGAGATATTCTGGTAATGCTGCTAAGCCAACACCAGCCTCTACTGCTAAAAGCAGTCCCATTACGCTATTTACCTTCATAATAGTCTTTCGCTTTTTACCGTCATGCATTCCTAATTTTAGCGCCCAGTCTGGATTATAAACTGGTGATGGTGCTCCTTTTCCAAAAGATATAAATTTATGCTTATTTAAATCAGCTATAGTCTTAGGCATACCATGTTTCTCTAGGTACTTATTTGAACCATATATAAAGTACTTAAGATCAATTAATTTTTTTTGAATATAATTTAATTGTTTTGGCCTTCTCATAAAAATACCAATATCAGCTTGTCTAGTGCTTAAATCTAGCTCTTTATCCTCAAAAATAAGCTCTATTTCTACTTCAGGGTTAAGACGCATAAATTCTTCAATTCTTGGTGTTAACCAATGCGTGCCAAAACTTCTAACTGTTGTAATTGTTAATTTTCCAGTTGGTTTATTTTTTTGGTCTCCTAGAGAAGTTTCAACTTCTTTTAATTTGCTAATAACTTCATGGGCAGTTTTAAAAACATATTCTCCGTTTTCTGTAAGTGTAAGACCTCTTGCATGTCTTTCAAATAACTGCACCTTTAAATCCTGTTCTAAAGATTGAATTTGTCTACTAATTGCAGATTGACTAAGATTTAAGTTTACAGTGGCATTAGTAAAACTTCCCGCCTCCGCTACCGCATGAAAAATCTTAAGTTTATCCCAATCCATTATTTATTTAAATCAACTAAAACTCTTCCAGAAATTTCACCTTTTAATATTTTAGGATAAGTTTCAATTAACTCCTCCAAACTAACTGTTTGAACTGATTTTTCTATTAAATTAAAGTCAATTAGTTTTGCTGCTTCACCCCAAATAAATTCTCTTCTTTTAATACTACAATTAGCAGAGTCCATTCCCCAAAGTTTTATTCCTCTTAACATAAATGGGATAACATTAGTATTGAGTTCATTAGTGCTAGCATTGCCACAGACTGCAATAATGCCATTCGAATTGGTTTGGACTATTGCGTTAGCTAAAATTTTACCACCAACTGTATCAACTACGCCATCCCATAAACCTTTATCTATAAGTTTTGGGTCTTTATCAAATTCACTACGATTTATAACGTTTTTAGCCCCCAGTGACTTTAAGTAATCAATTTTAGAATCTTTTCCTGATACAGCGGTAACATTGTATCCCATTTTATTTAGTATCATAACTGCAATACTTCCAACTCCACCAGAAGCACCTGTCACCAAAACATCATTTACTTTTGCGCCAAGTAATATTTCTTCTCTTGCTTTAATAGCAAATGCAGACATTAGTGACGTAAATCCAGCTGTTCCTAAAATCATTGCTTGTTTGCTTGTCAAGTCTGTTGGTTTTTTTATTAGAAAATCTCCGTTAACTTTTGCAATTTGAGAATAGCCTCCATAAAAAATTTCTCCAACTCTAAAACCAGTTAAGATAACCTCATCGCCTGATTTAAACTTTGAGTTCTCACTTTCTAAAACAGTTCCTGAAAAGTCAATTCCAGGGATATGTGGGAATTCTTTTACTAATCTTCCACCATTTTTTAAGATCATTCCATCTTTAAAATTAAGATCTGAATATTCTACTTTGATAGTTACATCACCATGTTTTAAAAAACTTTTATCTAATGATTTTATTTCCCTAGTAAAGTTGTCACCTTCTTGATTTAAAACTAATGCTTTAAATTGATTAGACACTTTGTTGGCTTATAAGTCTCAAATATCTATTTTGAACTGATAGATCATCTTTAAAAAGACCTAAATAATAGTTTGTTACAGTTGAAGCTTTTTCTTTCTTAATTCCTCGTGTTGTCATACATTGATGAGCCGCATCTATCGTCACTGCCACTCCTTTTGCTTCAAGTGCTGTCATGATTGATTTGGCAATTTGCAAAGTCAATCTTTCTTGAGTTTGTAATCTTTTAGAGAATACGTCCACTACTCTCGCAAGTTTACTTAAACCTACAACTCTTTCTTTTGGTATGTATGCAATATGGGCTGTTCCTATAATAGGAACCATATGATGCTCACAATGACTTTGAACAGATATATTTTTTTGAATGACCATGTCATCATAACCTTCTACATCACCAAAAGTTTTTTCTAAAATTTTGTTAGGATCCTCTTTGTAACCACTAAAAAACTCTTTATATGCTTTAATTACTCTTTTAGGGGTTTCTAATAGACCTTCCCTCGATGGGTCTTCTCCCATCCAAGTAAGTAGTTTTATAACAGCTTCTTCAGCCTCTTTATCAGAGACTTTTTTTAGTTCCTTATTGTCTGTATTTTTAACGAGTTTCATTGCACGTTTTATACATATAAATACTTATTTTTAAAATATTTATTATATCTATATATGTGCTACATAATCACCGAATATGTTCAAAAAAAGAGAAAATGTTGCTGAAATTGAAGAGGGAAACCTTCTTTCCCCAAAATTTGATAATGATGGTTTAATTCCGGTTATCACAATGTGCTCAAAAACTAAAGATATTTTAATGCACGGTTATATGAATGTTGAAGCTTTTAAAAAAACTATAGAAACGAAAGAAGCTCATTATTTTAGTAGATCCAGAAATGCTATATGGCACAAAGGCAAAACAAGTGGATTTACACAAAAAGTAAAAGAAATCAGAATTGATGATGATCAAGATTCCATTTGGTTAACTGTGGATATTGGGGATGGAGCAAGTTGCCATGTAGGTTACAGATCTTGTTTTTATAGAGAAGTTCCTCTTGGTCCCATAGATAACGGTAGAAAAATTGAGATGAAATTTTTAGAAAAAGAAAAAAAATTTGATCCTGAAAAAGTTTATAAAGGTCAACCTAATCCAACTAAAATTTAAAGATGGAAGCAAAATTTATTAAAACGTTTGGACCTTCAATCGTAAAAGCAAAAATCCCTGAAAAACTTTTAAATGATTTAAATGAATATGTGGATAAAATTATT
The DNA here is from genome assembly GCA_902519945.1 of uncultured Pelagibacteraceae bacterium. Lineage (GTDB taxonomy): Bacteria > Pseudomonadota > Alphaproteobacteria > Pelagibacterales > Pelagibacteraceae > Pelagibacter. The sequence continues at coordinate 9,888 of CABYLY010000015.1, forward strand.
GAAGATAAAGACAAAGCTAAAAAGTTAGACCTTGGACCAAAATTAGCTGGAGATGTAACTCAAGAAATCCAATTAGAGGGAGAATTTGCAAAAAAAATTGGTTGGTTACAATTTTTAGCAAATGTAACCTCAGAATGGATAAAATTCGAAACTGGAAAAAAAATAAGTGAATTTAATGTAACTAACTCTTGGGTAGTTAGACAGTTTAAAAATGAATACAATCCAATTCATTGGCACTCAGGTCATATCTCTGGTGCTGGTTTTTTAAAAGTTCCAAAAACGCTAGGTAGCCATTTACAGGATAAGGGTGATAAGAAATATTCTGGAGGAAATTTAAATTTAATTCATGGTTCTAACATGTTTTTATCAAGATCAATGTATGAAATCAAACCAGAGGTTGGGGATTTTTATTTTTTTCCTCATTATGTAATGCATACTGTTTATCCTTTTAAAGGAACGGAAGAAGAAAGAAGATCTATTTCGTTTAATGCAACAATAGATGAAAGAATTTATGATGTTTACGGTAAATATTGACTAAATTACAAAAAAATGTTCTTGGTGCTCCATTAGAAGAATGCTCTTTAGATCCATTAACTGGATGGTATAGAGATGGCTGTTGTAATACAGATGACAATGATCATGGATTACATACTGTTTGTGCTAAAGTGACAACAGAGTTTTTAGAGTGGTGTAAAACTGCTGGTAATGACTTAATTACACCTCACCCTGAATATGGTTTTCCAGGTTTAAAAGATGGGGATGGTTGGTGTGTTTGTGCAACATGGTATGCTAGAGCTGTTGAGGCGGGAAAAGGTTGTCCTATTTATTTAAAAAGAACCCATGAAAATACTTTAAAAATTCTTCCCATCGAAACTCTCAAGAAATTTGCAATTGATCTATCTTAAAATAAATTTTTAAATGAGTGATGAAATTTTATCAACTATATATCTCTTACTAGTAATAGCTTTAGTTTTTCCAGGTTTTTATTATGCTAATAGAAATAAAAAAATTTTTTTCAAAAATTTGATGATTTGGGCAGGAATTATTGGAATAATTATAGTTTTAATAAATCTTTTCTATAATTAATTACATATTTCCATATTTAGGACCGCCACCGCCTTCAGGAGTGACCCAAGTGATATTTTGTGATGGTTCTTTAATATCACAAGTTTTGCAATGAATACAATTTTGTGAATTTATAACAAATTTATTAGATCCGTTTTCTATTTGCACCTCATATACTCCAGCTGGACAATATCTTTGGGCAGGTTCGTCATATTTTTCTAAAGTATAATTTATCGGTAAATTAGGATCTTTTAATTGCAAATGGACTGGTTGATTATCTGCATGATTAGTACCTGTTAAGTAAACTGAGCTCGTCTTGTCAAAAGTAATTACATTGTCAGGTTTAGGGTAATCAATTTTTGGCATTTCACTTGCTAATTTTAAGGTTTCGTGATCAGCATGCTTATGTTTTAGAGTAAATGGTAATTTGCCCCTAAACAATATTTGATCAATACCTGTAAAAATAATACCTAGAATTAAACCCCAACTAAAACTTGGTTTTACATTTCTAGCTTTGTATAACTCTTCATATAGCCAACTTTTTTTAAAATTATCTTCATAAATTGAAAGGTCTTTTTTTTCTTTAATATTTTGAATAATAGTTTCAGCAGCGATAATTCCACTTTTCATTGCTGTATGAGACCCTTTAATTTTTGGCATATTTAAAGTTCCAGCATCACATCCAATTAATAAAGCACCTGGCATAAACATTTTTGGTAAACTTTGGAAACCTCCTTCTATCAAAGCTCTAGCACCATAAGAAATTCTTTTTCCACCTTCGATAATTTTCTTTATAGCCGGATGTGTTTTAAATCTTTGAAATTCATCAAAAGGAGATAGGTGTGGGTTTTGATAATCTAAACCTATCACATAGCCTAAAAATACTTGTTTGTTTTCTGCGTGATACATGAAACTACCACCATAAGTATTGTTATCTAACGGCCAGCCTGCTGTGTGCATTACTAATCCTTCCTCATGATTTTTTTCATCTATCTCCCAAATTTCTTTAAAACCAATTCCGTATTGTTGAGGATCTTTATTTTTATCTAACTCAAATTTTTTAATCAATTTTTTTCCTAAATGACCTCTACAGCCTTCAGCAAAAACTGTAACTTTACCCAATAATTCTATACCAGGTTCGAAACTATCTTTTTTATTTCCATCTTTATCAATCCCCATATCTTGAGTAGCTACACCTTTTACAGAACCATCATCATTATACAAAATTTCATTAGCTGGGAACCCTGGAAAAATTTCTACACCTAATGACTCTGCTTGTTCTGCAAGCCATCTACATAAATTCGCTAAGCTAATAATATAATTATTATGATTTTGCTGTACTGATGGCAGTAACCACGTTGGCCAGCTTAGAGATTTTTTTTTACCCAAAAACAAAAATTTTTCTTTTGTTACTTTTGTTTTGATTGGTGAATTAAGTTCTCGCCAATTTGGCAGGAGTTCATCTAAAGCTCTAGTTTCAAAAACATTCCCGCTTAAAATATGCGCACCTATCTCTGATGCTTTTTCTAATAAACAAACATTTAAATTTGGATCTAATTGTTTAAGTTTTATTGCTGTAGATAGTCCTGATGGACCTCCACCAACTATTACAACATCATATTCCATTGTCTCTCTGGACATAATTAACAATTCTTTACAGATTATATTATTTTTGTATAGTGTTTAATTTGTTCAATTCTTCTAAGAATTGTGGCAGTGCTTCAAAAAGATCAGCTTCTAAACCATAATCAGCAACACTGAAAATAGGTGCCTCACCATCTTTATTTATTGCAACTATTACTTTACTTTCTTTCATGCCTGCTAAATGTTGAATAGCTCCTGAAATTCCAACAGCGATATATAAATCAGGTACTACTACTTTACCAGTTTGACCAACCTGATGATCGTTACTTATATAACCTGCATCAACAGCAGCTCTAGATGCACCAATTGCTGCATTTAATTTATCTGCAATTGAGGTAATCAACTTAAAATTATCACCATTTTGCATCCCTCTGCCTCCAGAAATTACAACTCTTGCAGTTCCAAGTTCAGGTCTATCAGATTTAATTTCTTCTCTTTTAATAAATTTTGTATGTCCAAACTCTTCACCAGGCTCAGCCTTTTCAATTGCCGCTGATCCACCCAAACTTTCACATGGGTCAAATGAAGTTGGCCTTATAGTGACACATTTTTTTGTATCATTACTTTTTACAGTCGCAAAAGCATTTCCAGCATAAATTGGTCTCAAGAAAGTATCTGGAGATATAACTTTGATAATATCACTAATTTGCGATGTATCTAAGGCAGCTGCAATTCTTGGCATCAAATTTTTGCCAAAAGTGTTAGCTGAACACACAACATGAGAATAATTTTCAGCTAATTTTACAATTACGGGTGCAAAATTTTCAGCAACAAAATTTTGGTAGTGAGGTGCATCTACTTGTATAACTTTTTTAATTAACGGTAATTCCGACAAAGATTTAGCAGCTTCATCACAATTTTGACCTATGACTACTGCATGAACATCACCATCAATTTGTGATGCAGCAGTTACAGCGTTTAGAGTAAAAGGTCTAAGTTCCTTATTATTATGTTCTGCTATTAATAAAACTGACATTTAAATTACCTTTGCTTCATTTTTTAATTTTTGAACCAACTCAGCTACACTAGAAACTTTTATTCCAGCTTTTCGCTTTGGAGGCTCTTCAACTTTAATTTGCTCGATTCTTGGGGAAGTATCTACTCCTAAATCTGACGCATTTAGTTGTTCAATAGGTTTTTTCTTAGCTTTCATAATATTAGGTAAAGAAGCATATCTTGGTTCATTTAATCTTAAATCACATGTAACAATTGCAGGTATATTGATTTCAATTGTCTCAAGACCCTCGTCAATCTCTCTTGTGACCTCTAATTTTTTATCTTTAATTTCAATTTTTGATGCAAAAGTTGCTTGAGGCCAATTTAACAAAGCGCTTAACATTTGTCCTGTTTGATTACAATCGTCATCGATTGCTTGTTTTCCCATGAAAACTAAATCTGGTTTTTCTTTTTCAACTATTTTTTGCAAAAGTTTTGAAACCGCTAAAGGTTCTATAATACCTTCAGCCTTAACTAAAATTCCTCTATCAGCTCCAACAGCTAAAGCTTTACGAACAGTCTCTTGAGATTTTTCTTCTCCAATACTTACAGCGATAACTTCAGTTGCTTTACCAGCTTCCTTAATTTTAACCGCTTCTTCAATTGCATTGTCATCTGGTGGATTAGTAGACATTTTAACGTTATCGGTAACAACACCCGTGTTATCTTCTTTCACTCTTACTTGAACGTTATAATCAATTACTCTTTTTACTGCGACTAAAATTTTCATTAAGCTCTCAACAATTTATTTTCTGCATCATAAGGGCTTTCATCAAGTATTGTAGCTTCATACATTTTACCGAGAATATCAACTTTAAGTTTTTCTCCAACATTTGCTAAATTAGGTTTAACCATCGCTAGTGCAATTGATTTATCTAATCTAAATCCATATTCTCCACCTGTTGCTCTTCCAACTACTTTATCATCTTTATAAATTGGATTATTACCCAGCACATCTGAGTCAGTGGTGTTATGAACTTCCAATGTTACCAACTTATTATCAAAACCTTTTTCTCTCCATTTATTTAAGGCTTCGAGTCCAATAAAATTCCCTTTGTTAGGATGGATAAATCTATCTAATCCAGACTCGTAAGGTGAATATTCAATTGATAATTCAGTTCCAACTAGTTTATATGATTTTTCAACTCTTAGACTGTTCATGGCTCTTATTCCAAAAGGTTTTATTCCCAAATCTTTTCCAGCTTCCATCAACTTATCAAAAATATGATTTTGGTATTCAATTGGGTGATGTAATTCCCAGCCCAGCTCTCCGACAAAATTTACTCTCATTGCATTAACAGGCGCATAACCAACATTGACATTTTTAGCAGTTAACCATTTAAAATTCTCATTTGAAAAGTCATCAGTGGAAACTTTTTGCATTAATTGTCTAGCTTTTGGACCAGCAACGACTAATACACCAGTGCTGTTAGTTAAATCTTCAAATATTACTGAACCATCTGTTGGCATCCATTTTTGTATCCAGTCATGATCTAATCTCAAATTTGCTCCAGCTGACACCAAATAATAACTATTCTCAGCTTCTTTCATAATTGTAAATTCAGAATGAACACCCCCTTTAGTATTAAGTGCATGACATAAATTAATTCTACCAATTTTCTTTGGAAGTTTGTTAGCTACTAAATAATCTAAAAATTCTTCAGCCTTTGGTCCTTTAATTCTACATTTTGCAAATGCAGTCATATCTAAAAGACCAACATTTTTTTTTACATTTTCACATTCTTTTTTAATTGCATCAAACCATTTTGATCTTCTAAACGACCAATCATCTTTTTGTTCCATTCCATCAGTTGCAAAAAAGTTTGGTCTTTCCCATCCAAATTTTTGTCCAAAAACAGCTCCTAATTCTTTCATTCTCTCATAGCAAGGTGATGTTCTTAGAGGTCTCGCTGCTGGTCTTTCTTCATCAGGATAATGAACAATAAAAACATGACTGTAGGCCTCTTCATTTTTTGCCTTAAGATAAGATTTGGTTGCGTAATTTCCATAACGTCTTGGTTCAACTCCAAGCATATCTATTGTTGGTTCCCCATCAATAATCCATTCTGCTAATTGCCAGCCTGCTCCGCCAGCTGCTGTTATTCCAAAACTGTGTCCCTCATTAATCCAGAAATTTTTTAATCCCCAAGCTGGACCAACAATTGGATTACCATCTGGTGTATAACATATAGCACCGTTATAAACTTTTTTTACTCCAACTTCTCCAAAAGCAGGTACTCTATGTATTGCTCCTTCAATATGAGGCGCAAGTCTGTCCAAATCCTCTTGGAATAATTCATATTCAGAATCTTTTGATGGACCTTCTACATAACATGCAGGCGCTCCATCTTCATAGGGACCTAAAATTAATCCCCCGGCTTCTTCTCTCATATACCATCTACTATCACTATCTCTTAAAACTCCCATTTCAGGAAGACCTGCTTTTTTTCTTTTTTGAATTTCAGGGTGTGGTTCTGTTACTATGTACTGATGTTCTACAGGTATAACTGGAATATCTAATCCAACCATTTCTCCAGTTTGTCTTGCAAAATTTCCAGAACAAGAAATTACATGTTCACACTCAATTGATCCTTTATCTGTTTCAACTATCCATCCATCTTTAGTTTGTCTCATTGATAATACAGCCGTGTTTCTATAAATCTCAGCTCCTCTATTTCTTGCACCTGTTGCTAATGCCTGTGTTAAGTCAGCTGGTTGAATATATCCATCTTCTGGATGCTGAATAGCGCCAACTAAATCATCTGTATGACATAGAGGCCAAATTTCTTTTACTTGTTGCGGTTTTAAGAATTTGACATCAACACCAATCGTTTTGGCAACACCTGCATATTGGTGATATTCATCCATTCTATCTTTAGTGCTTGCTAAACGAATATTTGAAACAACACTAAAGCCAACATTTTTTCCTGTTTCCTCTTCTAATGTCTTATAAAGGTTAACTGCATATTTATGTAATTGGCCAACAGAATAGCTCATATTAAAAAGTGGTAGCAAGCCCGCTGCATGCCAAGTTGATCCAGATGTAAGTTCTTTTCTTTCAACTAAGACAACATCTGACCAGCCTTTTTTTGCTAGGTGATAAAGAGCACTTACGCCTACTACACCACCTCCAACTACAACAACTTTAGTTTTTGATTTCATTAAGCGATTCCTACTAAATTTTTATTCATAACGAAACAAAATTGTATTAATAAAGTCAAATTGAACTTCCTAATGGGATTGGGCTAGAAACCATAGTTGTCAGCCAGCAGTCTTTCAAAGGCCCCTCATCAGTATATTTTTCAACTTGCCAATTAAATTTATGATAAATTTTTTCTTTATCTAAGATAACTACCTCAAATTGAGCCCATTTGTCACCACTTCCAATCTCAGTGATGGTATGACTTACATGGTTTAAAAGCATTTGATAGGACCTGCCTTTGATCATCATTTTAAAATTTAATAATGGCCCAGTATTTTTTTTATTATTAGGATGGGCAAAATTCCATGTTTGTTCAATGCCACTATCCTTATAATTATCGTCGTTTTTTTGAAGTCCATTAAGCTGTATTTTGATTACTTCAGCAGGTTTTATATCACTTCTTGGTTTAATTAAATCTGCTTTTGATAAAGAAATTAAAGTGAAAGTGATTAATAAAGAACTAAATGTTATTTGCAGTACTTTTAACATCTTCTAAAAATTTTTGTCGCTTTTTATCTCCAACAAATGGTACAGCAAAGTATCTTCGATACACAACATCCGT
>CABYLY010000016.1 GCA_902519945.1 uncultured Pelagibacteraceae bacterium
CAAATCCCAATATTTTTTTTATCTGAAAAAGTTTGAATTTGGTAACTTTTAAGCGTGTTAATTATAGTTGCTTCAATTATTGATATAAATTTTCTTATATCTTTTTTCCTTTTTTTTAAATCGATAACAAAGTAAAAAACAAGCTGACCAGGTCCATGATATGTAATTTTACCACCTCTATTAGTTTTTAAAACTTTTATAGTTTTATCTATTATTTCATTTTCATCGAAACTGGTACCACCAGTATAAATATCTTCATGTTGTAGTGTCCAAATTAGATCATTTGATTTTTCTTGATCAATATCTCTCAATCTTCGCTCCATAAATTCTATAGCATCTCTATATTTTACTGGATTTTTGGACTTTTTAATTTCTATGTTCATTTAAAAATTGTATTCTTTTTATTATGTATTAAAAGTTCCGACAGAATTATAGGTAAATTTATGACTTTAATTAAAAAAATCAAAGATAAAAAAGTCAATTTTGAATTTAATAAGGAATATATAAAAGTCTTAACAGATAAAATCTCAAATAATGATGCTCTTTTTATTACCAATTCTTTTAAAGAAATGCATCCGGCAGACGGAGCTGATATAATTGAGCATTTAAGCGAAAACGATAGAGAAAATTTAATAAAACTTAATAATTTCAAAATAGATCCAGAGGTTTTTGTAGAGTTAAACGAGTCAGTCCAATCTGAAATAATTAAATATCTTTCTTCAGATGCAGTAGTTGGAATATTAAAAAATTTAGAGTCTGATGATGCAATTGCTATTTTAGAAAACATTGATGAAAAAAATAAGAATTCTATTTTAAGTTTATTACCACCAAAAGATCGTTTTGCGTTATTAGAAGGACTTAGTTACCCAGAGGATAGTGCTGCTAGAATTATGCAAAGAGAATTTACAGCTATCCCAAGTAATTGGTCTGTCGGTCAAACAATAGATTATTTAAGAGAAAATAAGGATTTACCAGAGGAATTTTTAGAAATCTATATAGTTGATGAAAATTTTAAACCAATTGGTGCTGTTCCATCATCAAAAGTGTTGAGAACTCCAAGAGAATCAAAAATGTCATCAATAATGGATGAATCAATTTTTTTGGTACCAGTTGATATGGATAGGGAAGAAGTTGGAAATTCATTTGAAAATTATGGTCTAAATTCTGCATGTGTTGTTGATAAAAATAATAAATTAGTTGGAATGATTACGTCGGATGACGTTTTAACTGTTCTTAAAGAGGAAGCTGAAGAGGATGCATTGAGATTAGCTGGTGTAGGAGATGAGGAAATAACTGATGGAGTAATTACTAAAACTAAAAGAAGATTTAATTGGTTGTTGTTAAATCTATTTACAGCCTTTTTAGCTACTTATTGTATAAGTTTGTTTGGAGCAACAATAGAACAAATGGTAGTGTTAGCTTTCTTAATGCCAATAGTTGCATCAATGGGGGGTAATGCTGGTATGCAAACTTTAGCAGTTACAGTAAGAACACTTGCAACAAATGACTTAACAAAAAATAATTTCAATCAAAATATTCTTAAAGAATTTAATATTGGTATCTTAAATGGATTTATTTTTGCGATTATAAGTTCTTTTATTGTTCAGCTTTGGTTTCAAGATTTTCAATTATCTTTAATTATTTCAATTTCAATGATTTTAACAATGGTTGTTGCAGGTTTATTTGGAATATTAGTGCCTGTTACATTAAAGAAAATGAATATTGATCCTGCTATCGCATCAAGTGTTTTTGTTACAACAATCACTGATGTAATAGGTTTTGTTTCTTTTTTAGGTGTTGGTGCTTATTTTTTGTAGAAATTAAAAATTATCAATAAGTCTTACATTATTAATAAAGTATGCAACAAATAATTTTGAATTTTTTGTCAAATTAGATTTAGATAAGTCTATCTTACTTCTTAACTCTAAATAATCTATATTTACTTTATATTTTTGCTCTAATTTTTTTTTTATAAATCTTTAACTTTGTTTCAACTATTGTTTTTTTTCCTAATCTTTTTTTATAAAAAAATAAATTTTCTGATAATTTTTGAGCTTTATTAATATATTTTTTTTTTAAAAGAAAAATTCTTGAAGATAAAGCTAGTTTATGTTTATTTCTTATAGTTTTACAAGAAACTATTTTCGATTTGTATCTCTTCTCTATAAATTTTTTAACCAAATGTAATTGTTGAAAATCTTTTTCTCCCATATAAATTTTTTGTGGAAGAATAAGATATGTTAAACGGTTCATAACATCTAAAACTCCCTCAAAATGTCCTTTTCTAAATTTCGCACACATTATTTTTTGTTTTTGAGAAAGTTTGATTTTTTTGAATTTCTTAAACTTGTAGATGTCATCTTGAGAAGGCAAAAATACATAATCAACCTTCAATTTTTTTAAAATAGATAGATCTTTTTTAGTATTTTTGGGATATGATTTGAAATCTTTGGGGTTGTTAAATTGCTTAGGATTAACAAAAATACTTACAAGTGTTTTATTTGATTTTTTTTTTGAATTTTTGATAAGTGATATGTGTCCCCTATGTAATGCACCCATAGTAGGAACAAAGCCTAAATTTGAGACATTAGTTAAAGCCTTATTTAAATCACTATTGTTTAATAAAATTTTCATTTGTATAAAACGATTTAATAAGTAAAACATTTAAATGATTAAACAAGCAATTATTCCTCTAGCCGGTCAAGGGACAAGATTATTGCCATTGACCAGTGTTTTCGCAAAAGAATTACTTCCTATTAATGGAAAACCAGGAATAGAGTATATTCTTGATGAGTGTATAACTGCTGGTATTAAAGAAGTTATTTTTATTATTTCTAAAAAAAAGAGAATGATAAAAGATTATTTCTATAATGATAAATTCTATAAAAGAATAATTAAAAAAAAAAAAGATATAAGAATAATTTCAGAATATAAAAAAATTCTTAAATATAAAAAAATGATAAAATTTGTTTATCAAAATAAGCCTCTTGGAACTGGTGACGCTGTTTTAAAAACAAAAAAATTTATAAAAGATAAATATTTTTTGATGTTATTGCCTGATGATTTAATAATTAAAAAGAATTGTTCTAAAGCTATGATTAATATCCATAATCGATTTAAATCATCTGTCATGGCTAGTATGAATGTAAATAAAAAAACTGTATCAAGATGGGGAATATATAAGCTTAAAAAAAAAATAGATAGGGATAATTTTTTCATAGATAGAGTTGTAGAGAAACCTTCAATTAAAAATGCTCCATCAAATAAAGCTGTTATTGGTCGATACATTTTACCAAAAAAAATATTTTCAAAATTAAAGAAACAAAAACCTGGAAGAAATGGAGAAATACATATAACTGACTCTATTCAATCTCTAATAGATGAAAAAGAAAATTTCATTGCTCACAATTTTAATGGCAAATATTTAGATTGTGGAACAATGCACGGCTATATTAACTCTTCAATTGAGATTTCAAAAGTATGAAATTATGTATGATAGGAACTGGTTATGTTGGACTAGTGAGTGGAGTTTGTTTTTCTGATGTAGGTAATAAAGTTTATTGTGTCGATAAAGATCAAAATAAAATAGATTATTTAAAAAAAGGAAATGTACCAATTTATGAACCTGGTTTAGAGGAACTATTAAAAAAAAATCTTAAACAAAATAGGTTGATTTTTACATCTAACTTGAAAAAAGCTGTACTAGACTCAAATATAGTTTTTATATGTGTTGGTACACCAACAAAAAAAAATAGTAATTCAGCAGATCTGAAAAATGTTTTTGAAGTTGCTCGTCAATTAAAAAAATATATTACAAAATATAAAATTATTATTACAAAATCTACTGTTCCAGTGACAACAGGAGACCAAATAGAGAAAATTTTGAAGAATCAAAAAAACAAAAAATTATTTGATGTAGTTTCTAATCCAGAGTTTTTAAGAGAAGGTGAGGCAATTCGAGATTTTATTTATCCTGATAGAGTAATTATTGGAACTAATAGCAAAAAAGCTAATAAAATAATGAAATCTCTTTATATGCCCATAATTAAAAAAAATAGTAGATATTTCAATACGTCACGTAGAGGAGCAGAACTAATTAAATACGCCTCTAATGCTTTTTTAGCAACAAAGATTTCATTTATAAATGAGATTGCAAACTTATGTGAGAAAACTGGTGTAGATATTAAAGACATTTCTTTAGGAATGGGATCAGATCAACGTATTGGTGATAGATTTCTTAGAGCAGGGCCTGCATATGGTGGATCTTGTTTTCCAAAAGATACAAGAGCTTTAATTGATACTGGTAATAAATTTAAGATAGATTTGTCGATAGTAAAAAGTGTTGTTAATTCTAACGAAAAAAGAAAAATTTTATTAACAAAAAAAATCTCAACTTTATTAAATAATAATTTGAATAATAAGATCGTTACTTTTTTAGGTGTAACCTTTAAACCTAATACAGATGACATGCGTGAAGCTTCAAGTATCCCTATGATTAAATATCTCAGTAAAAAAAAATGTCATATAAGGTATTTTGATCCAACAGGAAAAAAAGATGAATTTAAAAACTTAAAGAATGTTGAATATTGCAAAAATATAAAGTCAGCTTGCCTAAAGTCTGATCTAATTATTTTACATACAGAATGGAATGATTTTAAATTGTTAAATTTTAAAAAATTAGTAAAGAAAAAAAATTTCAAGATCTACGATATGAGGAATATCTATTCTCCATTAAAGATGAAAAAATTAAAAATACCTTATTTTGGGATTGGCAGATAATTAATTAAATTAACTCAAAAATAGCATCAACTTCAACAGAAACACCTAATGGGAGACTATTTGTGCTAACTGCTGCTCTTGTGTGTGTTCCAGAGTCACCAAAAACAGATGCAATCAAATCTGACGCACCATTAATAACTTTCGGTTGTTCAATATAATCATCAGTAGAGTTTACAAATCCAGTTAATTTAATACATGATTTAACTTTAGATAAATCATCATTACAAGCTTTCTTAACTTGTGCAATTATACTTAAAGCACATCTTTTAGCAGCGTTATATCCAGCTTCTGTATCTAGATCTTTGCCTAGTTTACCTTTTATTAATTCACCTTTTTCGTCAATTGATATTTGTCCGGATATAAAAAGCATTTTATTAGAAATTTTTGTAGCAACATAAGAACCTACTGGATCTGCTGCCTTGGGAAGTTTTATCTTTAATTCATTAATTTTATCTTCAAAATTCATTTTATTCAATCTTTTATAACTTCAGAAAGAGTTTTGCTTTTCTTAAATTTTTTAAATTTATCTCCCAAACCTGAATCTTGAAATTTCTTTTTTCCGATATTCACTTTTTTGGTTGAACTTTTTTTTAATTTTTTTGCATTACATTCAATATATTTAGCACTTAACTTTTTGAATTGAGAACAGTCAGTCTCAGAAGATGAAGCTGATTTACTTAATATAAAAATAAAAGTAGAAATAACTAAAATTTTATAAATCATTTTTTTTTTCTTGATTTTTTATTCTTATCGTATTCTTTTCTTTTCTCAATTAATATTAATGCTTCTTCCATTGTTAATTCTGTGGGATCTTTTTCTTCAGGAATTGTAGCATTTAATGATTTATATTTAATATATGGGCCATATTGTCCTTTCATTATCCTGACAGGTTTTTTATCTTCTGGATGTTCACCCAAATCTTTTATAAGAGAGGAAGACATTCTACCTGGTTTGGCCTCTGCAATAAGTGTTATCGCTCTATTTAGACCTATAGAAAATATTTCTTCAATATTTTCTATTCTTGCAGATTTATTTTCACATTTTAAATAAGGACCAAACCTTCCTGTATTTAGTGTAATTTCTTTTTGGTTATCTGGATTTATTCCTAAAGATTTAGGTAATGAACATAAGAATTTTGCTTTTTTTAAATCAATATTCTCTAATTCTAGTCCTTTAGGTATCGAAACATTTTTTAAAAGTTCATTTACATCTGATTTTAACTTCTTAGTTTTTTTCTTTTTTTTGGATACTTTTTCTATTTCTAAATCTGAGGGAATTTTTTCATACTGAAGATATGGACCAAATCTTCCATTCTTTAAATAGATATCATTTCCATTTTCATGTTTACCAATAAATTTTGGTTCAGCTAATTGAGCTTGAGCAGCAGCTTTTGCTTTAGATAACGGTCTTGTAAATTTACACTCAGGGTAGTTTGAACATCCAATAAAAGCACCACCTCTGAAGCTATTTTTTAAACTTAATATTCCAGTATTGCATAATTGGCATTTTCTAACTACATTTCCCTCATTATCTTTATCAAAAATTAATTCACCCAAGCTATCATTAAGTAAATCTAAAACTTCTCTTGTTCTTTTTTCTTTCACTTCTGAAACATTATTATTAAAATCTTTCCAGAATAATTCTAAAACCTTAATCCAACTCTCTCTACCCGAGGTTATTTCATCAAGTTGATCTTCTAATCCAGCTGTAAAATTATAATCTACATATTTAGAGAATAATTTTTCTAAAAAAGCAGAAATTAATTTTCCTCTGTCAGTTGGAAAAAATCTTTTATTTAAAATCTCTGCATAACCTCTATTGGCAATAGTAGAAATTATACTTGCATATGTAGATGGTCTTCCGATACCCAATTCTTCAAGTTTTTTTACCAAACTCGCTTCAGAGTATCTTGGTGGAGGTTGAGTATAATGTTGTTCATCTAGTAATGCTTCTATATTGATAGGACCTTTAGATACAGATGGCAAAATACTTTCATCATCATCCTTACTTTGATTGTTATAAATCTTCAAAAATCCGTCAAACTTTAGGACTGACCCACTAGTTTTACAAATAGTATCATTATTGTCAGAAGTTATTGTAATTGTGTTTCTATCAAACTTAGCTGATTCCATTTGAGAAGATAGAGCTTTACTCCAAATAAGTTCATAAAGTTTATTTTGATCTGTACTTAAATATTTCTTAACACTTTGGGGTGTTCTAATAATATCTGTAGGTCTGATAGCTTCATGAGCTTCCTGTGCATTTTTAGCCTTCTTGCCAGAGTAGTTTAAAGCATCTTTAGGTAAATATTCATTACCAATTTCTTTTTGAATATAATCTCTAAAAGAAGACACTGCATCTTTTGACAAATTAGTTCCATCAGTTCTCATATAAGTAATCAAACCAATTGTTTCACCCTCTATCTCAATTCCTTGGTATAGCTTTTGTGCAATTTGCATTGTCCTAGATGCACCAAATCCTAATCTACTTGAAGCAGTCTGTTGAAGGGTAGAAGTTGTAAATGGTCCTGATGGATTTCTATTAATAACTTTGCTTGAAATATCTGTTATACTAAATTTTTTTTTATTTATAGCTTCTGTAGCTTTGTTTATTTCATCTTTATTTTTAAAAGAAAATTTTTCAATTTTTTTATTATCTAACATATTAATACTCGCAGTAATTTTTTGATTGTTCTGATCTTTGAATTTTATATCTAAAGTCCAAAACTCCTCAGGTTTAAAAGATTCAATCTCGTGTTCTCTTTCAGTAATTAATTTTAAAGCAACAGATTGAACTCTACCTGCAGATTTTGAGCCTGGTAATTTTGTCCAAAGTATAGGTGAAATGTTAAAACCTACTAGGTAATCTAAAGCTCTTCTTGCCATGTATGCATCGACTAATAATGGTTCAATTTGCCTAGGGTTTTCAATTCCTTGTATGACAGCTTTTTTAGTTATTTCATTAAACACAACTCTTTCAATTTCTTTATCTTTTAAAAGTTTTTTTTCATTTAGATATTCTTTTACATGCCATGCAATAGCTTCACCTTCACGATCAGGGTCAGTTGCTAGTATAATTTTAGATGAGCCTTTAGCTGCATCTGTGATTTCTTTAAGATATTTTTTTGAAAAACTATCAATTTCCCACTCCATTTTAAAATTCTGGTCTGGATCAACTGAACCATTTTTAGAAGGTAAATCTCTAATATGACCATAACTCGCCAAAACTTTATAATCATCTCCTAAGTATTTATTAATAGTTTTAGCTTTTGCAGGACTTTCAACAATGACCAAATTCATAGAATACAAACTACTCAAAAGACTTAGATAGTCAATTTAATAAATTTTTGTCTTGGTTTCTTCTTTATTTTTCAATCTTTTAATATTTTCTCTGTGAGTAAAAAATATCAAAACAAACATGATTGTAAAAAAAATTACCTGATCAATTTGAGTTAAAATTAATAAATAAACTGGTATGGATAATGCACCGATTAATGATGAAAGCGAGGAAAATTTGGAAACAAAAAAAGTAACACACCAAGAAATCGTAAAAACAATTCCTAAATAAAAATTGATAGCAAATAAAATTCCTACATATGTAGCAACACCTTTACCACCTTTAAACTTAAGCCAAATTGGAAATACATGACCTAAAAAAGCACATAATGAAGCAATATATAAAAGATCTTGATGAAAAATTTTTACATATATCACTGGAACGACAGCTTTTAAAATATCTAAGATTAATGTGGAATAACCAATAATCTTATTTCCTGTTCTTAGTGCATTAGTGGCTCCAATATTTCCTGATCCTATTTTTCTGATATCTTTTTTTAAAAATATCTTAGTAAGAATAAATCCAAAAGGTATTGAACCCATTAGGTAGCAAACTATACCTATCAATAATATGTCCATTCTATAGCTTAAATAATTCTTTACCTTTTACAAATGTATTTGTAACTTTTCCTTGAAGTTTTTTATCTTCAATCGAGGTATTCTTTGATTTCGAAATCAATTTATCTTTTTTTACAATCCATGGTTTATTAATATCTACTATACAAAAATCAGCATCATTACCTATAGACAGATTCCCTTTATTTATTTTTAATATTTTTGCTGGATTTGATGTGAGAGCTTTAATAATTGTCTCAAGTTTTAAAGATTCATTATGATATAATTCTAAACTTAAAGATAACAGTGTTTCTATTCCTGAAGCACCAGTGGCAGCTTGAGCAAACGTTAATCTTTTTGACTCTTCGTCTTCAGGTTTGTGATCAGAGACAATTACATCTATTAAATTATCCTTTACTCCTTGCACTAAAGCTAATCTATCTTCTTCTCTTCTCAATGGAGGAGATAATTTCAAAAAAGTTCTAAAATCACCAATATCGTTTTCATTTAATGAAAGGTTGTTGACAGAAACTCCAGATGTAAATTTGACTATTTCTTTTCTATATTTGATAACCTCGAGCGATTTCTGTGATGATAGTTGAGCTATATGATATCTACATTTAACTTTTTCTAATAATGTTAAATCCCTCTCAATTAAAATTCTTTCCGCAATTTCTGGTATTCCAGATAACCCTAGTTTAGAGGCAATAATTCCAGAATTTATCATGCCGTTCTTTGCTAGTTCGTAATCCTCAGCATGTTGCATTATTAGACAACCTATATCTTTTGCTGAATTCATAATCCTTGACATTAATCTAGGATTTTGAATTGTTCTTACCCCATCTGTGAAAGCAATTATTCCTTTATTTTGTAAAAGACCAAATTCTGTCATGTTAGTGCCCTCAACATTTTTTGTTAAAGACGCACATGGATAAATATTTATTTTTGACTTATCTCTTCCTCTTCTTTTCAAAAAGTCAACTATAGATACATTATCTATAATAGGATTAGTATTAGGCATAGTTACTACTGAAGTAACTCCACCAGATAATGCTGCATTACTCAAAGTTCTAAAGTTCTCTTTATATTCGTATCCTGGTTCACCAACAAAAACTCTCATATCTACCAAACCTGGAAAAATATATTTACCTTTTAAATCAATTGGTTTTTCTCTACTTGGCAAATTATTTGTATTTACTTTTTTTCCAACAGCTTCAATTTTACCTTCTTCACTTATAATCAAACCTCCTACTTCATTTATTGAATTGTGAGGGTCAACTATATTTGCATTTATAAAATATTGTTTTTTCATTTATTTACAAAATATCTTCAAACATGCCATTCTAACAGCTACGCCTAGTTCCACTTGTTCCTTGATCACACTTTTATTTATATCATCAGCTAAAATTGTATCTATTTCTATACCTCTATTCATTGGACCTGGATGCATAATTAAAGCATCAGATTTTGCATGCTCTAACTTATCAGGTGTTAGTCCATAGTATTCATAATATTCTCTGTTAGATGAAAGAAATGAACTTGTCATTCTTTCATTTTGTAATCTTAACATCATTACAATATCACAATCCTTCAATCCTTTTTTCATGTCTGTAAATTTGTTAACACCAAATTTTTCAATTTCTTTTGGCATCAGATTTGTTGGAGCAATTATATTTACCTCTGCCCCAAGCATATTAAGTAAATATATATTTGATCTGGCAACTCTTGAATGAAGAATATCTCCACAAATAGCAATTCTTAAACCTTCAATTTTATTTTTTCGAGTTATGATTGTTAATGCATCTAATAAAGCTTGGGTAGGGTGTTCTCTTCTACCATCACCAGCATTTAGGACTGCACAGTTTACTTTTTGTGAAAGTAGATTACATGCTCCAGAATCTTGGTGTCTAATTACAATTATATCAGGATGCATTGCATTAAGTGTCATTGCTGTATCTATCAATGTTTCACCTTTTTTAATTGCTGAGTTGCTAATATTCATTGACATAACGTCTGCTCCAAGTCTTTTTCCTGCTAATTCAAAGGAGCTTTGAGTTCTAGTGGAAGGTTCAAAAAATAAGTTGATTTGAGTTTTACCTCTTAAAACATCAACTTTTTTATTTTTACTCTGATTTACTTTTATGAATGAGTTAGCTTCATCAAGTATCAAATTAACATCATTAATCGATAAATCTTGAATTCCTAACAGGTGTTTTTGAGAAATTTTAATAGCTTGATCTGTTTTAATTGCCATTAAAACCAACTCTATAACTATAAACCTCTATAATAGCAAGTATTAATTATTTAGAAAATCTAATGCTCCTTGTAATATAAAAGCAGCAGCGTTTTCATCTATTTTTTTTTCTCTTTTACTCACATTAATATCTAATTCGCTAGATAGGTTAAAAGCACCTACAGTTGAGAGTCTCTCATCCCATAGACAAATTGGAATTTTTAAGTGTTTTTCAATATTTTCCGCAGTATCTTTTACTGATTGAGCAGACCTACCTGAGGATCCATCCATATTTAATGGATTTCCAATAATGATTCCTTTTATATCATTTTCATTAATAATTAATCTGAGCTCATCAATAAGTTCCTTCAGTGAATTTCTATTTATTGTTTTTAAAGGGGTTGCTATTAATTGTTTGTCATCACAGATTGACACACCAATCCTTTTAGAACCCAGGTCTAAACCTATCAATCTACACTTATCTAAGTGTTTTTTTTTAAATTCTTCTAAAGCGATCATATTGTATATTCTAAACTTAAGTGATACTTTGCGTCATATTTAAATAGCATATGAGCATAGATCTTAAAACAATAAAGCATATATCTAAATTAGCAAGAATTTCAGTTGATGAGCAAAGAGCTGAAAAATTAGCTGGTGATTTAAATTCTATTTTTGATTTTATTGAAAAACTTAATGAATTAAAAACGGATAATGTAGAACCACTAACTTCTATTGCTGAAACTTCTTTAAAATTAAGATCTGATGAAGTTAAAAGTAAAAATATCAGAGAACAAATTATTAAGAATTCTCCTCAAGATAATGAGGATTATTTTGTAGTACCCAAGGTAATTGAATAATGTCAGATATAACAAAACAATCTCTAACAGAACTGGTTGAAAATATTAAGAATAAAAAACTTTCCTCAACTGATGTGACCAAAGCATTTATTGATAGATCTGAAAAATCTGGTGAGTTGAACGCATATATCACAAACGACTTTACGTCAGCATTAGATAAAGCAAAAAAATTTGATCAAAAACCAAACCTAGATTCAAAACTGCCTGGTATTCCAATGGCGGTTAAGGATTTATTTTGTACAAAAAATATTAAAACAACTGCTGGTAGTAAAATTTTAAATAACTTTGTACCAACTTATGAGTCAACAGTAACTGAAAATATTTGGAATGAGGGTGCAATACTTCTAGGTAAGCTAAACTGTGATGAATTTGCTATGGGTTCATCAAATGAAACAAGTTTTTTTGGTAATGTTCAAAGCCCTATTGATAAAAATTTAGTTCCGGGAGGTTCATCTGGTGGCTCAGCTTCAGCAGTGGCTGGACAATTGACTCCTGTTACAATTGGCACTGATACTGGTGGATCAATTAGACAACCAGCCTCTTTCACTGGGATTGTAGGATTGAAACCTACATACGGTAGTTGCTCGAGATATGGAATAGTTGCTTTTGCTTCATCATTGGATCAAGCTGGACCAATGGCACAAAATGTAAAAGATTGTGCTTTATTACATGAAGTGATTAGTTCTTATGATCCTAAAGACTCTACTTCAATAGACTTTAAAAGAAATCATTACAGTAAAGACCTTTCAAATAACATAAAAGGAAAAAAAATTGGAATACCGAAAGAATATAGAGTCGATGGTATGCCAAAAGAAATTGAAGATCTTTGGCAAAAAGGTATTCAATGTATTAAAGATTGTGGTGCCGAAACTATTGACATTTCTCTGCCAAATACAAGTTATGCCTTACCAACATATTATATAGTTGCCCCGGCAGAGGCATCATCAAACTTAGCAAGATATGATGGTGTTAAGTATGGATTTAGAGCTAAAGGTGAAAATTTAATTGATATGTACGAAAAAACTAGATCAGAAGGTTTTGGTGCTGAAGTTCAAAGAAGAATTATGATTGGAACTTATGTTTTATCTTCTGGGTACTACGATGCATATTATCTTAAAGCTCAAAAAGTAAGGAAACTTATCAAAAATGATTTTGATGAGGCTTATAAAAAAGTCGATGCAATTTTAACTCCATCAACACCTAGCTCAGCATTTAAAATAGGTGAAAAAACAAATGATCCAGTTTCAATGTATCTTAATGATATATTTACAGTTCCAGTTAACTTAGCTGGACTCCCAGGCATCTCAATACCTGCCGGACATGACTCAAAAGGTTATCCTTTAGGTTTACAAATTATTGGCAAAGCTTTTGATGAACAAAATATATTGAATATAGCTTTTGCTATGGAAGAAAAGATCAATTTTAAAAACAAAATTACTGATTGGTGGATAAAATGAGTAAAAAAGATTCAGAATATTTAATCAATCGAAAAGATAATCAGTACGAGGTTGTAATTGGTTTAGAAGTTCATGCTCAAGTTTTATCTGAGTCAAAATTATTCTCTACTTCAGCAACCAAATTTGGAGCAGAACCTAATACACAGGTTAGTTTAGTTGATGCTGCATTTCCAGGAATGTTACCAGTAATTAATGAATTTTGTGTTAAACAAGCAATTAAAACTGGTATTGGTCTTAATGCAAAAATTAATAAACGTTCAGTATTTGATAGGAAAAATTATTTTTATGCTGATTTACCTCAAGGATATCAAATATCACAATTTAAAGATCCAATAGTAGGCGAGGGTAAAGTTATTTTGGATATGCCTTATGGTCAAAAAGAAGTTGGTATAGAAAGGTTACATCTAGAACAAGACGCTGGAAAAAGTATTCATGATCTTGACCCACAAAATACTTTTGTAGATTTAAACAGATCAGGGGTAGCTTTAATGGAAATAGTGAGCAAGCCTGATCTAAGATCCCCAGATGAGGTTAATGCTTATATTAAAAAATTACGATCTATAATGAGATACCTTGGAACTTGTGACGGAAATATGCAAGAGGGTTCTTTAAGAGCTGATGTCAATGTTTCTGTAAGACCGAAAGGCTCAACAGAATTTGGCACTAGATGTGAAATTAAGAATGTTAATTCAATTAAGTTTATGCAAATGGCAATAGAATATGAGGCTAATAGGCAAGTTGATTTAATAGAGGAGGGCAAAACTATTGATCAAGAAACAAGACTTTTTGATACAAAGAAAAATGAGACAAGATCAATGAGATCAAAAGAAGATGCTCATGATTACAGATATTTTCCGGACCCTGATTTGTTACCTTTGGAGGTTTCAGAAAAATTTATTGAAGAACTTAAAAACGATATTCCAGAACTCCCAGATAATAAAAAGAAAAGATTCATTGAAGAATTTAAATTGTCTCCTTATGAAGCCAATATTTTAGTGTCTGATATTGATACTGCGAAATACTTTGAAGAAGTCATAGCTAAAATGGGCAAGAACAAAGATATTAAGTTAGCAGTTAATTGGATTACAGGAGAACTATT
>CABYLY010000017.1 GCA_902519945.1 uncultured Pelagibacteraceae bacterium
TTTAGTAAAAACTAGGATTATAAAAACAAATAATATTTTAAAATCTACTAATCAATAATATTGAGTTTTATAAGTTTATTTTGTTTGGTTTCTTTGCACCATAGCTCATAACTTTCACACATTCGCCACAGATGATCGAATGCTCTTTGAGAAATTTCTAAAGGAAAATGACTTTTTGCGTAGTATAAATCTGGATAATGGATCAATTGTTTAACCATCATGTCTTTTTGAATTTTAAGTAATCTTATTGTCTCTTCTGGAACTTTTTTTTTTGTTTTGGAGTCGACAAAATTATCTTTTGTTAATTTTTCAAACCATTCATCATGAAATTTACCGCTACTAATTTTGTTATAGATATCAGAACCCATAAATGCATCAAAAGCATCTACAGTTGAAAAATCTGAATTTTTTGATTTAATTTCAAAAATCTTAGAGTAAATTATTTCAGCGACGTATAAAACATAGGGCATTTCTTTTGGTTTCATTATCTATATTTTTTCATAGCTGCCTTAGCCAATATTAAATTGGGATCTAAAAAAATTTTTGATGTTTCAATTTTTTTGAATGATTTGAAAGCGAAAATAGCAATTGGCAATTCTGTGCAGCCCAGAATTATCTTTTTACATTTTTTTTTAAGTAAATAATCAATTGAAGGCTTTATAATCTTTGATGCAGCCTTTACATTACCCATCTTAACAAGCTTAATAGCTTTATTTACTGACTTTTTTTGAAGTTCTTTGCTTGGGATGACCAAATTATATTTTTTACTAAAAAATCTATTATAAATACCCGTAATAATTGTGCCTTCGGTTGCTAACAAACCAATTGATGCGTTTTTTTTACATTTATTTTTAGTGTGCTCAAAAACTTCTTTTGGCATATTTATGATTGGCAACTTAATTTTTTTTTTTAAATCATCGAACCAATAATGAGCAGTGTTACAAGGAATTACTATGAACTTACATTTACTTTTCTTTAATAAATTACATCCCTTTAATAAACTTTTTAAAACTATTAAATATTTTTTTTTGATTTTTTTATTTGATTTATTATTTAATAGTTTACCTGTATGAATCCCTATTGACTCTGGCCTGCCTGGAATGTTTGACTTATTATATAAAACAAATAAAGGATAATCCTGATCAATTTTCCCTCTATTTAAAATCGCAAGCTTATTGCAGAAATCAAGACCCGCTTGTGTTCCCATTCCACCAAGAATACCAATCATAAATAAAAAATAACTTTGATAGATTAGTTTATTGGCTAAAAAAATAAATCAATTATTAAATTAATTTGAAATATTTAATAGCCAATAAATGATATTTTGAAAATTATGCAGTTTTTAAGTTAACTGCTGAAGGACCTTTAGGACCATCTTCAACATCGAAAGTCAAAGCTTGACCCTCATCTAAACCGTTCATACCAGCATCTCTTACTGCTGAAACATGTACAAACACATCTTTTTCTTTATCTTCTCTTTCAATAAAACCAAAACCTTTGGTTGGATTGAACCATTTTACTTTACCTTGTAGACTCATATTTTTCTTCTTACTTATTGTTATATTAATTTATTACTTATAATTAAGTAATATGGCTTTGTTTATAAAATATAAGGTTTTGTCAACTAATTTTGTGCTTAATGACAGTTTTTTTTTTAATCGTGGTTTATAAGCTTTGTTAAATAGATAGAATTTACATCCTCTTTATAGTGGGCAAAAGGTTTACAGGGCTGAAAATCACATCTTTTAAATAGTTTTCTAGCTGGATCAAAAAATTTCCCAGCACCAGTCTCTAAACTTATTCTTTTTATGTTCAATTTTTTAGCCTCATCAATCAAATGATTTATTACTTTAATGCCGTTACCTTGATTTCTAAAATCATCATGAATTCGTATTGATTTAAATTCTCCATGTTCTTTATCTATGAATTTTAATGCTCCACAACCAAATATTTTTTCACTTTCCCACAAACTCCAAAATTTTATAGATGGAGTCTTCAATCCAGGAATATCCAAAACATGTGCACTTCCTTCTGGTGATGCAGCTCTTAATTCAATAAAATGTTTTGTAAGAAGTTTATTGACCTCTGGGTGATCAAAATTCCCCTCTATAGATTTAAGCATTTATATTAAAGTTGTTATATGACCCATTTTTCTTTTATCTTTTATCTCTTTTTTTTGATAATCAAAGAAAAATTCATTTTCATTTAATTTAAAATTTTCTCTGTAGGGTTTAATCTGATTGCCTATGAGATTGACCATCTTTGCATTAGATATTTTTTTTAAGGCAATTTTTTCTAATCCACAAACTGCTCTTACATGATTTTCAAATTGGCTTATATTAAAAGCATTTATTGTCAGATGACCAGAATTATGAACCCTGGGAGCTATTTCGTTAACATAAAGATTTTCGTTTCTGTCTATAAAAAATTCAACACAAAGAGTTCCTATATACTTTAATTCTTCTGCAATTCTAATTGCCCATTCTTTTGACTCATCAAATATTTTTTTGCTAATTTCTGCTGGTATTATTGAATGCTTTAATATTTGGTTTTCATGAGTATTTTCTATCGGTTCATATATTTCATAACTATTATTCCCAAATCTGGTAATAATCACTGATATTTCTTTTTTTAGTTTAACTAATTTTTCAAGTATATATCCTTTGGAAAAATCAAGATTTAGAGATTCAATTTCCCCAATTTTTTTAATTGGGTATTGACCTTTGCCGTCATAACCCAGAGTTGTTGTTTTTAATATACCTGGTAAAAAATCTCCCAAAGGCTCAATATCAGATTTACTTTCTATTGCAGCGTATCTGGTAGTTCTGATATTTAGTTTATTTATAAAGTCTTTTTCCGAAATTCTATGTTGTATCAATTTATTTATTGATGGTTTAGGTAAAACAGGCTTTGCTAAATTAATGTTATTTAAGGTTTCATAAGGGATATTTTCAAATTCATAAGTTATTATATCAACAACTTTTGTAAATTCTTGGATTTTATTTTTATCATCATATTTTCCAAAAATAAAGTTGTCACAAAACTTTTGAGCTGGAGCATCAATATCATCACAATAGATCGTTGTTTGAATATTTAATTTTTTTGCAGCATCAGCCAGCAGACTTCCTAATTGACCACCACCAATAATACCCAAATTTTTTATTGACATTTTCTATCGTGGATTTTTTTTGACTGATCTTGTTTGGGACAATCGCCAATTATTTAGTTTTTTTTTAACAATGGGATTATTATTACTAATTATAGCGGCAGCCAACAAAGCAGCGTTTATCGCACCATCATCGCCTATTGCAAGAGTTCCTACTGGGATACCTTTAGGCATTTGCGCAATTGATAATAGACTATCAAGTCCTTTTAGCTTTTTACTCTCTATAGGAACTCCTAAAACTGGAATCGAAGTTATAGCAGAGATCATACCAGGTAAGTGTGCCGACCCACCTGCACCAGCAATTATAACCCCAATATCATTTTTTGATGCATTTTCTGCAAACTCATACATTCTTTTGGGAGTTCTGTGAGCTGAAATAATTTTAGTTTCGAATTTAACACCCATAGTTTTTAGTATTTTTGCAGATAATTTCATAGTTTTGAAGTCAGACTGACTTCCCATAACAATAGCAACTTTAAGATTTTTATTCTTTTTCATGATTTTTTTGCACTTTATTTATTTCAAAATTAGATAAAAATTTCAATAAAATAAATAGTATTTAAAAAAACAACTTGGTATGGTTAATCAATATTAATCAAAATGAAATTTAAAATTGATAATCTTCAATACTGTAATTGGTCTAGAAAAGTATTTGAAATAAATCGCGAGGCTGGTTTAGATGCAGTTCATGTTACAATAGTCTATCATGAAGACTTTGAAGAACTTCAAAACGAAATTAAAAAGTGGCAAACTTTATTAAAAGAAAATTCAGATTTAATTTTTTTAGGTCAAAGTTTTAAAGATATTGAAAAAGCTAATAAGGAGAATAAAACTGCAATTTTTTTTGGTTTCCAAAATTGTTCTCCAATAGAAGATGATATCAATTTAGTTGAAAAAGTTCATAGTCTTGGATGTAGATTTATGCAACTCACTTACAACAATCAATCATTGCTAGCCACAGGTTGTTATGAAAAAAATGATAGTGGGGTAACTAATTTTGGAAGGGAAGTTATCCGAGAAATGAATAGAGTGGGTATTGTAGTGGATATGTCTCATTCAGCAGAAAAAAGCACTTTTGATGCAATTGAGTTTAGTGAAAAACCAATAGCAATCACTCATGCAAACCCATCCTTTTGGCATGCCGCAAAAAGAAATAAATCTTCTGAGTTATTAAAAACTTTAAGTGATAGTGGTGGAATATTAGGTTTATCTTTATACCCGCATCATCTTAAGGACAATACAAATTGTTCTCTAGAAAACTTTTGTGAAATGGTGGCGAAAACAGCAGAAATAATGGATATTAATAATATTGGTATAGGATCAGATCTTTGTTTAAATCAACCAGATGAGGTTGTTGAATGGATGAGAAATGGAACCTGGTCTAAAAATAAAAATTATGGAGAAGGCTCTAAAAATAAACCAGGGTTTCCTAAACAGCCCAATTGGTTTGAGGATGCAAGAGGTTTTAAAAATTTAGAAGTAGGTTTAAAAAAGGTAGGTTTTTCAGAGACTGAGACTAATGGAATACTAGGTAACAATTGGTATAACTTTTATAAAACTATCTAAATATGAATATAGAATTAAGAGATCCAAATATCATAATGAAGTTATCAAGACTTGGTTCCTTTCATCAATCAAGATTATCTTTTTTACGAAGTTTTTTAAGTGAATTTAAAGATTGGCAATATAAAAGAGACTTGTTTGATTTAGACCAAGAGGGTCATGGCACAGCAGTATACTCATTTAAAAAAAAAGATAGGGCTTATTCTTTAATTTGCTATGCAAACAAAATAAAAGATGATGAAAGATCAGATAGAGTTATAGCAAACAAGAATATTAAGATTGCAAAATCTATTGGAAGAAAAATTTCTACAAAATATTATTTAACAGAATACTCTAAAGATGTAGTTGGAGTAGAAGTGTGTTCAGCAATAAAGAATATATATTCAATGATAATCGGAGCTGGTCAAAGCCTTAATTCATCATCAAATTTATTTCAAAAAGCAATTCTTGAAATGAGATACTTAAACAAATATTTCAAAGGTAAAGATGAAACAATCTTAGGGCTTGCCGGGGTGGGTGACTTATATGTTAGTGCCGCAGGTGGAAGAAACAGTAAGATGGGTAGCTTTTTAGGAAAAGGATTTACATTTAAAACTGCAAAAAAAAGATTTATGCCAAAAGAAACTGTTGAAGGTGAAGAACTTGCAAAAGAAATTGCACCATTTATTTTGAAAAAAATTGATAAAAAGAAAATTCCGTTAATGATTAATTTACTTAAAACAATTAAAGAGAATAAAAAACTTAAGATAAAAGTTTAAAATAGACCCTCTATATCACCATCTTTATTAAGCTTAATGGAGTCAGCAGCAGGCACCCTTGGAAGTCCTGGCATTGTCATGATTGCTCCACAGACAACAACAATAAATTCTGCACCTGATGAAAGTCTAATCTCTCTAATTGGTAAAGAATGACCTGTCGGAGCACCTTTTAGACTAGGATCTGTTGAAAAACTATATTGAGTTTTCGCAACACATATAGGTAATTCACCATACCCAGCTTCTTCAAAGTTTTTTAATTGATCTCTTATTTTTGTATCTGCAATAACCTCATCTGCTCTGTAAATCTCTTTTGCTATAGTTTCTATCTTTTTGAAAAGGGGAGTTTTACTTTCATATAAAAATTTAAATTTAGCTTCATTCTTTTCACATAAATCTGTTACATGTTTAGCTAAATCTTTTGTTCCCTCACCACCATCAGCCCAATGCTTACAAATACTAGCATTTACTTTTAGCTTTTTACAGAACTCAACTAAAGCATTTACCTCTTTATCTGTGTCTTTTATAAAGTGATTTATGGCTACAGCCACTGGTAAACCAAATTTTTTTACGTTTTCAATATGTCTTTCAAGGTTTATCAATCCTTTCATAAGTGCATCAACATTTTCATTTTTTAAATCATCTTTTGAAACACCACCATGCATCTTTAAAGCTCTTATAGTTGCAACTATAACAACACAACTCGGTTTTAAATTTGATTTCCTACATTTAATGTCTAAAAATTTTTCTGCTCCTAAATCTGCACCAAAACCTGCTTCAGTTACAACATAGTCAGCAAGTTTTAACCCAGCTTTGGTTGCAATTACTGAATTACATCCATGTGCAATATTTGCGAACGGTCCACCATGAATTATTGCAGGATTATTTTCTAATGTTTGTGTAATATTAGGTCTGATTGCTTCTTTGAGTAAGACAGTCATTGGCCCATGAGCATTTAAATCTTTTGCATAAATTGGTTTTTTCTCTCGAGTGTATGCTACTGTAATATTTCCAATCCTATTTTCTAAATCCTCAAGATTATTAGCAAGACAAAAGATAGCCATTATCTCAGATGCAACCGTAATATCAAAACCATCTTCTCTTGGAAAACCATTAGCAACACCACCAAGATTAATATTTATTGATCTTAACGCTCTGTCATTCATATCCATAACTCTTTTCCAAACAATTCTTCTGACATCTATGTTTAATTTATTTCCCCAGTAGATATGATTATCAATTAAAGCAGACAAAAGATTATGTGCTGATGTTATTGCGTGAAAATCTCCTGTAAAATGAAGATTAATTTGTTCCATTGGGACTACTTGAGCATACCCTCCTCCTGCAGCACCACCTTTCATTCCAAAGGATGGACCTAAACTTGGTTCTCGTAAGCATACAATAGATTTTTTTCCAATTTTATTTAGTCCATCGTTTAATCCTACGGAAGTGGTTGTTTTTCCCTCTCCGGCAGGAGTTGGAGTTATCGCCGTGACTAAAATTAATTTACCGTCTGGCTTATCTTTTAATGTATCTAAGTATTCCAAGTTTATTTTTGCAATATGTCTGCCCATTGGGCTAAAAGCTGAACTTTCGTCTGGAACATTTACTTTCGCTAAGATTTCCTTTATTGGAAGCATTTTTGCTTCACGAGCAATTTGAATATCTGATTTTATGTCGCTCATTGAATTTTATAAAAAATAATAAAAAACTGGTCGATTAGTATCTCTTTTTAAAGCCTTTGGAAATATCTAAAAATTATATATAAAAAAAATATGAACTATTTATACTCATTATTATAAAATTTATTCATGCAAAAATATTCAGTTTTCAGTCTTGTTAAAAATGCCCTATCAAATCACGAAAATTGGGACTTAGCTTGGAAAGATCCAACTCCCAAGAAAGAGTATGATGTTGTTATTATCGGTGGCGGTGGGCATGGTTTAGCAACTGCATATTATCTAGCTAAAGAACACAATATTACTAATGTTGCTATAATCGAAAAAGGTTGGATTGGTGGAGGTAATGTTGGTCGAAACACTACAATAATTAGATCAAATTATATGCATGATGACAATGCATTATTTAGCGAATTTGGAATGGATCTTTGGAGAAGAATGAGTCAAGATTTGAATTACAACGTGATGTTTTCTCCAAGAGGAATAATAAATCTTGCTCACTCAGATGCACAAATGAATACTTATGCTCGAAGAGGAAATTCAATGAGATTAAATGGTATCGATGCAGTTCTCTTAAATAGGGAAGAAGTGAAGGAGATTATTCCTATGGCTGATTTTTCTGACAATGTACGATTTCCAATTTTTGGTGGATTAATGCAGCCTAGTGCGGGAACAGCTAGACACGATGCTGTAGCTTGGGGCTATGCACGTCAGGCAGATGATATGGGTGTAGATATAATTCAAAATTGTGAAGTAATTGGATTTGATGTGTCTGCAGGAAAAATTAATGGAGTGAGAACTTCTCGTGGGGACATTAAAGCAAAAAAAATTGGATTATGTGTTGCAGGTAGTACAAATATTTTAGCGGAAAAACTAAATATGACATTACCAATTGAGACTCATCTATTACAAGCATGTGTATCCGAGCCAGTGAAACCAGTTTTAGATAAAGTAGTTACCTTTGGTGCAGGACATTTTTATATCAGCCAGTCTGATAAAGGAGAAATGGTAATGGGTGGTGATCTTGATGGATACAATAGTTATGCACAAAGAGGTAATCTTCCAACACTTCAACATGTTCTAACGGAAGGAATAGCAATGATGCCTTTCTTGAGTAAATTAAAAATGCTTAGAACTTGGGGAGGAATAATGGACATGTCTATGGATGGTTCTCCTATAATTGATAAAACTCACATTGAAGGTTTGTATTTAAATTGTGGTTGGTGTTATGGTGGATTTAAAGCAACACCTGCATCTGGCTGGACATTTGCACACACAATCGCACAAGATAGAGTTCATGAATTAAATGCAGGCTATAGTTTAAATAGATTTAACACTGGTCACTTACTTGACGAAAAGGGGCTTGGTACAAAAACTTGGATTTCATAAATGCTTTACATAAAATGTCCACACTGTGGAATGAGATCACAGAATGAATTTTCATATGGTGGTGATGCAACTATAAAACGACCAGAATTAGGAAAAGAAATATCTGATCAAGATTGGGATAATTTTGTTTACAATAGAAAAAGTTTAAGAGGGAAACATTGGGAACTATGGCAACATATATCAGGTTGTAGACAATGGATAAAAGTTGAAAGAGACACTGCTACTCACGAAATTTTCAATACTCTTAAAGCAAATGAAGAAATTTCATTATGACGCAAAATTTTAGATTAGAAAGTGGTGGATTAATAAATAGAGGTAAAAAAATTTCTTTTAAATTTAATGGTAAAAATTATTTTGGTTATGAAGGAGACACTCTCGCTTCTGCATTAATTGCTAATGGAGTTCATTTAATTGGAAGAAGTTTCAAATATCATAGACCAAGAGGTTTTTTTGGAGCTGGGGTTGATGAGCCATATGCAATAGTTCAATTATACAGAAATGGTGAAACAGAACCTAATATAAAAGCTACTGAACAAGAACTTTTTGAAGGTCTAGAAGCAAAAAGTGTTAATTGTTGGCCGAGCGTGAATTTCGATGTTGGAGCTATAAATAATTTTTTAAAAATATTCCTTCCTGCTGGTTTTTATTACAAGACTTTTATGTGGCCAAAAAGCTTTTGGTATAAAATTTATGAACCATTTATTAGAAAAGCAGCTGGTTTAGGTACTGCATCTATTAAACAT
Source organism: uncultured Pelagibacteraceae bacterium (assembly GCA_902519945.1). Classification (GTDB taxonomy): domain Bacteria; phylum Pseudomonadota; class Alphaproteobacteria; order Pelagibacterales; family Pelagibacteraceae; genus Pelagibacter. Next base: position 9,296 of record CABYLY010000017.1, read on the forward strand.
GATAAAGAGAGATATGAGCATAAATATGAATACTGTGATTTATTAATTACTGGCTCAGGTCCATCTGGTTTAGCTAGTGCATACGCAGCTGCTAAAAATGGAGCTAAAGTTATCCTAGCTGAGGACAAATCAAGATTTGGAGGAACTCTATTAACAAGTGATGTCAACATAGGAAATCAATCAGGTAAAGAGTGGGCCGACAGTATTGTTTCTGAACTTAAAGAAATGTCTAACGTTACTATAAAAAACAGGTCTCAAGTTTTTGGTTATTATGATCATAATATGTTGGTTATGTCAGAAAGAATTAGTGACCATTTACCAAAAACGAAAAAATACCATCCAAAGCAAAAACTTTGGTATATTAGAGCAAAAGAAGTATTAATTTCATCTGGATCAATAGAAAGGCCAATCGTATTTGGAAATAACGATACACCAGGCGTAATGTTGTCTTCAGCTGCTAAAGAATACATGAAAGTGTATGGTGTGTTAGTTGGAAAAAAACCGCTTATCTTTACAAACAATGATAGTGGTTATGAAACAGCAATTGAATTTAAAAAAAATGGGATTAATCCAATAATCTTAGATACTAGAAAAGAACCACAGTCAGAAATTATTGATGAGGCAAAAAATATGAATATTAATATAAAAAATTCATATGTAGTTGTAGCTGCTCAAGGATATAAAAAAGTAAAATCAGCTGACATAGCTAAAATATCTGATGATAAAGAGAAACTAGGATCAATCGAAAATATAGACTGTGATTGTATTTGTGTTTCAGGTTTTTGGACACCTACAATTCATTTGGCGTCACAATCTGGGAATAAAACAAAGTTTAAAGAGGAAATTGATGCATTTGTTCCTGGTACATCTAAACAAAATGAAAAAACTTTAGGTGCTGCGAATGGTATCTTTACTTTAGAAGAAACTTTAAAAGACTCATTTGAACAAGGAAATCGATTGTCAAAAAAAATTACAAATAATGATAACAAAGTTTCTTTTCCTAATGTTGTTGAAAAAAAGTCCGCAGTGCATGATAAATTCTGGTGTGTGCCATTACCAAAGGGAAAAAATTATAAGCGTTTTTTAGACTTTCAAAATGATGTTGCGGTTTCGGATATAGAGATTGCTCTTAAAGAGGGGTATAGGTCTATTGAACACGTGAAAAGATACACTACACTTGGAATGGCTACTGACCAAGGTAAAACAAGTAATCTTAATGGTTTACAATTAGTATCGAAAATTGAAAATAAGGTTGTGCCAGCAGTTGGACACACAACTTTTAGACCACCTTATACACCAGTTTCTATTGGAGCAATTGTTGGAAGGGAAGTTGGAAAACATTCAAAACCAACAAGAAAATCTCCTATGCATTCATGGCATGAAAAAAATAATGCAGTTTTTGTTGATGCAGGAGTCTGGTTGAGGCCTAGATATTACAAACGTGGAGATGAAAACCTATTTGAGGCATCAAAAAGAGAAGCAAAAAATGTCAGAACTAACGTTGGTGTTTGTGATGTTACTACTTTAGGTAAAATTGATATTAAAGGACCAGACGCTGCAGAGCTTTTGAATAGAGTTTATACAAACGCATGGTTAAAATTACCAATTGGCAAAGCACGATATGGCGTGATGTTGAGAGAAGATGGAATTGTTATGGATGATGGAACAACAACAAGAATATCAGAAAATCATTATCATATGACTACAACGACTGCACAAGCTGCCAATGTTCTCTCTCATCTAGAGTATTATCTACAACTAGTTTGGCCAGAGTTAAATGTAAATGTAGTTTCAACAACTGAACAATGGGCAGGAGCTGCAATTGCTGGACCAAAATCAAGAGATCTATTAAAAAAACTTTTTCCAAAGTCTGATGTTACGAATGAAGGGCTTCCTTTCATGGGTTATATTGAAGGCGATCTATTTGGAGTAAAGGCAAAAATTTTTAGAATTTCATTTTCTGGCGAACTTGCATACGAAGTAAATGTTGAGTCAGATTATGGATATTTTATGTGGGAAAAAATAATAGAAATTGGTGAAGAGTTTGGAATTCAACCATATGGAACAGAAGCACTTTCAACTTTAAGAATTGAGATGGGACACGTTGCGGGTTCTGAGCTTGATGGTAGAACTATTCCTTATGACAATTCACTTGAAGGATTACTGAGCAAAAAGAAAGATTTTATTGGAAAAAGATCTTTAACAAGAAAAGCTTTTGCTGCTGAAGATAGACAAAAAATTGTTGGTGTTGTTCCATTAGATAAAAAAACAAGTATTCCAGAGGGATCTCATTTAGTTAAAGACTCAAATGCACCACTTCCAAACCCAAAATTAGGTTATATTTCAGCCTCATGTTGGAGTGTTGAACACGATAATCCTTTTTCCTTAGCAATTTTAAAAGATGGAAAGAACATGATAGGAAAAAAATTATTTGTCATGTCACCTTTAAAAAATAAAGTTATTCCAGTTGAGATCGTATCTTCACATTATGTAGATCCTAAAGGTGAGCGAGTAAGATCATGAGTTTAATTTCTGCGCTAGCTAAAGTCCATCATCCAGGACAGTTTGGTGATTTTGAAGACAAAAAAGGAGATGATCTTTTAAAAATTTCAGAGAAAAAAAATTTATTAATTGTACAAATAGTCCAGTTTAAGAATTCTAATATTTCAACTGATAGTATTGATATTGATGGTTTAAATTTAAAAGACACTCCTTTGAATGTGACTTTTAATAAAAATACAAGAATTTTATGGAATGGCCCCAAAAACTGGCTATTGGTATCTTCAAATAAAGATTTAATCAAAAATATTTCTTTGACATGTAAAGAAACGGACTTTGCAGTTACTGATTTATCTCATTCTAGAGCTGTAATTGAAATAGAAGGCAATTATGCAATAGAAGTTCTTAAGAAAGGATCACCTTTTAATTTTGGCGTTTTAAAGAAAAATAATTCAATAAATTCTCTTTATAACAATATTACTTTCACAGTAGATTTACTCAATGATAAACCATTCAAAGTAAGGTTATTTGCCTTAAGAAGTTTTGGAGAGTCTTTGTATCACTCTATCACTGATTCATCACTAGAGTTTGGTTATGAAAATAAATAGCTTTGATTAATCTCTTGTTGCAATATAAACTCCTATTGACGCGATCAAAAAACCTATAAGATCCGTTACTGTTAAACTTTCCTCTAAAAAAAACCAAGCCATTAAAGCAGATGTTGCCGGGATAAGAAAAAAAATTGAAACAGTTTTGCTTGCGGAATTTTTTTTGATCAAAAACATCAATATAGTAAACGCTCCAAAAGAAACTAGAAATATCTGATGACTCATCGCTACAAAAAAAGTGATATTAAAATCTATAAAAGCTCTAGTAAAAAAAATAACTATTAAGAGGTGAAACAAACATCCACCAATAGCTTGATAAAAATTACTTACTGATAAGGGGAGATTATTACTTAGTTTCTTTTGCCAAATTGTAGAGGTGGTTATTGCTATCAAAGCAATTATAGTTGCTATCAAACCAAATGTAGGTATCTCTTCACCTAAATCTAACCCTAAAACTAAAGCTGCTCCAACAAAACCAAGAAAAGCCCCAGTCCATTGCTTAAACGTTACTTTTTCATTTAATATTGGGCCACTTAATAAGTTGGTTAAAATAGGTTGTAAAGTTACAATTAATGCTGCTATTCCTGTCGGCATTCCAATTGAAATTGAGTAAAATACTCCACCCAAGTAAACTCCGTGGAAAAGAACACCACTTAAAACAGACTCTATTAGATTATTTTTGTTAACGAGTATTGAATTTTTTAGGAAAAGAGAGAAAAAATAAAAACCTACGGCTACAAAAAAAAATCTAAAAGCTAGTGCAGAAAATGGATCGCTATTATCTACAATTGGTTTAGTTGTTATAAAAGCAGAGGACCAAAGCAATATAAAAATAAATGGATAAATTCTGATCATTTTAGGTTTTATAAATAAATTTTTCTTACAATTGATTCTCAAATTTAGTTAAATTTGTCTATGAAATTAAAGCTTTTGAATAAAAAAATTAATTCTATCTTGAGTTGTGTCCTAAAATGCTTAGGATTCTTTTTAATGTTTCGTAAAAAAATAATTTTTGGTCTGTTATTATTTTTTTCTCTAGGAGCATGCACTGCTCCAACTGCAATGTTGGGCCCAGCTTATACTCTAACTTCTACAGGAA
>CABYLY010000018.1 GCA_902519945.1 uncultured Pelagibacteraceae bacterium
GATTTAAAGACTGCAATTTGGCAATTAAGGAGTCAGGTGGCGATTTAGACAAAGCAATTGAAATCTTAAGAGTAAAAGGTGTCTCTAAAGCTTCAAAAAAAATGTCTAGGGATGCTAAAGAAGGAGTTGTTGCAATTAGTGGTGATGAAAAAAAAACGTCAATTATAGAAGTTAATTGTGAGACTGACTTTGTAGCTAAAAATAATGATTTTATAAATTTTGTAAAAGAATTAAGTGAATTAAATAACGAAGTAAATTCAAATTTAGATGAATTAAAAAAAACTAAAATGAAAAATGGTGATACAGTTGATAATACACTTGTAGCACTTATAGCCAAAATTGGAGAAAAAATTACTATTGGACAAACAAAAACAATTTCGAATTCTTCGTCTTCAAACTATCAATATCTTCACACAATAGTTAAAGATAATTTAGCTAAACTAGGTGTAGTTGTTTCATTAGAAACAAAAGATAACTCGGAGACTTTAAAAACTTTTGGAAAACAATTATCAATGCATATAGCAGCTTCAAACCCTTTAGCATTGGAAACAAGTTTAATTGATAAATCTGTTTTAGATAAAGAGCAAGAACTTATAACTGAAGAATTAAAAAATTCTGGAAAACCAGAAGATATTGCTAAAAAAATAAGCTTGGGCAAAATGAATAAATTTAAGGAGGAAAACGCATTATTAACTCAAGCCTGGGTTATGGAACCAAAGAAAAAAGTTAAAGACGTTATAAAAGAATTAGCTATAAGTGATTTAAAGATCAAGGAGTTTAGCAGAATAAAGATTGGTGAATAGATGTTTGATGAAAAATCACACAGCCTAAAAATGGATAAAGCTATAGATGTTTTTTCAAAGGAATTATCTTCATTAAGAACTGGTAGAGCTAATGCAGCAATGTTGGATCTTGTAAAAGTTGATGTATATGGTCAGCAAATGCCGATTAATCAAATTGCCAGTATAACAACACCAGAGCCCCGAATGATAAATATTCAAGTGTGGGACCAAAATAATGTAAATTTATTGGATGCTGCAATAAAAAAATCTGAATTAGGATTAAACCCGCAAATAGATGGACAATTAATCAGATTACCTATTCCTGAATTGAATGAAGAGAGAAGAAATGAATTAAAAAAGTTAATCAAGTCAATGGGTGAAAAGTGCAAAATCTCAATAAGAAATATTCGTAGAGATGCAAATGAAGAATTAAAAAAACTTTTAAAATCAAAAGAAATAAGTGAGGATCAAGAAAAATCTTTTGAAAAAAATGTTCAATCAATTACTGATCAACACATAAAAATAGTAGAGGAAAAAGTTTCTTTAAAAGAAAAAGAAATAATGACAATATGAATCGTCTAAATCACGTAGCCATTATTATGGATGGCAATGGGAGATGGGGTCTTAAACATAAAAAATCAAGAAATGCAGGTCACAAAGCTGGATTAAAAACAGTTGAAAAAATAATAAAAACTACAATTAAAAATAAAATAAAGTATCTAACATTATATGCATTTTCAACAGAAAATTGGAAAAGACCAAAAAAAGAAATCAATTTTTTGTTTAATCTTCTAGAAAATTTTTTGACTGAAAGAATTGATGATTTACATAAGCAAAATATAAAATTAAAAATAATTGGTGAAAAAATTTTTTCATCAAAATTGAATAAGCTCTTAAAATTATCAGAAAAAAAAACCCTAAATAATAAGAAACTACAGATTAATCTTGCATTAAACTATGGTTCAAAGACCGAATTGATTAATGCATTCAAAAAATTACAAAAAAATAAGGTAAAAATAAGTGAGTCTAATATTAAAAGATATTTACTTACAAATAATATTCCTGATCCAGACATACTAATCAGGACTGGAAATACCCAGAGGTTAAGCAATTTTTTACTATGGCAATTAGCGTATACTGAAATTTTTTTTGAAAAAAAGTTATGGCCTGATTTTAACGAAAAAGATTTTGGTAAAATTTTGAATAAATATCAAAAAATTAGAAGGAATTTTGGGAGAGTTTAATGGAAAAAGAATTACAAAAAAGAATACTAAGTTCGATTATATTATTACCTTTATCCTTTTTTTTTATTATCAAAGGCTCAGCCTTTTTTATTTTATTTTTGACTATTTTGTTTGTAATTGCTTCTTTGGAATGGTTCAGGATGACAAAAACAATTGAGTATAAAATATTCGGAACATTATTTTTATTATTTTCTTTTTATACAGTATATTTTTTTAGAGATAGAGATTTATTAGATTTCTTATTAATATTAATAATTTGTGTCACTACTGATATTGGTGGTTATATTTTTGGAAAAATATTTAAAGGACCCAAATTAATTAAAATAAGCCCAAATAAAACTTATGCTGGTATGATTGGTAGTTTTCTTTTGTCTATTATTACTTCATATCTTTTTGCAATTAAATATGACTATACTTTTTTACAAAATCAGAATTTATTTGAAGACTTTTATTTTATATTTCTAGTTTTTATAATTTCAAGTGTAAGTCAAATTGGAGATTTAACAATTTCTTATTTTAAAAGATTGTCTAAAATAAAAAATACTGGAAACATTTTTCCTGGACATGGAGGATTATTGGATAGAATTGATGGAATGATTTTTGCATTTCCATTTATTTTTGTAATTTCAAAAATTTTATTATGAAAAAAAAGATTGTAATATTAGGTTCTACGGGCTCTATTGGTGTAAATACATTAAAAGTTATTGGGAATAATAAAAGAGATTTTGAAATTGTATTACTTTCCACTAATAAAAATGTAAAAAAGATTATTCATCAAGCAAAAGAATTTAAAGTAAAAAATATAATTATTAATGATTCAATTGAATTTAAAAAAGCACAAAAAAAATACAAAAGATTAAAAATAAAATTTTTTAATAATTTTGACTCAATTAGCAAAATATTAGGAAAAAAAAAGATTCATTATTCAATGATTTCAGTTTCAGGACTTGATGGTCTTAAACCATCAATCATATTATGCAAATATTCAAATAATTTAGCGATAGTAAATAAAGAGTCTATAATTTGTGGATGGAATTTAATCAAAAATGCTTTAGAGAAAAATAAATGCAATTTTATACCCATAGACTCTGAACATTATTCAATTCATTCACTGTTAAAGGGGCATCAATTAAATGAAATTGAAAAAATTTATATAACAGCTTCAGGCGGCCCTTTCATAAATATTCCAAAGAAAAAATTTGATAATATAAAACTGAAAGATGCATTAAGTCATCCAAATTGGAAAATGGGAAAAAAAATCACTATCGACTCATCCACTTTAATGAACAAAGTTTTTGAAGTTATCGAGGCAAGAAATATATTTAATATTGATTACAAAAAAATTTTAATTTTGACTCATCCAAAGTCTTATGTACATGCCATTGTAAAATTTAATAATGGTTTAAGTAAAATTTTATTACATGAGCCAGATATGAAAATTCCAATTTATAATTCATTAAATTTGACAAATAAAAAAATCAGAACGCTCCCACTTAGATTTGATACATTAAATAAATTAAACTTTAATGAAGTAGATAATAAAAAATTTCCTCTAGTAGATATTATTAGTAAATTACCAAAAAAAATATCTTTATTTGAGACTATCTTAATCACAGTAAATGATTATTTTGTTAATAAATTTTTAGAAAAAAAAATCAGTTATAGGAAATTAATTTTTATAATTATTAAAATATTAAACATGAAAGAATTTCAAAAATATAAGAAAATAAAGCCCAAAAACATTGAAGATATTTACCGTCTTAGAGATTATGTAAGTTTCAAAATAGACTCTTTAAGTATATAAAGAGGTCCTTTATAATAGAAAGAATTACGTTATGTATAAAATTATATTCAAATTCCTAATTATAACTTTCTTTTTAACATGCCAAAGTATAGGCGATGTTGTAAAGAAAATTGAAATTGATGGTAACGATAGAATTACCGATCAAACAATTCAAATATTTAATCCAGTCTCTATTAATGATGAAATTGATGCAGAAAAATTAAATATAATATTAAAAAAACTTTATGAAACAAATTATTTTGAGGATGTAAAAGTATCCTTCAAAGAGAACATTCTTAAAATTACTGTAAAGGAATTTCCTATTATTCAAAATCTAAATTATAATGGTATTAAGGCTCAAAAAATTCGAGACGTAATTTTAAAGGATTTAAGTTTAAAGCAAAGATCATCTTACAATAAACTTTTACTACTTCAGGACAAAGAAAAAATAATATTTAATCTAAAAAGTATTGGTTATTATTTTGCCAAAGCAGAGGTTTTTGTTGAGGATGTTGGTAACAATCTAATAAATATAAATTACGAAATTGATTTGGGAGAGAAAGCCAAAATACAAAAAATTTCATTTATAGGAAATAAAATATTTAAAGATAGAAAATTAAGAAGAGTAATTATGAGTGAAGAATATAAATTTTGGAAGTTTATCTCAGGAAAAAAATTTTTAAACGAAAGTTTAATAGAATTTGACTCAAGACTCCTTAGAAATTTTTATCTAAATAAAGGTTTTTATAATGTTAAGATAAATAGCTCTTTTGCTAAATTATTACAAAATAATGAATTTGAATTAATTTTTAATATAGATGCTGGTAATAAGATTAATTTTGGATCTCTTGAGCTAGATTTACCAAATGATTATTCAGAAAATGATTTTACTGAATTAAAAAATCTATTTTTGGAGCTTAAGGGTAAACCATATTCTATAAATTCTATTGACAAAATTTTAGAGGAAATTGATTTAATTGCTTTAGATGTTCAATATGAAACAGTAAAAGTCGATATAATTGAAAATTTAAATGATAATAAATTAAATTTAAAATTTGTTCTTGAAGATACAAAAAAATTTCTTGTAGAAAGAATTAATATTTTTGGAAACAATGTTACTCACGAGTCTGTAATTAGAAATAACTTGGCACTGGATGAAGGTGACGTATATAATGAAATTTTAAAAAATAAATCTGTAAATAATCTCAAAAGTTTAAATTATTTTAAGTCTGTTAAATCAGAGGTTTTAGATGGTACACTAGATGGAAATAAGATAATAAATTTGTCTATTGAGGAAAAACCAACAGGAGAAATATCTGCATCTGCGGGAGTTGGAACCTCAGGAAACACTATTGGAGCAGGCATATCAGAGAGTAATTTCCTAGGAAAAGGTATAAGATTGATTGCAGATTTGTCTCTTAGTAGTGATACAATTAGGGGAAAGTTTTCAGTCTCAAATCCAAATTTTTTAAATACAGAAAAATTAATTTATACCACAATTGAATCTTCAGAAACTGACAAGCTTACGGATTTTGGATATAAAACAACAAAATCTGGAGTTTTGCTTGGTACTAGATTTGAATATTTAGATGATTTTAAATTTGGTATTGGTAGCTCAAACTATTATGAAAGAATTGAAACTGATAGTAGTGCCTCTGCAAGACAAAAAACACAAGAGGGAGATTATTGGGATTCCTTTTTAAGACTTGATTTTGATTATGATAAAAGAAATCAAAAATTCCAAACCTCAGATGGATTTAGAGGATATTATTCTGCAGATCTTCCAATAATTAGTGAAACTAATAGTTTTAAAAACGTGTATAGTTATAAATATTTTACAGAACTGTACGAGGAAAATATTTCAACAGTTTCCTTATACTTAAGTGCAGTGAACTCATTAACAAATGATGATGTTAAATTGTCAGAAAGACTTAATATCCCATCAAGTAGACTTAGAGGTTTTGAATTTGGTAAAGTTGGTCCAAAAGATGGAAATGATTATATTGGTGGGAATTATATAACAGCTGTCAATTTTACTTCTACGATACCAAAAATACTTGAAAATTCTCAAAATACAGATTTTTTATTGTTTCTCGATGTAGCGAACGTTTGGGGTGTAGATTATGACTCATCTTTAGACGACTCAAATAAAATCAGAAGTTCAACTGGGGTTGCTGTTGATTGGTTTACCCCTGTTGGTCCTTTGAACTTTTCTTTAACACAACCTATCTCAAAAGCATCTACTGATAAAACTGAAAGTTTTAGATTTAATCTTGGTACAACATTTTAATGTTAAGATTGTTTAAATTTTTAATAATTTTTACATTTTGTTTTAATTTTACAAATTTTTTATATGCAAGTGAAAAAATAGCATTTATTGATATAAATTATATTATAAACAATTCCTCTAAAGGAAAAAAAATTCTCTCTAATTTAGAAAAAATTGATGAAAAAAATCGAAATGAATTGGATATATTACAAAAAAAAATTAAAGAGGAAAATGAAGAAATAAAAAAGATTAAAAACGTAGTTTCTAAAGAAGAGTTAGCTAAGAAAATTGATAATCATAAAAAGAATATTGAAAATTTCAATAAAAAAAGGTCTGCCCTATCTAAATCATTAATGGATTTAAAAAAAAAGCAAACTTTTGAAATTGTAAAACAAATAGGTCCAATAGTAGAGAAATATATGAAGGAAAAATCAATTGATGTAATTTTAAAAAATGAAACATTATATATTTCAAAATCAAATTATGATATTACTAAAGAAATTTTAGAAATTGTTGATAAAGAAATTAAATAATGACTTCACTTAACAAAGGACAAATAAAAGATTTACTTCCTCACAGAGAGCCAATGCTTTTGATAGATGAATTACATGATATAAAAAAATTACATTCTGCAACAGCAGTTGTTTTTGTTAAAAAGGAAAGTTTTTTTGTTCAAGGGCATTTTCCAGGCGAACCCGTAATGCCAGGTGTTTTAATAGTTGAGGCCTTTGGTCAAGCTGCCGCCGCTTTAACAGCTCATGGGTTGGATAAATCTACTTATGAAAATAAATTAGTGTTTTTAATGAGTGTTGAAAAGGCAAGATTTAGAAATCCAGTAATACCTGACTGTAAATTAGAGTTGAAAATTGAGGCTATAAGATCTCACGGTAGAGTGTGGAAATATAAAGGTGAGGCATTTGTTGATGAAAAGAAAATGGCAGATGCACAATGGTCTGCTACAATTGTTGATAGGAAATAATTAGCAATAAATCTTGATAAGCTTTTAAAATAAGTTTTGGTATTTAACTTAAAAATGAAAAATCCTTTTTTCAAAAATACAGGTCCACACAAATTAAATAAATTATTGGAACTAATTAATTTAAAAAATCAAAAATTCTCCGATTTTACTGTTAATGATATAAAAGATCTAAATACATCTCAAATTGGAGACATTACTTTTTTTCATTCAAAAAAATATTTAGGCTATGCTAAAACTACTAAAGCATCTTTTTGTATAACTACAGAGAGCTTAGAAAAATTTTTACCCGAAAATTGTAAAGCAATAGTCTCAAAAAATGTGCTTTTAAATACAGCCCAAATAACTCAAATTTTTTATCCAGAATCTACTATAGATAATTTTGACGATACAGTTGAAGATATAAATAAAACTGAGTTTAAGAATAAGGTAAAATTTGGCAAAAATATTTTGATAGGTAAAAATGTAAAAATTGGATCAAATTGCTCTATTGGACATAATACAATTATCGAAAAAAATGTTATTATAGGTGATAAATGTTCTATTGGTTCGAATGTAATTTTAAGAAATTCATTAATTGAAAATAACGTCCATATATTAGATCGATGTGTCATTGGAAAAAAAGGGTTTGGTTTTTTTCCAAATAAAAATTCAAACTTAAGATATCCTCAAATAGGAGTAGTAATTATAAGGGATAATGTTGAAATTGGATGTGGTGCTACAATAGATAGAGGATCTTTATCCAACACAATTATTGGAAAAAATACATTTTTAGATAATCAAATTCATATTGCACATAATGTAAAGATTGGTGAGAATTGTGTAATAGCTGGTCAGGTTGGTTTTGCAGGGAGCTCAACTGTAGGCGATAATGTTTTCATAGGTGGTCAAGCAGGAATATCAGGTCATATCAAAATTGGGAACAATGTTCAGATTGGTGGAGGAAGTGGTGTTATAAAAGATATCCCAGATAATACAAAAGTTATGGGTTATCCAGCAAAAAATATAAAACAGTTTTTAAAAGAAAATAAATGATACATAAAACAGCAATAATAGATTCAAAAGCTAAAATTGATAAAGATGTAAGCATTGGTGCTTATTCAATTATAGGACCAGATGTTCAAATAGGATCAAAAACAATAATTCAACCACATGTTAATATTATTGGAGATACTTTAATTGGAAAAAATAATAAGATTTACTCATTTGCATCAATAGGAAATGATCCACAGGATTTAAAATATAAAAATGAGAAAACAAAACTTGTTATTGGTAATAATAATAAAATAAGAGAATATGTAACTATCAATCCTGGTACTGTTGGTGGAGGTGGTTTAACCAAAGTTGGCAATAACTGTTTGTTTATGGTGCATTCACATATAGCTCATGACTGTACTATTGGTAACAATGTTATTTTAGCAAATAGTGTACCAATAGGTGGTCATGCAAATATCGATGATGATGTTATCATTGGTGGTAATTCAGCAGTTCAGCAATTTACAAGAGTTGGAAAACTTTCAATGATTGGTGGAATGTGTGGTGTTGTGAAAGATATTTTACCTTATAGTCTAGTATTTGGTAATAGAAGTGTCCTAAAGGGTGTAAATATGATTGGTTTAAGGAGAAAAAATATATCTAATAGTAGGATTAATAATGTAAAAAAGGCTTTTAGTATATTATTTCAAGATAATAATCATATGGAAAATATAAAAAAAATACCAAGTGATATGGTAGATGATGTGTTAATAAAAGACATACTTGAATTTTTAAATAGTAATAAAAAAAGACCAATTTGCACACCCAAAGAAAAAGATGAAAATAATTGACAATTTTTTAGATCAAAAAACATATATAGATTTAGTTAAAATTATTATGGAAGCAAGATTTCCATGGAATTTTGTAAATGGTAAAAGTGCAATTCGTGATGGGGATTTTCAATTTACACACCTTTTTGTTGATGATGGTGGAAAAATAACTTCTCCGTATTATAAAATATTATTTCCGCTATTAAAAAAATTAGATCCAGAAAAAATTTACAGGATTAAAGCAAACCTTACGACAAAAAAAGAGACTAACCACAAATCATTAATGCATATTGATACTAATCAAGAAAAAATAAAAACAGCTGTCTATTATTGTAATTCAAATAATGGTTCCACATTATTTCAGAATGGAAAAAGAATTGATAGTAAAGCTAATAGAATTGTAATATTTGATGGACACCAAAAACACTGTGGTGTTGATTGCACAGATGAAAATGTCAGAGTAGTTATAAATTTTAATTACTTTGAAAAAAAATGATTACATTAATTTTAGGAGATTCAAACTTTCCAAATTTAATAATTAAAAGTTTGAAAAGAAAAAAGAAAGATTTTTTTATAATCGATCTTTCAAAAAAAAATATTTTCAGAAAAGAAAAAAATTCTTTTAGGTTTAGTATTGGAAAATTTGGATCAATGATTAAATTAATTAAAAACAAAAAATCTAAAAAGGTGCTTTTTGCAGGAAAAATTCATAAGCCAAACTTTTCTAAACTAAGGCTAGATTTAAAAGGCATTTTATACATGCCAAGTGTTATAAAAGCATCAAAGCAAGGAGATGCAGCAATAATAAAATCAATTATAAATATTTTAGAAAAGGAAAAGATTAAAGTTGTAAGATCTAATTTATTCAATACTGAATTAACATTGAAGAAGGGAAACTATACTCACTTAAAACCAATTAAAGATGATAAAAATTCAATACAAAAAGGGGTTAATTTTTTTAAAAAAGTAAATAAGCTTGATCATATTCAAGCGATTGTTGTAAAGAAAAATAAGATCATTGCCAAAGAAGATAGAAGGGGCACAAAAAAAATGTTATCAAAAATGAAAAAAAATTCTGATGCTATCTTGATAAAGTTTCCAAAAAAAAATCAAGATTTAAGAGTAGATTTACCAACTGTAGGGCTTCAAACACTTAAAGATTGTAAAAAATATGGATTAAAGGGAATAGTACTAAAATCAAAAAGAAATATTTTTTTAGACAAGAAACAGTGTATCAAATTTGCTAATAAAAACAGAATTTTTATTTCTATAATATGAAAAAAATATTTGTACTTACAGGAGAACCATCTGGAGACAAACTAGCATCTACTGCGATTTCTAAACTTCAAAAAAATTATAGTGATATAGAGTATTTATCTGTAGGTGGCTCAAATTTAAAAAAGATTGGCATTAGATCAATCTTCGAATTAAAAGAGATTACTTATCTTGGTTTTACGAGTGTTTTATTAAACATTTTTAAAATTAAAAAAAAAATTGACCAAACAGTAGATGAAATTTTAAAATTTAATCCAGAAATCTTATTTAGTGTGGATAGTCCAGATTTTACATTGAGAGTGGCTGAAAAAGTAAAAAAAAAGAATCCGAAAATTAAAACAATTCATTATGTAGCTCCACAAGTATGGATATGGCGAAAAAACAGGGTTAAAAAAATTAAAAAGTTTATCGATCATATTCTTTTATTATTTGATTTTGAAAAAAAATATTTTGATGAGGAAAAAATATACAATACTTTTGTTGGACATCCATTAATTGAAAATATCACTACTAGTAAAACTGATATTAATAATCTTCCAATTAAAGATAAAAAAATTATATCAGTTTTTCCAGGTAGTCGTAAGTCAGAAATAAATGTCCTACTACCAATATTAATTGATTTTATTATTTTAATGAACAAAAAAAAATTTGAATACAATTTTGTTTTTCATACTACAGATGATAACAAGAATTTTATTTTTGATTATGTTAAAAATAAAAATTTAAAAAATATTGATGTAATTTCAGATGAAAACATTAAACGAGAAATATTATCTAATTCTGTTTTTGCTGTATGTAAATCTGGAACAGTATCTCTACAAGTTTGTAATTCTAATGTTCCATCAATAATAATTTATAAGTTAAGTTTTATAAACTTTATGATTTTTAAATTATTAGTAAATGTAAAATTTGCTAATATTATTAATATAATAAATAATAAAGAGGTAATTCCTGAATTATTACAAGGTGAATGTAATGCAAAAGAAATTTATAATTCAGTAATATACATGCTCAAAAACCCTGATATAGGAAAAAAACAACTTGAAGAATGTAATCTTACATTAAGAGGAATTAGATCTAAATCTTCATCATCTAGTGAAGTTGCTCTTATATTAAGAAATAGTCTTATGAGTTAGTCTCTTTTCTACCTCATCTTTACCTAGTGAAATGATTATATCATAAATTCCTGGTCCAAATTTTGATCCCGTTAAGGCTATTCTTAGTGGCTGACCAACACCTTTAAAATTTGTATTATTGGTTTTAATTAATTCTTTTACTATGGGTTCTAAATTTTCTCTTGTAAGTATTTCAACTTTTTTAATTTTACTATTAAATTCAGATATAATCACCTTTGCTTTATCATCAATTAATTTTAAGTCTTCTTTATCAAAATCTATTTCATCATTAACTATGTATTGACTATTATTATATATATCTTCAAGTGTTTTTGCTTTATTTTTTAGAAACGTTAATGATTTTTGAATTTTTTCTTTTTTTTCCTCTTTAATACTACTTTTAAAAATTTCACTATAATTAATAAGTTGATTGAATAAAGAATTTTCGTCAATATTTTTAATATAGTGTTCATTCATTGATAAAATTCTACTTAAATCTAATTTTGATGGGGATTTTCCAATACCTTCAAGATTAAAATATTTAATACTTTCATCCAAAGTGAAAATTTCCTTATCTTTATACGACCAACCCAATCTCAATAAATAATTTCTTAAGGCATCAGGTATAATACCGATTTTAGAGTAATCTTCTAAAGTTGATGCCTTATCTCTTTTTGATAATTTTTTTCCATCTATAGTATGTATTAATGGTATATGAGCAAATGATGGTAGTTCCCATCCCATTGCCTCGTAGATTTGAATTTGTTTAAAAGTGTTTATTTTATGATCATCGCCTCTGATTATATGAGTCATTTTCATCTGATGATCGTCCACTGATACAGACAAATTATATGTTGGTGTTCCATCATTTCTTAAAATAACAAAATCTTCAATGCTGTTGTTTTCGATTTCAACATCACCTTGAACTAGGTCTTTTAATATAGTTTTTCCATTAATTTTA
>CABYLY010000019.1 GCA_902519945.1 uncultured Pelagibacteraceae bacterium
TTAAAATAGTTTTTTTTTGATTTTACTAATCTAGATAGTTTACCTGTATGAATTTCAATACAATCAGACCCTAATTCATAAGAAGTTTTGATGTCTTGAATTGATGGGTTTATGAACAAACTTGTTCTAATTCTTTTTCTTTTAAATTTTGAAATAATAGTTTTGATTTTGTTTTTATTCTTTTTTAAATTTAAACCTCCCTCGGTGGTGATTTCTTTTCTATTTTCTGGCACCAAACAAATAAAATTTGGTTTTATTTTTAATGCTTTATTAATCATTTTTGAGTCAGTAGAAATTTCTAAATTGACTAAAATCTTTTTCAATGCACAAATTTTTTTTGCGTCATCATCCTTAATATGTCTTCTATCTTCACGAAGATGAATCGTTATGGAGTCAGCTCCTGATCTTTTTACAAATTTTGCTGCAAATAAAGGATCTGGATGTAATTCACCTCTAGCATTTCTTAAAGTTGCTATATGATCTATATTTACCCCAAGACGTTTCACTTTGAAAATCTGCTTCCTGGTGTCGAAATAGGAATTAATTTCAACTCATTTGGGATTTTGTTTTTTTTATAAGTTGGAACAGAAATTTTAAGATGTGAAACAATTTCTTTCTTTATTTTTAAATCTTTTTTTGACGATCTATCTATTATTGTTGCAAAACCGATTAATTTTGCTTTTGATTTTTTTATTAACTTTACACATTCCAAACTGGATTTTCCAGTGGTTATAACATCCTCAATAATCAATACTCTTGACCCTTTAACAATTTGAAATCCTCTACGTAATTTAAATTTACCACTCACTCTTTCACAGAATATAGTTTCCTTTTTTAAAATTTTGCCAATTTCATAACCTATGATAATTCCACCCATTGCTGGAGATAAAATTAGATCGAAATTTTTAAATTTTTTTTTAATTTTACTAGCTAAGGATTTGCATATTTTTTCAGCCTTATGTGGAAAGCTTAAAAGTTTTGCACATTGAATATATTTGGAGGAGTGTAAGCCTGACGATAAAACAAAATGTCCCTCTAATAATGCATTAGTTTTTCTTAAAATATCTAAGGATTTTTTGTGTGAAAGCATTTCTTTTATCTTCGTGTCTGATTATCTTAAATTTTATACCTTTTTGTTTGAGCTCTGCAATAAAATTAGTAAAATTTTTTAGATCTCTAATTATAAGTTGAAATTTAAAATTAATATAATCAGGATTTTTACCAGCCATCTCAAGATTTGATATATTAAGTTTATGCTCACCTATAAGTGAACTCACGTTACCTAATTGACCAGGTTTATCCGGTAATGAAATCCATAAAGTGGTATTATATTTTTTTATTCTTTCTTGTTTCTTTTCACCTCTATCATGCCAATATCTTCTTATAGCCGCCCTAGCCTTTCCTGTTTTTGTAATTGGTATCCAATGTAATGAGGGTGATTGATTTTTTGAGGTAATAATATTTACCCTATCACCGTTTCTTAAAATCGTTTGTAGTTCACTCTTATTTCCATTAATTTCACATCCTGTTGCAGTGTTACCAATTTTAGTGTGCACTGCATATGCAAAATCAATTGGAGTTGCATCCTTTGGTAATTTAATTACCGAGCCTTTGGGTGTAAAACAAAACACATTCTCTTGAAACATTTGAAGTTTAGTATATTCGTAAGAATGCTCAGGATTTTCGTTTTTTTCAATTATTTCAACTAAATCTTTTAACCAATCATATTCTTTCCATGTTAACGAATTAAATCTTTCTGAGGATTTATATTGCCAGTGGGAGGCAATACCCCTCTCTGCAAATTCATGCATTTCATTGGTTCTTATTTGAATCTCAATAGGCTTTTTATTTGATCCAATAACTGCTGTATGAATAGATTTGTATCCATTTATTTTTGCTGAAGATATATAATCTTTAAACTTACCAGGTATACAATTATAGTGCTTATGAATAATACCTAAGGTTTTATAACAGTCGTCAATACTTTTAAGTATAATTCTAAAACCTATAATGTCAGTAATCTGTTCAAGTGAAACTCTTTTTTTTTGAACCTTTCTCCAAATTGAAAAAGGAGTTTTTTCTCTACCATAGATTTTTGATTTAATATTATTTTGACTTAATAATTCATAAAATTCTGATGATAAGTTTTCAAAAATATCTTTTTTATGCAATTTTATTTCCTCAAGTCTTTTTTGTATTAATGTCCTTGCATCAAGATTTAAAATTTCAAATGAAAGATCTTCAAGTTCATCACGAATTCTATGCATGCCCATTCTATCAGCAAGTGGTGCATACACCTCCATCGTTTCTTGAGCTATTCTTTTTCGTTTGTCTTCTTTCGATATAGCTTTTATCGTTCTCATATTATGTAAACGATCTGCTATTTTAACTAACAATACTCTTATGTCTTTTGAAGTTGCCAATATTAATTTTCTAAAATTTTCTGCCTTTGAACTTGAAGAAGCGGTATTTTCTAAAACAGATATTTTTGTAACACCATCAACCAAATCAGCAACCTCATCACCAAATTCACCTTTAATCGTTTCATAAGTTGCATAAGTATCTTCAATCGTGTCATGCAACAAACCTGTAGTAATTGTGGCACTGTCTAATTTTAAATCTGTTAGAATATTTGCAACTTCAATTGGGTGTACTGAGTAAGGATCACCAGAGGCTCTTTTCTGATTGCTATGAGCTTTTACAGCAAAGTTATATGCTTTATTTAATTTTTCAGGATTTAAAAATTTATTATAATTCTTAACTTTATTTATTAAGTCTTCAGAATTTAACATATTAAATACTATAACACTAAAAATTAAATTTGTTTAATAGATCTTATATCTCTATTTGGTAATGATAGTATAAGTTTTTTTATTGAATGCTTTAAAATAGGATGTCTCCAATCCTTATCCAGCTCATACATAGGTATTAAAACAAAATTTCTTGTGTGCATTCTAGGGTGTGGCAAAATGATATCACCATCTAACTTACGATTGTCATAATCTATTACATCAATATCGCAAATTCGTGGTGAATTTTTGGGACCTTTCTTACGTCCCATATCTCTCTCAATTTCTTTACATAATTTTATCAAGTTTTTAGGTGACTTAATTGTTATTATTTTAATAATAATATTAAGAAATTTTGGATCTTTAGTATTCGGCCATGAAAAACTTTCATAATAATTTGAAACTTTTTCTATGAAAATATTTTTTTGGCTTAATTTAAATTTAGCTTTCTCAATATTTATCTTTTTATTTCCTAAATTTGATCCTACTCCTAAATAGATATTTCTAACTGGATTTTCTGACATATCTTGCCCTATCACGATTCCAATCCCTATTTTTTTTAACTGCTCTTTTATCAAATTGTTTTTTCCCTTTAGCTATGGCTAGCTCAATTTTAGCTTTTCCTTTTTTGAAATACATTTTAGTAGGCACAATAGTAAAACCATCTCTTTGCATCTTTCCAATTAATTTGTTAATTTCTCTTTTATTAAGCAATAATTTTCTTTCCTCATTTGCGCTATGATTTGAATAACTTGCTTCCTTATAGGAAGATATGTGCGAATTAATCAAAAATAGTTCTCCCTTTTTTTCAATAGCATATGAGTCTGCAATATTTACTTTGCCATTCCTTACAGATTTTATTTCAGATCCTTTTAGGACTATTCCTGCTTCAAGAAGATCATGAAAAAAATAATTAAAACTAGCTTTTCTATTTAAACAAATGATCTTCAAACCAGCATTGGTTTTTTTAGTCATTTAATTAATTTAGCAGACTGAAGAGCTTGTCTCACAATTTCTTTTGTTTGATCTGTTACTTTTACAAGTGGCAATCTTACACTATCATCACAAAGACCTAAAAGTTTTGCAGCATATTTAACAGGACTTGGATTGCTTTCAACAAACATAGAATGATGAATTGGTTGTAAAATTTTATTTAATCTTTCAGCTTCTTTTTTTTCATTGTCACTTTCTGATTTAGAAAATTTTTGAAAATCTGAGCAAAGTTTAGGAGCAATATTTGCTGTTACACTTATTGCACCTACTCCACCTCTTTTATTAAATTCTAAAGCATTATCGTCATTTCCTGTCAATTGAATAAATTCTTTGCCCATCTTCTTCA
The DNA here is from genome assembly GCA_902519945.1 of uncultured Pelagibacteraceae bacterium. Classification (GTDB taxonomy): domain Bacteria; phylum Pseudomonadota; class Alphaproteobacteria; order Pelagibacterales; family Pelagibacteraceae; genus Pelagibacter. Next base: position 4,129 of record CABYLY010000019.1, read on the forward strand.
ATGTTTGGTCAACTCTACTTAAATCACCAGTTGCATCTTTAACACCTATTATATTTTTTAATTCATATAATTTAGCCATAGTTTCTACCGACATATCTATTACTGATCTTCCAGGAATATTATAAATTATAATTGGAATCCCACATTTATCATTAATGGCTTTATAGTGTTGATATAACCCTTCCTGCGTTGGTTTGTTATAATATGGTGTAACAATCAATGCACCATCTGCACCAATTTTTTCTGCATGAGTAGTTAATGATATTGCTTCTTCAGTTGAATTTGAACCAGTCCCAGCAAAAACTGGTAACTTGCCGTTACTTTCTTTCACACATAATTCTATTACTTTTTCGTGTTCATCGTGACTTAATGTTGGAGATTCTCCTGTTGTACCAGCAGGAACTAGGCCATTTGTACCATTTTCGATATGAAAATGAATTAACTTGATATAAGTTTCCTCATCAAGTTTGTCATCTGTAAATGGGGTGACTAAAGCTACATTTGAACCTTTAAACATAAGAACTTATAACATAGTTTAAAGATTCATATAGCAAAAGATTATGTTTAAGAAATTAATATTTTTTATCAGTTTAATTACACTAATAAATCTAACAAATTTCGCTGCGGCTGAGATAATACCATTAAAAAAACCAAACCAAACAAAAATAGAAAAGGAGCAAAAATTATTAATTGATGTTCTTAAACCTTTGCCAAAACCAATACCTAAAAAATTAATCAAAAAAATAGATAAAAAAAATACAGAAAAAAAAGTTTTAAAAGAAGGTAAAAAACTTGATTTGATTTTACCAAAAAAGAAACCACTGATAGCGGGATCTAAAAAAGTAGAGACAGTAAAAAAATCTAAATATTACAGTAAAAAAGATTTTGCTTTAGCAAAAAAAGCAATTTTAGAGATGAAACAAGCAAAATGGCCGAATGCTTTAAAAACTGCCAAAAAAGCTAAAGATAAATCAATTTATAATTTTATACAATGGAGACATCTTTTAACTAAAGGTAATAAGGCTTCATTTTATGAATATAAAACCTTTATTGATAAGAATGAGGATTTTCCCAGAATAGGCAGAGTTAAGTACCTAGCTGAACATAAATTATCAACAGACGCTATTTCACCCAAAAAAATAATAGATTGGTTTGGCTCAGAAGAGCCTCTAAGTGGTTTTGGAAAAATGATATTAGGTGAAAGCTTTATCCTAATTGGTAATTCATCAAAAGGAATATCACTTATAAAGGAAGGATGGATTTCTGCAGAATTGACTAAATCTGAATTAAGATTTTATCGAAAAAAGTTTAAAAAGTATTTAAATGCAGATGATTACGTAAAAAGAGCAGACTATCTTGCATGGAATAATAAATATTGGGATTTGAAAAGATTACTAAGATATTTGCCTAAAGATTATGAATTGCTTTATACGGCACGACAATTGTTAATGAGTAAATCTTACGGTGTAGACAACGCTATTTCAAAAGTTCCAGCAAAATTTAAAAATGATGCGGGTTTAAATTACGACAGATTAAAATGGAGAAGAAAAAGAGGAAGAGTTGATAGCTCTGTTGAAATTTTAGTAAAAATTAAAAACACCAAAGATTATTTAGTTAGACCTGATAAGTGGTGGTTTGAAAGAGAAATCATTTCAAGGTCATTAATCTATAAAAAAAAATATGCATTAGCTTATAAAATTACAAGTAATCATGCTTTGACTGATGGACCTGAGTATGCAGCCGCAGAATGGATGAGCGGATGGATAGCATTAAGTTTCTTAAATGATCCTTTGTTAGCTAAGGATCATTTTGAAAATTTTTATAATAACGTTGGTTATCCAATAAGTACTTCTAGAGGAGCCTATTGGTTAGCTAAAACTTATCAAAAACTTGGTAAAAATGAATTAGCTAATGAATGGTTTGGTAAAGCATCTAATTTTCTTACTACATATTATGGTCAATTAGCTTTTATGGAGTTAAATCCCAATCAACCTTTTGAATTATCTAAAGATACTGAAGTTTCAAAAGAATATAGAGACTACTTCTTTAAAAAAGAGTTAGTCAAAACAATTTATCTTCTTGATGAACTTAATGAAGATAAATATACAAAACATATTTTAAGACATTTGGCTAATGATGATATTAATAATGGCAGTGAAATTTTAGCTGCAGAGCTAGCAACAAATATTGATAGATTTGATTTTGCTATTCAAATAGCCAAAATTGCATCCTACGAAAAAAGATTTCATAACAAATTTAATTATCCAATTATAAGCACACCCAATTATATAAATGGAAGAAAAATTCCTGATACTGCATTTATACTATCAATAATAAGACAGGAAAGTGAATTTGATTTAAGTGCTAACAGTCACGCAGGTGCAAAAGGACTAATGCAGCTTATGCCTTACACAGCTAAAGTGGTTGCTAAGCAAGCAAAACTTCCTTATTCAAAATCAAGATTAACGAAAGATGCAGAATATAATATTAATTTAGGTTCCCACTATATAGCTGGCCTAATTCTGGAATATGACGGTGCCTATCCGTTTGCAATAGCAGCTTATAATGCTGGGCCTAAAAGAGTTAGATATTGGAAGAAAATAAATAAAAATCCGCAAAAGAACCAAATTGATTATGTAAATTGGATTGAATTAATTAAATTTAAAGAAACAAGAAATTATGTGCAAAGAGTACTGGAGAACTACAACGTCTATCGTTATATTTTAGCTCAAAAGCCAGTTACAATGATAAACTTCTTTAAGGATGATCCTTTGTACTAAAAATGGCGGAAGAGGAGGGATTCGAACCCTCGGTACAAGTTTCCTCGCACGGTCATTTAGCAAACGACTGGTTTCAGCCTCTCACCCACTCTTCCAATAAATTTGTCACTTCTGATTGTATTGAATAATCAATATTTATAAAGTAATTATTCAATAATTATGAAAAATAAGTATTCAATATTTTCACTTATTAAAAACGCTTTTTCTTATCATGAAAATTGGGAGAAAGCTTGGAAAGATCCTGAGCCTAAAAAAGAATATGATGCTGTAATAGTCGGCGGTGGAGGACATGGTCTTGCAACTGCTTATTACCTAGCAAAAAAACACAACATGAAGAACATTGCTGTCGTTGAAAAAGGTTGGATAGGTGGAGGTAATACTGGGAGGAATACTACAATAATTAGATCTAATTATTTATGGGATGCAAGTGCAGGTCTTTACGATCATGCGCTTAAAATTTGGGAGGGTTTATCTCAAGAATTAAATTATAATGTTATGTTTAGTCAAAGAGGAGTTATGAATCTTGCACATAATTTGCAGGATGTAAGAGATTTAAAAAGAAGAACTCACGCAAATAGATTGAATGGTATTGATGCAGTTTATTTAAATACTGAGGAAGTTAAAAAATTTTGTCCAATTATAAATACCTCACAAGATATTCGTTATCCAGTTTTAGGTGGAACCCTTCAAAGAAGAGCTGGTACAGCTAGACATGATGCTGTTGCTTGGGGATATGCAAGAGGTGCTGATGAAATGGGTGTTGATATAATTCAAAATTGTGAGGTAAAAGGAATAAAAAGAAATGGTGATACAGTTGAAGGAATTGAAACAACTAAAGGATTTATCAAAACAAAAAAAATTGGAGTTGTAGCAGCTGGTCACTCCAGTGTAATAGCGAATATGGCTGGATTGAAATTACCTTTGGAAAGTAAACCACTTCAAGCTTTAGTGTCTGAACCAGTAAAACCGATAATAGATACAGTTGTAATGTCTAACGCTGTTCATGCATATGTCAGTCAATCTGATAAGGGAGAATTGGTTATTGGAGCAGGTACTGATGATTATGTATCTTACTCTCAAAAAGGAAGTCATGATATTGTGGAAGGAACTTTAAATGCAATTTTAGAACTTTATCCAATATTTAGCAGAATGAGAATGCTTCGTCAGTGGGGTGGAATAGTTGATATATGTCCTGATGCAAGTCCAATCATAAGCAAAACGTCAATTAAGGGTTTGTACTTTAATTGTGGTTGGGGAACTGGAGGTTTTAAAGCTACACCTGGCTCGGGGGATTTATTTGCTCACACAATTGCAAATGACGAACCTCATAAATTAAATGCTGCCTTTAATATAAATAGATTTGTAAGTGGTGATCTAGTTGATGAACATGGTGCAGCCGCTGTTGCACACTAATGTTTTTAATTAATTGTCCTTTTTGCGGTGAGAGAGAACAAAGCGAATTTAAAGCTGGTGGTGAAGCACATATTGTAAGGCCAAAACAACCTACAGAACTAAGTGATGATGAATGGGCAGAATATTTATTCATGAGAAAAAATATAAAAGGAATTCAGTTTGAAAGATGGAATCATGTTCATGGCTGTAGAAAATGGTTCAATATGGTTAGAGATACATCAAACGACCAAATAAAAGCTGTATATAAAATGGGTGAAAAACCACCAGTAAAGTAAAATGTCTAATAATTTAAGATTTAAAACAAGCAAATTTATTGATGAAACTTATCGGGTTTCTTTTAAATTTAATAACAAAACATATTTTGGTTTTAAAGGTGATACTCTAGCATCAGCTTTATTGGCTAATGGTGTTCATCTTGTTGGACGAAGTTTCAAATATCATAGACCTCGAGGAATTATGACATCTGGTTCTGAGGAACCCAATGCAATAATTCAATTGCATGATAATTCATCAAGAACTGAACCCAATGTAAGGGCTACAGAGGTTGAAATCTATGAAGGTTTAGTTGCATCTAGTCAAAATTGTTGGCCTAGCGTTAATTTTGATATCGGAGGAATTAATAATCTATTATCCCCTATCTTACCTGCAGGTTTTTATTATAAAACTTTTATGTGGCCTGCAAGTTTCTGGGAAAAGTATGAATACTTTATTAGAAAATCTGCGGGTTTAGGTAAATCACCTAAAGTAGCTGATCCAGACATATATGAACATAAATATATTCATTGTGATGTTTTAGTTATCGGAGCAGGTATATCTGGAATAATGGCAGCTAAAATTGCAGCTAAAAATGGTTTTAAGACGCTTTTAATTGATGAAAAATCTTATTTGGGAGGATCTTCTATTTATGATAACTCAGAATTTTCAAAGATTAATAATCAAATAACAAGTTCATGGTTAGAAAAAGAAATCAATGAAATATCTAAATTAGAAAATTTAGAAATAAAAACAAGAACTAGCGTTGCAGCATTCCATGGATACAACTTTCTATTGGCTCGTGAAAATCTCACTGATCATTTACCGATTAACCAAAGAGAAAATAAAGTAAGACAAAGATTATTAAAAATTAGAGCTAAAAAAGTAATTACAGCAACTGGCTCTATAGAAAGACCTTTAATATTTGATAATAATGATCGTCCAGGAATATTATTATCTTCAGCAATTAAAAGATATATTGATTTATATGGTGTGGCATGTGGTGAAAATAATATTCTTTTTACCAATAACGATACTGCATATGAAACAGCTATGAGTTTAATTCAAAGA
>CABYLY010000020.1 GCA_902519945.1 uncultured Pelagibacteraceae bacterium
GTTGAAGAAGGACTTACTGTTCTTCAGGCTTGTGAGAAAGCAGGTGTAGAAATACCTAGATTTTGTTATCATGAGAAATTATCAATAGCTGGAAATTGTAGAATGTGTTTAGTAGAAATGGAAAAATCTCCTAAACCTATTGCTTCATGTGCAATGCCTGCAGCAGATGGAATGGTTATAAAGACTAATACTCCAAAAATAGAGAAATCAAGAAAAGGGGTGATGGAGTTTTTATTAGCAAATCATCCATTAGATTGCCCTGTTTGTGATCAAGGGGGAGAATGTGACCTTCAGGACCAATCAATGTTTTATGGAATAGATAAGTCAAGATTTAAAGAAAATAAAAGAGCAGTACCTGATAAAAATATGGGTCCACTTATCAAAACACAAATGACAAGATGTATTCACTGTACAAGATGTGTAAGATTTGCAACAGAGGTAGCAGGTGTGCCTGAGTTAGGAGCTATTGGAAGAGGTGAAGATATGCAGATTACTACATATTTAGAGCAATCGGTTCAATCAGAATTATCTGGAAATGTAATTGATCTTTGTCCAGTTGGAGCTCTTACATCCAAACCATACGTTTTTGAGGCGAGACCTTGGGAATTAAAAAAAACTGAAACAATAGATGTAATGGATGCAGTTGGTTCAAATATTCGGGTCGATACATATGATTGGGAAGTAAAAAGAGTGTTACCTATCATTAATGAAGATATTAATGAAGAATGGATTTCAGATAAAACGAGATATGCATGTGATGGATTACTAAACCAAAGGCTTGATACGCCATATATAAAATATAATAATAAATTTGAAAAGGCTAATTGGGACGAGGTTTACAAAATCATTAAATCTAAAATAGAAAATGCAAATAAAGATAGAATCTGTGGTTTTGTTGGAGATCTCACAAACATGGAAACAAGTTTCATTTTTAAAGAATTTTTAGAAAGAACAGTTAATACAAAAAAATATGATTTTAGATCTCAAAAGAGGTTTATCGATAATTCAAAAAGAGAAAATTATCTGTTTAATTCATCAATAAACGGAATTGAAGAAGCTGACCTAATTATATTAATAGGGACAAATCCAAGATTTGAGGCAACAATGGTAAATGCAAGAATAAGGAAAGCATTTGTAAATAACAATACCAAAATTTTTTCATTAAATGATGTTGGGGATTTGACATATGATTATCAATGTTTGAATGGAAAGACTAAAACAATAAAAGATATATTTGAAAATAATGATGAATTATCAAAGCAAATTATTGAGGCAAAAAAACCAATTGTGATATTTGGAGAGTCATTTTTTAAAGTAAAATCGGCAAATTATTTATTTAATTTATCTAAAGAATTCTTAAATAAAAATAATAAATTTAGTGATAATTGGAACCCATTAAATTTATTGTCAACAGATGCTTCTACAGTTGGAAATTTAGATTTAGGTATCATAGATAAAAGTAATAAAATTTTAGATGAGCTTCATAATAATGAATTTGAAATTATTTTTTTAATGGGGCAGGATAATTTAGATTTTAAAAAGAAAGATGAATTTGTAATTTATCAGGGAAGTCATGGAGATAAAGGTGCAGAAATTGCAGACATAATTTTACCCGGATCAGCTTTTACAGAACAATCAGGTCACTACACAAATCTAGAGGGAAAATTACAAAAAGCTTATAAGGCATCGTATCCTCCAGGAGATGCTAAAGAGGATTGGCAAATTATAAATGATCTTGCTGAAGTTATGAATAACAGAAAACTTTTTAATGATAAAAATGAACTTGAAAGTAGTATGCTTAATTACTTAAAGATAAATCAAGATCAACAAAGTTCAGAAATTAATAAAATAAATGACAATGATTTTAATGATGAAATTTTACAGATTGATTCTAAAAATTATTATTTTTCTAATGTCATTGCACGTTCATCCAAAACAATGCTTGAATGTAACAATTCAAAAATAGATTTTAAAAAAACAGGTACTGAGGGTTAACATATGGAATACTTAAATATAATTTTTCATGAAACTTACAAAATTTTATTTTTATTGATCCCTGTTTTAGTTTCAGTGGCTATGATAGTTTGGTTAGATCGAAGAGTTTGGGCTTTTGTTCAGAAAAGACAAGGGCCAAATGTAGTTGGTCCGTTTGGTTTGTTACAATCTCTTGCAGATGCTCTAAAATATATTTTTAAAGAAATAATAATACCAGCAAGTTCGAACAAAGTAATTTTCATCCTAGCCCCAATCATAACAATGACATTAGCCTTAATAGCATGGGCCGTTATTCCTTTTGGAGTTGAACAAGTTTTAGCAGATATAAATGTTGGTATCTTGTATATATTTGCTGTTTCATCATTGGGAGTATATGGAATAATAATGGGAGGATGGGCATCAAATTCAAAATATCCTTTTTTAGGAGCAATAAGATCTGCTGCACAGATGGTATCTTACGAGGTATCTATCGGCATTATCATCATTAACGTCTTATTATGTGTTGGATCACTAAATTTAAACGACATTGTAATAGCTCAAAATGAAATGTGGTTTATAATTCCATTATTTCCAATGTTTGTAATTTTTTTTATTTCTGCACTTGCTGAAACAAATAGACCCCCTTTTGATTTACCAGAGGCGGAAGCTGAATTAGTTGCAGGTTACCAAACAGAATATTCTGGAATGATGTATGCCATGTTTTGGTTAGGTGAATATGCAAACATTTTGTTAATGTGTGCTTTAGGGTCTATTTTATTTTTAGGAGGCTGGTTATCTCCAATTGATCTTTATCCTTTTAATTTAATACCTGGCGCTCTTTGGTTAATTTTCAAAATTTTATTTTTATTTATTCTTTTTGCATTGGTTAAAGCAATAGTGCCAAGGTATAGATATGACCAGCTAATGAGGTTAGGTTGGAAAATATTTTTACCATTATCTTTAACCTATGTTGTTTTAACAGCAAGCTATCTCTTTTATTTTAACCTTTTACCCAAAATTTAAATGAAAATAACTAGATTTTTTAAAACAATATTGATGACCGATTTTATCAGTGGATTATTTATTGCATTAAAAGAACTTTTTAAGTCTAAAAAAACTATAAATTACCCTTTTGAAAAGGGAAAAATTAGCCCAAGATACAGAGGTGAGCACGCATTAAGAAGATACCCTAATGGTGAAGAAAGATGTATAGCTTGCAAATTGTGTGAAGCTGTTTGTCCTGCTCAAGCAATTACAATTGAGTCTGCTCAAAGAGCTGACGGAAGTAGAAAAACTACACGTTATGATATTGATATGATGAAATGTATTTATTGTGGTTTATGTGAGGAGTCTTGTCCTGTAGATGCAATTGTTCAAGGACCAAATTTTGAATTTTCAACAGAAACACGAGAGGAACTTTATTATACTAAAGAAAAACTATTAGATAATGGGGATAGATGGGAAAATGTTTTAGCGGCAAATATTAAGTCAGACAACCCATACAGATAATTTATGATTGCACATGCAATATTTTTTTATGTCTTTTCTGTTATCGCAGTTGTTTCTGCAATAATGGTGACTGTATCTAAAAACACAGTTCATTCAGTTTTTTTTTTAATTCTTGATTTTATAAGTATATCTTGCCTTTTCATTATGATTGGTGCCGAATTTTTGGGCATGATTATGTTGATTGTTTATGTTGGAGCAGTTGCAGTATTGTTTTTATTTGTTGTGATGATGCTTAATGTTGCTCAACAAAAAAATCAATGGTTTGTATCAAAAGATAGTTCGGGTCATATACCAATTGGATTATTAATCAGTGTGATAATTTTTTTCGAATTAATAATTGTAATAGGTGGTTGGAAATATAAACCAGATTTATTAAATTCTGCAAAATCAACAATAGAAACTGAGATTAGTAACACTCATTCTTTAGGCCAGATTTTATATACAGATTATATTCATGTATTTCAAATTAGTGGGATGATCCTTTTGATTGCAATGATAGGTGCAATAGTTCTTACTTTTAGACAAAGAGAAGGTGTTAAAAAACAAAGTTATTTGAAACAAATTTCCAGAGAGAGAGTTGAGGGAGTGGAAGTACTAGAAGTTGCGTCTAACAAAGGAGTTAAAATAGATGATTGATATAGGTTTAGGACATTATTTAACTTTAGGCGCTGTTATTTTTAGCATTGGAATTATTGGTATTTTTTTAAACAGAAAAAATATTATCGTGATCTTGATGAGTATTGAACTGATTTTATTAGCTGTAAATATAAATTTAGTATCTTTCTCCATATATTTGGGAGATTTATCAGGTCAGGTATTTACTTTATTTATACTCACTGTAGCTGCAGCTGAGGCTGCTATTGGTTTAGCAATTATTGTTGTTTACTTTAGAAATTCTGGAACTATTCGAGTAGAGGAAATAGACAAATTAAAAGGATAAAATGGAAATTTCAATCATTGCATTACCATTATTAGCTTCAATCATATCAGGATTTTTTGGAAAATTTATAGGAGATAGAAACTCAGAAATTATTACAAGTCTTCTAGTATCAGTATCAGCTATATTTTCTGTATTAGTTTTGTATGAAGTCATAGTTAATCAATACCAAGAAAATATAATAATAGCCACGTGGATTAGCTCTGGTTCTCTTGAAGTAAATTGGTCTATGCAGATAGATTCTTTGTCTTCGGTGATGTTAGTTGTGGTTACATCAGTTTCTGCAATGGTTCATATTTATTCAATAGGATATATGTCTCATGATCCACATAAACCAAGATTTATGGCTTATTTATCTTTATTTACTTTTGCAATGTTAATGTTGGTCACGGCAGATAATTTTATTCAATTATTTTTTGGTTGGGAAGGAGTTGGTTTATGCTCTTATCTTTTGATAGGATTTTGGTTTAAAAAGGACTCTGCAAACAAGGCTGCAATTAAAGCTTTCCTGGTAAATAGAGTGGGTGATTTTGGATTTGCATTAGGGATATTTTTAATTTTTTATCTATTTGGAACAGTAAATTATTCTGAGGTTTTTAATCAAATTACAAGTATTACAGACAAAAACCTTATTTTTTTAGGCGTTACAATCAATGCAATAGATTTAATTTGTTTACTTTTATTTGTTGGTGCAATGGGTAAATCAGCACAAATTTTTCTTCATACATGGTTACCAGATGCTATGGAAGGTCCAACACCTGTTTCTGCTTTAATTCATGCTGCAACGATGGTTACAGCAGGAGTTTTTTTAGTTGTAAGATGTTCACCAATTTATGAATACTCTGAACTAGCCTTAAATATCGTTACAATTGTTGGAATGAGCACTGCATTTTTTGCTGCATCAGTAGCTTTGGTACAAAATGATATAAAAAAGATAATTGCTTATTCTACTTGTAGTCAATTAGGCTACATGTTTTTTGCTACAGGCGTTGGTGCATACAATGTAGCAATGTTTCATTTATTTACTCATGCCTTTTTTAAAGCCTTATTATTTTTAGGATCTGGATCAGTTATTCACGCTTTTAAAGATGAACAAAATATAAATAACATGGGAGGGGTGTGGAAAAAACTTCCATACACTTATTGTCTGATGATCATAGGGACTCTTGCTTTGACAGGATTTCCATTTTTATCTGGTTTTTATTCTAAAGATGCAATTATTGAATTTGCGTATTTAAGAGGAAACACAACAGGTTATTATGCTGCTGGAATTGGTATATTTACAGCTTTGCTCACATCAATTTACTCTTGGAGATTAATTTTTAAAACTTTTCATGGTGACTATAACAATAAAAAAATAAAAATTGATGAAACTCACGAGTCTCCTTTCATAATGTTAATACCTTTAATACTACTTTCAATTGGCGCAATATTTGCTGGTTTTTCATTTAAAGAATTATTTATTGGTTATGAAGGGGTTAATAATTTTTGGCGTGACTCAATATTTTTCTTGAAGCCATTAAGTACTGATCATCCTCCATTATGGTTTTTATTACTTACTCCAACTTTAGTCATTTTATCTATTCCATTAGCGTATTATTTGTTTGTAAAAAATAAAAACTTTCCTGAGCAAATTGTAAGTATCAATAAACCACTTTATCAATTTTTGTTAAATAAGTGGTATTTTGATGAACTTTATGATGTCTTATTTGTCAAAACATCAAAAAAATTTGGTCTGTTTTTATGGAAGTTCTTTGACTTAAAAATTATTGATGGTTTTGGCCCAGACGGTATTTCCTCAATGATTAAAAAATTTTCGGTTAAAGCCAACAAATTTCAAAGTGGATACATTTATCATTATGCATTTATAATGTTACTTGGCTTTTCTGCTTTATTAACATTCTTAATTGTAAAATGACAAATTTTCCTATTCTCTCTTCACTTATTCTTTTACCTTCAATTGGAGCATTATTTTTATTTTTTACAAAAAGTAGTCAAAATAATCTTACGACAAAATATGTGGCTTTATTTACTTCAGTTGTTACTTTTTTGTTATCTGTTTATTTATGGATTTTTTTTGATCAATCTACTTCTGAATTTCAATTTGTTGAGGAAAGAATTTGGATTGAAAATTTGATTAATTACAAGGTTGGTGTTGATGGTATTTCAATTTTATTTATTCTATTAACAACATTTATCACCCCTCTTTGTATTATATCAGTAAACAACTCAATTAAAGAAAGACTAAGTGAATTTTTAATAGCAGTATTAATAATGGAGTCTTTTATGATTGGTGTATTTTGCTCTTTAGATCTTGTCGTTTTTTACTTATTTTTTGAAGCTGGTTTAATTCCAATGTTTTTAATTATTGGAATTTGGGGCGGTGCTAGACGAGTTTATTCTGCATTTAAATTTTTTTTGTACACTTTACTTGGCTCAGTTTTGATGTTGGTAGCAATAATTACTATATATTGGCTCAATGGCACTACAGATTTTGTCGAATTGTATAATTCTGGAATAGATATCAAATATCAAAATCTTTTATGGTTAGCATTTTTTAGTTCTTTTGCAGTTAAAACTCCAATGTGGCCTGTACATACCTGGCTTCCAGATGCTCACGTTGAAGCTCCTACAGCAGGATCTGTTTTACTAGCAGCTATCTTACTAAAAATGGCTGGTTATGGTTTTATTAGATTTTCTCTAGGTTTATTTCCAGCTGCATCAGAAATCTTTACACCATTGATTTATACGCTAAGTGTTATTGCTATTATTTTTACTTCTTTCATAGCATTGATGCAAGAGGATATGAAAAAGTTAATCGCCTATTCATCAGTAGCCCATATGGGTTATGTAACTTTAGGAATTTTTACAATTCAACAACAAGGAATTGAAGGTAGTATTATTCAAATGATAAGTCATGGATTAGTTTCGGCAGCGCTCTTTTTATGTGTTGGTGTAGTCTACGACAGAATGCACTCAAGATTAATAAATACTTACGGTGGAATCGTTAATATTATCCCTAAATATTCAATTTTATTTATGTTATTTACTTTGGCAGCTTTAGGATTGCCAGGAACTAGTGGTTTTGTTGGAGAGTTTTTAATTTTAATGGGTGCTTTTAAGGATAACTTTTTAGTAGCTGTGATTGCTAGCTTAGGAGTTATTATTGGAGCAGCATATATGCTTTGGTTATATAAAAGAGTTGTTTTTGGTAAATTGATCAACACAGATTTAAAACAGATGTTTGATTTGAATAGATCTGAATTATTTATTTTATCTTGTTTAGCTGTACCAACATTATTTTTTGGATTTTACCCAGATCCTTTAATTAATACGATTGAAGTATCAATTTCAGATTTAATTGATCAATATAATTTTAAATTAGCAAGTAAAATATAATGGAAAATTTACAATTAGTATTACCAGAAATATTTCTTTCATTATCAATAATGTTTTTATTAATTTTAGGAGTTTTTAAAAAAAATAGTACAAGAATTGTTCAAAGTCTTTCTTTAGTAGTTTTAATTGTTACAGCTGTCATCACATTTAATGAGACTATTGGTATAAGTGAAGTAAAACTATTTAATAACAGTATTATCATTGATTATTTATCTTCATTAATGAAGATAATTACCTTATTAGCTGCCTTTTTAGTATTAAATATATCCTCAAGTTATTTAAAAACCTTTCAAATTTTTAAAATTGAGTATCCAATTTTAATTTTAAGTTCTGTTTTAGGAATGATGGTAATGATTAATTCTAATGACTTAATTGTGTTTTATATGGGTTTGGAACTCCAGTCATTAGCCTTATATGTTTTAGCTACATTTAATAGAGATCAAATAAAATCCTCAGAAGCAGGACTAAAATATTTTGTTTTAAGTGCCTTATCATCAGGATTGTTGTTGTATGGTTGTTCTTTAATTTATGGTTTTACTGGCTCTACTAATTTTAATGTAATAGCTAGTCAACTTAATTCAAATGAGTATGCCTTAACATTTGGTATAGTATTTATTTTAGTGGGACTATCATTTAAAATTTCCGCTGTTCCTTTTCATATGTGGGCACCAGATGTCTATGAAGGCTCACCAACTTCAGTAACATTATTTTTTACAATGGTTCCAAAAATTGCAGCGTTAACTGTATTTATAAGATTTTTATATGTGCCCTTTTTAAATCTAATTGATCAGTGGCAAATGATTTTAATTTTTTTATCAATAGCATCCATGTTATTTGGTGCTATAGCAGCCATTGGACAAACAAATTTAAAAAGACTTGTTGCTTACAGCTCCATTGGACATGTTGGTTACGCATTAGCCGGTGTAGCAGCGGGTACAAATGATGGAATCCAAAGCTCAGTTATATACATTACTATATATATTTTAATGAACCTGGGATTATTTTCATGCTTGTTGATGTTAAAAAGAGAAAACCAATATTTTGAAAAAATTGAGGATTTATCAGGTTTATCCAAAAATCATCCAATGCTTTCATTATCGTTTCTTATAATCTTATTTTCATTAGCTGGCATACCTCCACTGGCAGGTTTCTTTGCTAAATTTTATGTTTTTAAAGCAGTCATTGAGCAATCGATGTATTTTTTAGCAATTGTTGGTTTGCTATCAACAGTTGTTGCAGCTTTTTATTATTTGAGGCTAATTAAAATCATGTATTTCGATGAGCAAAAAGAAAAGTACGATATGGACCATGGTTTTTGGTTAAAATTTTCTTTAACAGCATCTACATTGTTAATTCTGATATACTTCATTTTTCCAAGTCAACTAATAGAAGTGGTTTCCAGAATTAATTTAATACAATGAAATTTACAATTTTAAGATTTAAGAAATTAAGAAGTACGAATGACACAGCCAGAA
>CABYLY010000021.1 GCA_902519945.1 uncultured Pelagibacteraceae bacterium
TTAAGTTTATGTGGAATGTAAAATTTCCATTAAATTCCCTGTATTTAATGAGAGGTTATCTTATTTTAGATACGAATATGAAATCTAAATTTTTTGATGTTTGTTTTGATGCTTACTGGAAAAATAATGTAGATATTTCTCAAAAAGAAAACTTAATTAGAATTTTAGAAGAATGTGAAATTAATAAAGAAAATTTTTTAAAATTAATTGAGGATCAAAAAATAAAAGATGAACTTAAAGATTTAACAAATCTTGCTTTTAAAAGTGATGTATTCGGGGCACCCACTTTTATTGTAAATAAAAAAATTTTTTGGGGTCAAGACAGATTAGAATATGCTGTAGATGAATATAATTCTTAAGTTATTTTAAATTTACTGTTTTTAATTGCCCCAAAACCTCCATCAACATGAGAAACTTTTTTAAAACCCATATCTTTTAAAGTTTTAGCTGCTAAAGCTGATCGCAAACCTCCTGCACAAAAAAGAACCATCTCTTTATTCATATCTAGCTTACCTTCTTTAAAGTAGGGACTTTCAGGGTCTAGCCAAAACTCTAACATACCTCTAGGAATATGGTTTGAGTTTTCAATTCTCCCCTCTTTCTCTAATTCTCTAACATCTCTTATATCAATCAAATTACATTTTTCTTCATTGATCATTGCAAATGCCTCGTCTGCTGAAATTGTTTTTATTTCATTTAATGCTTCTGACACAAGTGTTTTTGATGATTTTATATTCATAAGAATTTATTTATAATATAGTTTTTTTAAAAGTATATAAATAAAAAATGAGTAAAAAAATTTGTATAGTTTACACTCACCATAAATTAGGTGACTTAATTTGGCAATTACCTTACATAAAAGCAATAAGTGAACATCACAATGAAAAAGTAGATTTAATTCTAAGAAAAAAAACTCAAGCAAAAAACTTATTAAAAGACTTAGTACATGTTAACAATATTTATTATAATGAGTTTAGAAAAGGTCTAGCTTATTGGTTAGATGTATTTAAACTCAAAAAGATTTTTGATTTAGAAAATTATGATTTTGTATATATTTTAGACAAGGTGAATAAACCGGCAATAGCCGCAAAGTTATCTGGAGTAAAAAATATTATTGGTCCTGGTTTAAGAAATCAAAAAAAATGGATTACTAATAAAGATTACCTTGATGAGAAGGATTGGAAGTTAAATTATTCAGAACAATCACAGAAATTTTTAAAATTAAATTCAATTGACTGTGATGATAAATTCCCAAAACTGGAAATTAATATTGAAAGATTAAAAGAAGGTAATAAAGATCTTTTAGTTGATGGAAAAAAAATTGCATTCGGTGTTGATTCTTTTGAAGATTTTAAAATGTGGTACGAGGAAGATTTTATTGAATTAGCTAATTTATTAGCTAAAAAAAAATTATTTAATTATATCTATTTGATTTGTGGTCAAGATAAGTCGCACATCGCTAAAAAAATCATTAATGACTCAAAAAAACACTATTTTATTGATTGTTCTAACAAAGATTTAAAAGGTGTAATTTTAGCGATAAAAAATTCTGATTTTTACATTGGAAATAACTCAGGACCGTTAAATTTATCAGCTGCATTAGGTATAAATACATTTGGTCTCATTGCGACGGATCCTGTAAGTGAACTTAAATACAGTAAAATAAAACCTATAGTTCCAGATGAATATGTTGATAACGTATGGATTAGAGACAGAAGTGGTATGAAAAAATTAAAACCTCAAAAAGTTTTCGATGAAATAATTAAAAGTATTTAAAATCAAAAGCCCCTTGAGGGAGGGGCTTTTGTGTTTAACTAACTTAGAGAGAGTTTAGAGACTCTTCGATGAGTTATCTCAAAAGATAAACAGAGAGCGAAGAGTCTCTTGTTGTTAACAATTAGTCACGTATTGCGTATGCAATCACGCCAGTTTCAGTGACATCAGTACCTTTGGTTTCAGCTTCTTTACTTAACCTTAGGCCAATTGTTGCCTTGATAGCGCTAAACACTATGTAAGCTACAATAAACACAAATATGTTTACTGATAATACACCAATTAACTGGGTACTAAAATTTGCCCCAGAATTTGTTGCAGGTACAATTAACGTACCCCAAATTCCAGCAAATAAGTGGGCAGGAATAGCACCAACTACATCATCAATTTTTAAAGAGAATAATAGTTTAGTACCATACACTACGATTAATCCACCAACAGCACCAATTAAAATTGCAGCAAATGGTGATGGTAATAATGGTTCTGCAGTTACAGCAACCAAACCACCGATACATCCATTTAACATTTGAACTACGTCAGTTTTACCAAAATGCAATCTTGTTATAGCTGCTGCACCGATAACACCACCTGCACCAGCAAGGAATGTGTTCATAAATATTTTTGATACAGCGATTGCATCAGTAGCTGTTCCCATTGCTAATTGTGAACCACCATTAAATCCAAACCAACCTAGCCATAAAATAAATACCCCAATTGTTACTAATGGTATCGAAGATGCTGCAAACGGTTTAAGCGGTGCTGGAGCCCCAGATTTAGTAAATCTTCCTAATCTTGGACCAATTATCATTGCACCAGCTAAAGCAGCTGCACCACCAGTTGAGTGTACTAAAGTTGAACCAGCAAAATCAGAAAATCCTAACTCTGCTAACCAGCCTCCACCCCACTGCCAACCCATCACGATTGGATAAATAATTCCTGATAGAACTGCAGCAAATGTAAAGAATGGCCATAATTTAATTCTTTCAGCCATTGTACCTGATACGATTGAAACAGTAGTTGCACAGAATACCATTTGGAAATACCAATCTGAACCATCGGAATATCCTGTATCTAATTTACTACCATCTGCCCACGGAATAAACTTTCCAATATATCCACCTGGACTGATACCATAGGCTAAATTATAACCTACAAGCCAGAACATTATACCTGCAATTGAGAATAACCCTATATTTTTTGCACAAATAACGGATACACTTTTTGATGTAACCATTCCAGACTCTAGCATAGCAAAACCACATGCCATGAACATTACTAGAAATCCACAAATCAAAAATAATAAGGTATTAAAAATAAAACCTACTTCAGCAGAAACTGTTGTATCTGCCATACCTGCACTACTCATGTTCAATAAAAAAATTAAACTAATAAGTGGCGCACTTATTTTTTTTATTAATTTAGTCATAAGACCTCCCTGTTTAAATGAAGTCTTGTATTTTAATAATTATTAAAAACTAACGCTGATTATGAAAATTGGGTATGCAGATTTTGCATATAGAAACAGCCTTAACGAGGATTTTCATTAAGGCTGTTTAAAAATATTATCTATTGAATACTTCTTTTAAAGCTTTAGCTGGCAAAAACTTTACCTTTTGTGATGCAGCAATTTGAATTTGCTCACCAGTTCTTGGATTTCTTCCAACTCTTGCTTTCCTTTTAGCCACTTTATATGTACCAAACCCTGCAATTTTGACTGAATCATCAGCTTTTAATGCATCCAATATTGTATTGGTAATAGTGTCAAAAGTTCTTTCAGCGTCTGCTTTACTTAAATTTAAAGCTCCTGAAAGCTTAACTATTAATTGTTTTTTATTCATTTTAGCTCCGGTTTTATTAGGTTATTTACATTTTTATCAAAAACGTTGATAAATCAAGACTTTTTTTAGTATCTAAATTTTTTTTATACACAATATATTGTATAATCGTCTATTTATGTTGATTTTATTGGTTTTTTTTAATTTTAATGGAAATTTTTATTTAAACAACCCTAAGTCTTTTAGGTCATTAAAAGTAGTAAATAACATTAAAGATAACAATAAAAACAATCCGATTCGAAAAAAACCTTCTTGAGTTTTTTGAGATAATGGGCGTCCTAAAACTTTTTCAAAAGCATAAAACATTAAATGACCTCCATCTAACATTGGGATTGGAAAAAGATTAATAAGTCCAAGGCTAATAGAAATATATGCCATCATACTTATAAAAGCCAAAATTCCAAATTCAGCAACTTGACCAGATATTTTAGCTATTCTAATAGGTCCTCCTAATTGTGAGGTGTCGGCTTTACCAAAAATCATTGCTCCAATATATTTTAGTGAGGAAATGCTCACATAATATACTTCATTAATCGCATGATATACTGCTTTTGTAGGGCCTAGCTTTACATGATTAATTTGGTCATTATACGCACCTAATTTAATTCCAACTATTCTTTTATTAATTTTATTTCCTAAATTATCTTCACCTAAAATTGTTTCTGGTTTTATTTTTAATAATAACTCATCATTTGAACGCCTAACTTTAAAATCTATTATTTCATCTGTTGAAGTCATAATAAATTTAGAAACTTCCATAATACTTTCAACTTTATTTCCATCTATTTCTAAAATTATATCATTTTGTTTAAGCCCGCCCATCATCGCAGGACTATCGTCTTGAACTTCATTTATTACAGCAGGTGTAAAATCTTTTCCTACAAAAGTATAAATTGAAAAAAAAATAATTAAAGCTAACAAAAAATTTGCTAAAGGACCACCAAAGACAATTAAGGATCTTTGATATAACGGTTTTAAAACGAATAATTTTTCTCTGTCTTCATCGCTATATTTTTTAATTATTTTTTCTTGATCAGCTTGAGAATAAACATTTCGATCACCAAAGAATTTAACATACCCTCCAAGAGGTATCCAACAAATTTTCCACCTTGTCCCTGATTTATCATTCCAACCAAATAATTCTTGACCAAAGCCAATTGAAAAGTCAGTAACTCCTACACCGTATCTTTTTGCAAAATAATAGTGCCCATATTCGTGTATAAATACAACAACAATTATCAACACAATAAATGGTAATATATAACTTAACATTTCCTAATTATAATGTTTGATATTATCTAACCAGTTTTTTAACTCAAGCATTCTTTGTGATTTATTTGACACAGCTATCTCATCCTTGATAAAAGCAATATGATTTTTTATCTCGTCTTCATTTTTAAAAACTTTTCTATTATCAATTAATCTTTTTTTTCTAAATTCGATTAAACTTATCATTTTTTCATACGTTATTTCAGGATGATATTGCAGTCCCCAAACTTTTGTATCACCTACAGTAAAATATATACTTTGAATTTTATTTATCTTATTTGATGCGAGACAAATACTATTTTTTGGTAAAGTTACCACCTCATCAAAATTAAATGCTGGTGAGTTAAAATTATCTTTTTTATTTTTATAAATTGGGTGCTTAAAACCCTCAACACTCATTTTAATTTGATTAGCTATACCAATGTGTGAACTTGCTGCTTTTTTAACTGCACCACCCGCGGCAGTAACAGCCACTTGCATACCCCAGCATATAGCTAAAATATTTCTCACCTTTTTTTGGCATTCCTTCATAAACTCAATTTGTTTTTTTATTTCGGGTGTATTATTATAAATGTTAAGACTACTCCCACCCCATATTAATCCATCATAATTAGAAAGCTTTTCAATAACTGAGTTACAATTTTCATCTGACGATGGATTTACAACGTCTAAGTTCAGATTATCTACATAGTAATTTAAACTTTCTTTTAAACTTTCAGTGTGAGTTTTAATGCCCACTTTCGAAAAACTCTGATTTTCCTCTCTTAAATTTCCCTCTACCACTAAAATATTAAAATTATTCATTAAAATAATTCACCCGACATGCTGTGTTGATACATTATTTTCATATCATCTAATGTCAATTTTTTTGGATTCCCACCAGTAGATGGATCATCTAAAGCCATTTTTGACAGTTTATCTAAATCAAAGTCATTATTTTCTATAACTTCAGAAAGTTTATGTGGAATATTAAGATTGTTTCTTAAATCTAATACCCAATTGAGAAATCCATAAAAAGATTTGTCCTTTAAATCTAAATATTCACAAACTTTAACAATTTTATTTTCGATTACATCTCTATTAAAACTTAACACATAAGGCATGAATATTGCATTTGATAGACCGTGATGAATATTGTTTAAAGCATTAACTGGGTGACTCAAAGAATGGATTCCTCCTAGTCCTTTTTGAAATGCAGTAGAACCCATACTTGCAGCAGTTAACATGTTCATTCTGGCTTCAATATTTGATCCATTTTTCACTGCTTCTAATAACCATTTCTTAATTAATCTCATACCCTCAAGAGCTATACCATCAGCCATAGGATGGTAACCAGGTGCACAAAAAGCTTCTAAATTATGAGCTAGTGCATCCATACCAGTTGCAGCGGTTACATTGGGAGGAAGATCTATCGTTAAAGTTGGATCTAAAATAACTATTGATGGTAAAAATTTTGGATGAAAGATAATATTTTTTACTCCTGTTTTTTCATTTAAAATAACTGAAGCTCTACCCGTCTCCGAACCTGTGCCAGCGGTGGTAGGAACAGCAATGATTGGTGATATCTTTTCAGAATTAGCTTTCTTCCAATTTTCTCCAACATCTTCAAAATCCCATATCGGCAAAGTTTGACCAGACATAAAAGCTATTGCTTTTCCAACATCTAAACCACTCCCACCTCCAAAAGCTATTACACCATCACATTTTTTTTCTTTATAAAAATTAACACCTTCATATACATTTGTGCCTGTGGGATTGCCTTTTACGTTTGAATATATTTCTACAGTTATGTTTTCACTGTTTAAATTTTTTAGAGTATCTTTAACAATTTTTTTATTAACTAATTGATCGTCGGTTACGAATAAAGGTTTTTTTAAATTTAAATTTTTGCATGCCAACGTTATATCTTTAATTCTGTTTTCACCAACCCACATAGTTGTTGGATAGTTCCAATTAAATTTTTTCATCTTAAATTGATTGTTTTTTTATTAATTGCTCAATCTCTTTTATCATAATTTTGGGAGACTTCATTGCAGGATATATCTTTTGTGCTTTTTTATAACTTAAAATAGCTTTTTCGTAATTTTTTAGATGAATATTTACAAGTCCTTGTCCAGCAAGTGCCCCAAAATGTCTTTTTTCTAATTCCAGTACCTTATCTATGTCATTTTGAGATTTTTGAAATTCTCCCAAAAGAAAAAATACTGTTGCACGTTTATTCCAAGCTTCTGCCCAATATGGATCAATTTTAATTACCTCTGAAAATAATTTAACAGCTTCATTAAATTTTTGGTTATCTATTAATTTTGATCCCTTGAGTAGCATTAAGGTTAATTCATTATTTTTTGGATGAGTACTCCAAATCCTCCAAATTTTTTTTTCAATTTCAAAAGTTAATTTTGAGTTTGTGTCTTGTAATTTATCAAAAAGAATATTTAATTCTTTTTCTCTTTCATTTGCTACTAGTTGACCAGTCAAAAAAAAAATAAAAAAAAATAAATAAAATAATTTTTTCACTTTATTCAAATTTCTCTTTTTTTATTACTTGATATTCAAAATTTTGAGAGGTTTTGTTTATTTGTAAAAGTTTTGCCCCATTTTTGGTATGGAAATTTGTTGCCATCTTTGTCAATGGAGACAGTGTAACTAATCGATTCAAATGGTTAGATTTTTTTATCTTTTTATAAACTTCTTTTACTATTAATTTTCCACCACCTTTTTTTTTGGACCAAACAGTGTATGCAATTGCAATTTGTCCTACATTTTGGTCTCTGTGAGTGCTCTGTAAATGAGCATCCTTGCTAAATTTATCTAATTCTATGACATTTTTTGGGACTTTATTAGTAAAAGCAAAGCACATCACTGCATGAATTTCTTTATTATACTTCACACCAAAGATTTTTCTTCCATAACTTGTTCTAAAAGTATTGTCTAACTCTGGTCTTACTGGATCCTCCTTAGTATTACACTCTTTA
>CABYLY010000022.1 GCA_902519945.1 uncultured Pelagibacteraceae bacterium
AGCTCTAGGAGTTCCAGTAAAGTGGACAAACTTCACAAATGGTGGAGCAATGACTGATGCTATGCTGGCTGGAGATATTGATATCTCATACTCTCAAGGTTTAGTTCCTTTCATAAATGCAGTTAAATCTAAAGCACCTATCAAACTTGTTGATATTGCAATGGAATACGGAATGGGTGGTACAACATGTGTAACATCTAATGCATCTGGTATTACAAAGGCAAATGCTACTGAGTTAGAAGGTAAAAAAGTTGCTGTTCCGCTTGGAACAATGGCTGAGTATGTTTTTGATGAAAGTATGAAGGTTGTTGGAGCTGATAGAAAAAAAATGGATATTATTCAAATGGATCCTGAAGAAGGAGCTGCTGCTTTAGTAAGTGGTGATGTTGTAATGGCATGTTTATTTGGAGGTAATTCTATTAAAGCTGCAACTGCTGTTGGATCTAGATTACTTACAGTTCAAGAAGCTAGAGACGCTGGTATTTTAGGAATAGATATTACTTCTGTAACTACAAAGTTTATGAAGGAAAATCCTGGAATGCTAAGAACTTTTATCGAAGTAACTCATGAAGCAAATGCTAGATATAGAGCTGGAAAAAGTGATATGAACTCTATGTCAAAAGCTTCTGAAATGAAAGTCGCAGACATGAAAGAAACTTTAAGTGGATTTAAATTCCTTACTCCAGAAGAAACAAAAGAGTCAATGGAAAGCGGAAATCTTGATGCATTCTTAAAAGGAATGGGAACACCAAGAGGAAACGTAGACACAAGTTTCTTACCTTTATAATTTAAAGGTAGATAAAATTTAAATAGGCGCCAATTTGAATAAATTGGTGCCTATTTTTTTGTAAGAAATTCTAATATAAAGTCTTTTATGAGTGATTTAGTTTCTCAAAACCTAAATATGATTTTTAAAACTCCTAAAGGAGAAACTGTTCATGCGTTAAAAGATTTAAATTTCACTCTTAAAAAGGGAGAGCTTCTTACCGTATTAGGTCCTTCTGGATGTGGAAAAACAACTTTACTCAATATAACAGCAGGATTTATCAGGCCAACCTCAGGAGTTATAACATTAAATAATAAAGAAATAGATGGCCCTGGAGTTGAAAGAGGAATGGTCTTTCAACAAGGTGCTTTGTTTGAGTGGTTAACAGTTGCTGAAAATGTGAACTTTGGACTAAGAATGAAAAATGAGGATCCAATTAAAACTCAAAAAAAAGTTGATGAATGGTTAGAAATAGTTGGGCTTAAAGGATTTGGAAATACCCCAACATATCAATTATCAGGAGGAATGCAGCAGAGAGTTGCGCTTGCTAGATGTTTGATAAATGATCCAGATTTAATTCTTATGGATGAACCATTGGGGGCACTTGATGCATTAACCAGAGAAAAGATGCAATCGTTAGTTCTTAAAATTTGGAAAGAAACCGGAAAAACAATCATACTAATTACTCACTCTGTTGAAGAAGCTTTATTACTTGGTGAAAGATTATATGTAATGGCTCCAAGGCCAGGACGAATACATAAAGAATATAATCTTCCCTTCGCGTCAATGGGCTTGAAGGCGGATTTAAGAGAAATAAAAAAAAATAAAGATTTTTCTGCAAAACGGGAAGAAATTTTAGAAATGATTTGGAATATGGAAGAAGAAATAATGGGGAAAGAAAATTAGATGTTAACTCAAATAGTAACTTTTTTAATTTTTTTTGCTGTTGTTGGATGTATTCTTTATGGGAGACGATTAATAAGAACTGAAAAAGTTGATGCAGTTTTTGGAAATCCTGAAAGAGCAAGAGGCGGTACGCATTGGGTCATAGTTGGAAGTAGTTTTCTTCTTTTAGTATGGCTTTATTATTCATGGGATATCGCAAAGGGATTTTATCCAAAATCTGCTAATGAACTTTGCCAAGTAGCTAAAGTTAATGACTCGTTATTAGGTTTAAAATATCAATTTCCAATTGAAGAAAGAGAATTTAAAAGCACTTCTCAAATAAAAAAAGAGAATAAAAATCTTCAACAAATCCTGGAAGAAATACAAACTTCTGATGAATTAAATAGTCAACAAAAAACAATCCTTACTAGCTATGTAAATAAAACTAGCCAATTAATTCCTTTACTAACTAATGAAGACTTACTTGAAATTGAAACAAAACAAAAAATTGATGATATCACCGGTAAGATAAATCTTTTAACTGAGAATTTTAAGAAACCTGATTATCCTTTTGAAACGGAACAAGAATATAGTGAAAGACAAAGAGCTGTAGGTGAGGAAGGTGGATGGGGTATAGTTAAAGTAAGTGCAGGAACTGGATCTATAGAAAATACAATAGAGGTGCCATTAATTCCTGCAACAGATAGAGGTTTAAAATTTCATACAGCTGCTAAAGAATTAAATTTGATAAGCGATGAATTTTTTAAATTAAGAAATCATAATCCAGAATTCAAAAATCATATTAAAGAGCTTAAAGATGAAATTAAATCTTATAGAAAAGATTTAGATAGTGAAGACCTATCTTCAAATTATGCAAAAAATATTGTTAAGATCGCAAGAAGAATAGAATTTGCCAGCATATACCCCCCTAAAGCATTAGATAAAATGCAAAATGCAATTATTAAATTTGATGTTGCACAAAAGGAAGCTCAGGGTGGTTTAAGGTTCATTGATATTTTTTTATTTCCAGCAGGTACAATTGTTGCAAGTGGTCCAAGTTGTTCTGAGCAAGGCTCTGGTCGATGGCTTCCAAAACCTTCGGATACTTTTAACAAGTTCGTACTAATGTTAAAACCCAGTGTAGGCTACAAAGACATTCCTCTTTTATGGATAGATATGGTTGATGTAAGTAAGATGATTGGTTTTCTTTTACCAGATTGGATAGCTGATATCCTTCCAGGTGATTACCCAGTTCATACTAAAGAAGGAATAGTGAAACAAAACTTTAAGGGCTACGTACTTAAAGTTGTCACTGGCGACTTTGAGTTATTTAAAGTGCCTGTACCTTATGGTCATATTTGGGATTCTTTTTTGAGAGTATTTTTAGGATTGGTTTTTGGAATACTTATTGGCGTCCCCCTAGGTTTATTCATGGGTTTAAATAGATTTGCTAAAGGTTTTTTTGATCCATTAATTGAACTTTACAGACCAGTTCCTCCTTTAGCTTGGGCTCCTCTTATTATTTCTGTTTTAGGAATTGATAATACGGGTAAAGTTTTCTTATTATTTATGGTTTCATTATCTATTATGATTATTTCGGCAAGAGCTGGGGCATCAGGAACTCAATTATCAAAAATTCATGCAGCTCACTCTTTAGGCGCTTCAAAAAAACAAATATTAAGATACGTCATTTTTCCTAACTCTCTACCAGAGATATTAACTGGAATAAGAGTTGCTGTTGGAATGTGCTGGGGAACTTTAGTAGCTGCAGAGTTCTTAGCAGGAACTACGGGTATTGGTTTTGTTGAGAATGTAGCAAAAAAATATTTTCAATATGAAGTTATTTGGATCACGATATTCATAATGGGTATGCTTGGTCTTTTGTTTGATATAACTTTAAGAAAGATAATTGATAAAACAATACCTTGGCGTGGGAAAGGTTAAATTGAGAACTGAAAAATTAAAAAAAGAGATAATCAATATTTTTCAAAAATTTGGCTTGAGTAATAAACATTCTTTAATATCTGCTAATGCACTAATAAACGCAGAATTAGTTGGTGCATACGGTCATGGGTTATCAAGATTGAAAATGTATTGTGATCGAATTTCTAAAAAATTAATTAATCCTAAACCTAAAATAAAGATAAAAAAAATATCTCAATCAATCTCTCATATAGATGCTGACGACAGTATTGGTTTTGTTGCTGCAGACGTTGCAATTAAAAAAGCAATTCAAAATGCAAAAAAGACTGGTATCGGTTTGGTGGCTGTTAAAAATAGTGGTCATTATGGCTTATCAGGTTATTACGCTGAGCAAGCTGTAAAAAAAAATTTGATTACAATGATTTATACAAATGCACCCCCTGCTATTGCTCCCCATGGTGCATTAAAAAGTTTGTTTGGCACGAACCCAATTTGTTTTGGAACACCCACCAGCTCAAAAATCCCTTTTATTTTGGACACTTCGATATCAATGATAAATAGAGGTAAGATTAGAGTTGCTGCAAGAAATAATAAAAAGATACCAGATGGAGTTGCTTTAGATCGATTTGGTAAACCAACAACAAATGCCAAAAAGGCCTTAAAAGGTGTTCAATTACCCATTTCAAGTTTTAGGGGTTCCGGTTTAGCTTGGATGGTAGATATATTAAGTGGTGTTTTAACAGGCGGTAATCATGCAGGAAGAGTAAAAGATCCTTTTGATGATTTTACTGGCCCACAAAATATTGGACACTTGTTTATCACATTTAAAACAAATTTATTTGTAAAAGATTTCAATAAAAGAATAAAAGATAATATTAAGAAAGTTAAACGATTACCAAAAATAAAAGGAATTAAAGAAATTATGTATCCTGGTCAAAATAAATATCAAAGATTTAAATTAAATTCAAAAAAAGAGATAAAAATTTCTGAAATAACCAAAAGAGATTTAGAAAATTTAAAAAATTAAATATGCTTTCAAATAAAGAAATTGTTTGTCCTAATAATCTTTTAAACGCTGCACATAAAAAAAAAGGTGTAAAAGCAGGTATAGTTAATGCAGGGAAACCTTTACCAATGCTTTCTGTTCAAGATGCTGTAAACGAAAATTTGATTGAACCAATTTTTATAGGAGATAAGAGTGAAATAGTAAAATGTGCACAAGATCTTAAGTGGGATATTTCAAAATATGAAATTATTCATGAACCAATAGAAAATAATACTGCTGCTATTGCAGCAAAACTTGCAAGTGATAAAAAAATTAGAATTATCGTAAAAGGGCATATTCATACTGACGTTTTAATGAAAGAAGTCCTAAAAAGAGAATATCATTTATTAGGAAAAACTAGATTAAGTCACATTTGGCACATGACGTTAGATAAAGAAGATAAACCGCTCATAATAACCGATGGGGCATTAAATGTATTACCCAATGTAAAAACAAAAATGCATATACTTAAAAATGTGATTAATTTTTCTAATAGAATTGGAATAGCAAGACCAAAAATTGCAATATTGTCAGCTACTGAAGAGGTGTTGGATAGTGTGCCAAGTTCTTTAGATGCAGACGAAATAACAAAACTGGCTAAGAAAGAAAATCTTAATGCTGATGTTTTTGGCCCACTAGCATTTGACAATAGTATCTCCAAAAAATCAGCATCTATTAAGGGAATAAAAAATGAGGTCGCTGGCATGGCTGATGTTCTATTAGTACCAAGTGTAGAAACAGGAAATGGATTGGTTAAGATGCTTATTTATTTTTGTGGAGCATGCGCTGCTGGAGTTGTTGTTGGTGGAAAAGTTCCGGTTGTAATTACCAGCAGATCTGATGATGCACCAGCAAGATTAGCATCAATTGCAGCTGCTGTTGTAGCTTTAGATTAATTGTTTCGTTGAAAAAAAATCTAATATGCTTTAAACAAACCTAGTAAATACTTATGGCAATTAAATACCTTAAAAAATCTCCAAAAACTCCCTCAACGGATGACTCTAAAACAACTGAAATAGTTAAGAAACTATTAAAAGAAATTGAAATTTCAAAGGAAGAAGCCTGCATTACCCTTACAAAAAAATTTGATAATTACGATGGTGAGATAATTGTTTCAAAGGATAAAATTGAACAAATTAGTAAAGAATTAAATCAAAAAACAAAGGATGATATTCAGTTTTCACATGAACGAGTCAAAAAATTTGCTGAAGCTCAATTAAAAAATTATGGACACGATTTTGAAGTGGAGCTATCACCAGGTCTTTATGCTGGTCAAAAATTAATACCTGTTAATACTGCTGGTTGTTATATCCCTGGAGGTAGATATGCACACATAGCTTCAGCAGTGATGAGTGTAACAACTGCAAAAGTAGCAGGTGTTAAAAATATTATTGCTTGTAGTCCTCCTAAAGAAGGAGTTGGTGCACATCCTGCAATTATTTATACAGCTAATTTATGTGGAGCTGACGTGATTTTGAATTTAGGTGGCGTCCCTGGGATAGCAGCAATGACTAATGGTTTGTTTAAAAATCCACCAGCAGATATTTTAGTAGGTCCAGGAAATCAATTTGTGGCAGAGGCAAAAAGAATATTATTTGGAAAAGTTGGTATTGATTTATTTGCAGGACCAACTGAGATAGCTGTTATAGCAGATGATGAGGCTGATGCAGAGATGGTAGCAGTGGATTTGGTAGGACAAGCAGAACATGGTTATAACTCTCCTGCTTGGTTATACACTACAAGCCAACGAGTAGCTGATGAAGTTATGAAAAGAGTTCCAGAATTAATTGCTGAATTACCTGAATTGCCAAGAAAAAGTGCTGAGGCTGCTTGGAGAGATTATGGAGAGGTAATTTTATGTGACACAGATGAGGAAATGGCAAGGATAAGTGATGAGTATGCTCCTGAACATTTAGAAGTTCAAACAAAAAATCTAGATTGGTTTCATAAACGACTAAAAAATTATGGCTCTTTATTTATCGGTGAAGAAACAACAGTCGCATATGGAGACAAATGCTCTGGTACTAATCATATTCTACCTACAAAGGGTGCAGGACGATACACTGGTGGATTGTTTGTAGGTAAATTTATTAAAACTTTAAGTTTTCAAAGAATGACTAAAGAGTCTACAAAATCTGTGGGTGCTGCGTGTGCAAGAATATCAAGATACGAGGGTATGGAAGCTCATGCCAGAACTGGTGATGTAAGACTTAGAAAGTATGGATTTTCAAATTAAAAATATTTAGTCCAAAATTTCTTCACCACTCTCTTTGTTTTCTTTATTTGACTTATTAATAATTTCTTTATTTTTTTTAATATTTATTAAATCTGCAAATGTGTGATTGACATCTCTGTGACCGGCCTCATCATCTCTTATAACTCTTACTACATCTTTCAAAGTAGCGTGTAATGGTAAATTCCAATAATTAATTGCTATTTCTGGAGCTGGTTGATCAGGAATAGTACCAGCTTCAAGTTCGTTTAAATACTCTGTATAACTAATGACTGCTTCTTCCTCAAAATAACCAACAATTCTATGTGCAGTTCTTTGTGAGATTATATAAATTAAAGCGTAAGTAATAATAAATATAAACTGTGCAATCATAATAATAAATCTTTCAATTGCTGTTGGTTTAGCAATATGAACAAATGTCATTAAATGCATTCTTTCATTTTCAGCCTCATCTAAAAGAGTTTTGATCCATCCTTTATCGTCCTCAATTTTTCTTAATGATTTTAAATGTATCAACATACCAGCAACCATACCTGGCACAGCTGCTACTGTCTCAAGAACAACGGCTCTATGGCCATATCTTTTTTTAAAAAAAGTATCAGCCAAAAATCTCAAAAATTTAGTGAAAGATAATGCAACTTTATCACTTAAATTTTTAGGCTCAAAATGTTTATTTAAATTACTCATATGTTTATACTTAACTACTATATTGAAAATTACTATGTGCCAAAATTGTCTCAAAAAAACTAGTTATTTTTGAGCAAATATAAAGTCTCTTTCAAAATATA
>CABYLY010000023.1 GCA_902519945.1 uncultured Pelagibacteraceae bacterium
TATGGAATTGGTGTATCAAGATTAGTTGGCGCAATAATAGAGGCTAAATATGATGAAAAAGATGAGGTCATGAAATGGCCAATTTCTATTGCTCCATATGATGTTTCAATAATTCCAATGATAAATAAAAATGATATATCAGCTTTAGATAAAGCTAATAAAATCAACTTTGAGTTAGAGAAAAATAATATTGAAGCAATTATCGATGATACTGATGAAAATTTTTCATCAAAAATTAAAAAAATGAATTTAATTGGTGCTCCCTACCAAATTATAATAGGTAAACAGTCAAAAGATGATCATATTGAATTTAAAGAGGTAGGAAAAGATTCAAAAAAAATAAAATTGAGTGAAGTTATTAAAATTATAAAAGAACAAAAAGCAAAATATTGATTTCCACGGTTGAAAAAGAGATTACATTTAGATTTTTAAAAGCTAGAAAAAAAGACGGCTTTTTAAATGTTATTTCAATTTTTTCATTTATTGGTATTGGGCTTGGGGTAGCTGTTCTCATTATTGTAATGTCTGTTATGAATGGTTTTAGAGCAGAATTAATAAATAAAATTGTAGGATTTAATCCTCATGTAACTGTAAAACCATATAATCAAGAAATAGATGTTGCTAAAATTAAGACTAATAAATTAAAATTTATTAGTAAAAACTTAATTTCTAGTAATTCAGGCGAGGGAATAATAATAAAAAATGATTATAGTAAAGGAGTTATAATAAGAGGTTATAAAGCAAAGGATTTCCCAAAATTAGAAATTATTAATGATAAATCATTTATTGGAAAACCAAACAACTTAACTAAAAATAACATTTCAATCAGTAAAGAATTAAGTTTTATACTTGGAGTTGAAATAGGTGATGATATTACCATTATGTCACCTTCAGGTGTACAAACAATTATAGGAAGTTTGCCTAAACAAAAAACTTTCAAAGTGACATCACTATTTGAGAGTGGTTTGATAGATTTCGATAATAATGTCATTTTTATCAATTTAGAAACTCTAGAGGAATTTTTTGATTTAAATTTAAAAAAAAGAAATTTAGAAATTTACTTAAAAGACCCAAAAGATATTGAAAACCAAAAAAAAATTATTCAAAAAATCTTTTCAGACGAATTTGTTTATAGTTGGGCTGATATGAATAGTTCATTGTTTTCAGCTTTAAAAGTTGAGAGAAATGTTATGTTTATTATTCTTTCTTTAATAATTATAGTTGCTGCTTTTAACATTATTTCAGGTTTAACTATTTTAGTTAAAAATAAAACTCGTGAAATAGCAATATTAAAATCTATTGGCGTTTTGAACAAATCAATTGTTAAAATTTTTTTCTTAGTTGGGATAACAATAGGAACTTCAGCAACAATATTTGGTGTTATCTTAGGAATAATTTTTTCAATTTATGTGGAAAACATAAGACAAATTTTAAGCACAATTTTTAATATTAGTTTATTTCCTGAAGAAATTTATTTTTTAAGCACAATGCCTTCAGAGATAAATGCTACATCAATTTTTATTATCTCATTATGTTCAATATTTATTACTGTAGTTGTTTCAATATTTCCGGCTCTCAAGGCAGCAAAACTTGATCCAATAAAATCTTTAAAATATGAGTAATTTTGTAAAATTAACAAACGTTAGTAAAACTTTTGAGGAGCAAAAAAAAGTTAATGTTTTAAAAAAAATTTCATATAATTTCAAAAAAGGAAAGATCTATTCTCTAATGGGTCCGTCTGGATCGGGTAAATCTACTCTTCTAAATCTGTTATCATTAATAGATAGACCAAACTCTGGATCAATAAGTTTTGACAATGAAATAATCAATTATAATGACATGAGTAAAAATGATCTTATAAGAGCAAATAAAATAGGTATTATTTATCAACAAGATAATCTACTTCCTGATTTCACTGCTTTGGAAAATATATACTTAGCCAGTCTGGCAGCAGGCAAAAGTAAAAAGTTATCCATAATTAAAGCAAAAAATTTATTAAGAAAAGTTGGTCTTTTAAGCAGATCAAATCATTATCCGGCTCAACTTTCTGGTGGTGAAAAACAACGAGTATCAATTGCTAGAGCATTGATCAATGATCCACAAATTATCTTAGCAGATGAGCCAACTGGTAGTTTAGATTTAGAAACTGCTAAAGAAATTTTTGATATTTTAAAAAAACAAATAAATTCAAATAGATTAATAATTTTTGCAACTCATAATAGATTTTTTGCTAATAAGTCAGATTGCTTATTGGAAATAGTTAATGGTAATATAATAACCATTAATGGCTGAGTCTAAAATTCAAAATTTTAATCATTTAAAAATTCATTCTCAATTTTCAATATGTGAAGGTGCTATTAAAATTGATGATCTTAAGGAAGTAGCAAAAGAGAAAAAGATTAAGTCACTTGGTTTATGTGATACATCAAATCTTTGTGGTGCTTTAGAATTTGCAGAAAAAATTTCAAAAAGTGGAACTCAACCAATAATTGGAACACAAATGAATTTTAAATTTGGTGATACAACAGGTTTAATACCTCTATTTGCTTTGAGCGAAGTTGGTTATAAAAGGATAATTGAATTATCCTCATTATCCTATCTTAGTAATGATGGAATCACAGAACCGCATTTAAACTCTGAAGAATTAATAAAAAGAAATGATGGAGTTTCAGTTTTTTCAGGAACAATCAATGGTCTTATTGGTCAATTATTTAATAAAGGTAAATTTTCTGATATTGAAGAATTATATTCAAAACTTAAATTAGCATATGGCGATAAATTCTACATAGAAATTCAACGTCATGGTGACCAAAATGAAATTTCTTTTGAAAAATTTAATTTATCTCTTTCATCCAAATTAGAAATACCAATAATAGCAACTAATGAAGTTTTTTACTTCAACAAAGATATGTATGAAGCTCATGATGCATTAATTTGTATTAAAAACAAAACATATATAAATGAAAAAAATAGGATCAAATATTCAAATCAACATTATTTAAAAAATAATTCTGAAATATTAGAATTATTTTCTGATTTACCTGAGGCTTTAGAAAATAATTATAATTTTCCTTATCGATGTAATTTTAGACCCTCTTTTTCAAAACCTATTTTGCCTGATATTAGCTCAGATAAAGGAGGAAATGCTGATGAAATATTGAAATCAAATTCTTATAAGGGGTTAAAAGAAAAATTTAGAAATGTTTTTAACTTAAAAGATAAAGATCTCTCAAATAATGAAAAATATTTAATTTATAAAGATAGATTAGATCACGAATTAGAAATTATTATTCAAATGAAATACTCAAGTTATTTCCTAATTGTATCTGATTATATCATATGGGCAAAAAACAATAATATACCAGTAGGTCCTGGAAGAGGTTCTGGAGCAGGTTCTTTAGTAGCATGGTGCCTTTTAATAACAGATGTGGATCCTATAAAATTTAATTTAATTTTTGAAAGATTTCTAAATCCTGATCGTATTTCTATGCCAGATTTTGATATCGACTTTTGTGAAGAAAAAAGAGACCTGGTATTTGAATATTTAACTAAAAAATATAAAGAGAGCGTAGCACATATAATTACTTTTGGAAAATTGAAAGCAAGAATGGTAATAAGAGATGTTGGAAGAGTGCTAGGGTTGTCTTATGGTTTTGTAGACAGTATATCAAAAATGATACCTTTCGATCCGTCTAGACCGCAAAATTTAACCGACTGTATAGCGGGAGAACCTAGATTACAAAAATTGATTAATGATGATCCAAGAGTAAAAAAACTTACAGAACTATCCTTAAAACTTGAGGGATTAAATAGAAATTTTGCAACCCATGCTGCTGGGGTTGTTATTGCTGATAGAAAATTAAAAGAGGTCGTCCCTTTATATAAAGATCAAACTGCAAATTTGTTATTACCCTCAACTCAGTTTGACATGTATTCGGCTGAGGATGCAGGCTTAATTAAATTTGATTTTTTAGGTTTAAAAACTTTAACAGTTATTAACAACACTCAACAACTTGTAAGAAAAAAAGATAAAGATTTTAATATAGAAGATATAAATTTTGAGGATCATAAAGTTTTTGAACTATTGTCTTCTGGTAAAACTGTAGGCTTATTTCAAATTGAGAGTGCAGGAATGAGAGAAGCATTAACTCAAATGAAACCAAATCATATTGAAGATATTATTGCCTTAGTAGCTCTGTATAGACCTGGACCTATGAGTAACATACAAATTTATAATGATTGTAAACATGGTAGACAAAAACCAGACTACTTACATCCACTATTAGAGGAAATCCTTAAGCCAACTTATGGTGTAATTATTTATCAAGAACAAGTGATGCAAATAGCTCAAAAGTTATCAGGATTTACCGCTGGTCAAGCTGATCTTTTGAGAAGAGCTATGGGAAAAAAAAAGAGGGCAGAATTAGAAAAGCAAAAACAAAATTTTATTTCAGGAGCTGTAAATAATGGAATACGAAAAGATATTGCTACCGGAATTTTTTTAAAGATAGAACCTTTCGCTGAATATGGATTTAACAAAAGTCATGCAGCAGCATATGCCATCATTTCTTATCAAACAGCTTTTTTGAAAACTTATTATCCAAAAGAATTTATTGCTGCATCAATGACTATGGATATATCAAATCAAAATAAGTTAGGTGAATTTTATGAGGAATTGAAAAGACTTAAAATAGAAATATTAAGACCAGATATTAATGAGTGTTTTGCTGATTTTAGGACTGAAAATGGGAAATTTTATTATGCGCTCGGGGGAATTAAAGCAGTAGGGTATGAGGCGATTTCTAATATTGTTGAGGAAAGAGTAAAAAATGGAAAATTTAAGTCTATTGTCGATTTTTTAAATCGAGTAAATCCAAAAAATATTAACAAACTTCAATTAGAGGGATTAGTAAAAGCTGGTGCGTTTGATAGTATCAATTTAAACAGACAATCTTTGTTTAACTCAATTCCAAATTTCATAACAAAATCTAAAAATATATTTGAAAATAAGTCTGCAAATCAAATTGATTTATTTGGTGAAGATGAAAATCAAAAAAATGAAATAATTACAACTATAGATGATTGGGATTTTGAACAAAGATTATCAAAAGAATTTGAATCAATTGGCTTTTTTATATCTGATCATCCATTAAACCAATTTAAAGAAATTTTTAATGATTATAAAATTATTGATTATCAAAATTTTTTAGAACAAGATAATTTAAAAGAAGCAAACATTGCTGCAACTGTGCTTAAAGTAAATGAAAGAAAAACAGCAAAAGGAACTGCATACGCTGTATTGAAACTCACAGATTTGACAAGTGTTTTTGAATTGTTTATTTTTTCTGATATTTTGAATCAAAATCGTGAAATTTTAAAAGAAGGAAATTCTTTACTTTTATCTTTAATAAAATCCTCCATTGATAATGAAAATAGATTTAAAAGAGTAAATGTTCTGAAAATTAGCTCTCTGAAAGATATATTGAGTAAACCAATTAATCAGGTGACTTTTGATCTTAAAACACTTGATGAAATTAAAGAAGTTTCAAAGTATTTAAAAAAAGATGGTGATACTACAGTAAATATAAAATTAAAAGATGAGAAGGAAAGTCTTAATTTTCAGCTTGATGAGAAGAGAAATATTGACAGAAAAACAATAAATTTAATGAGAAATAAGGATATTTCTGTATCAATAAGTTAATTTTAGCTTGTTAATTTTGATAAATCTTTGTAAATAGTTCCAATTAAATTAACACGCACACAGTTTTTGGTTTAATACCTCCGGTCCTTTAGTGGCAATTACTGTGGTGGCTTAACCGGGAAAAAATATGAAAATACCTAACGTAACAATACAACAACTCTTAGAAGCTGGAGTTCATCTTGGTCATAAAACTCTTAGATGGAATCCAAAAATGAAAAAATATATTTTTGGAAAAAGAGACTCTATTCACATACTAGATTTAACACAAACTTTGGATTTAACAAAAATTGCCTTAGAAAAGATTTTTAAAACAATTGAAAATAATGGTAAAATTTTATTTGTTTCAACAAAAAAACAAGCATCAGAAGCTATTGCAGAAGTAGCTAAAGAAACTGACCAATATTTTGTGAATTATAGATGGCTTGGAGGTATGCTTACTAATTGGGGGACAATATCTAATTCTATAAAAAAACTAAAAAAATTGGAGACAGATTTAGTATCTGAAAATAGAGGATTTACAAAAAAAGAGTTATTAAAGATGTCCGTTAAAAAAGATAAACTTCAAAGATCTCTAGGTGGAATATCTGAAATGAAAAAAATTCCAGACTTAGTTTTTATTATAGATACAAATTATGAGTCATTAGCTATACAAGAATCAGTTAAATTAGGTATTCCAATCATTGCAATACTTGATAGTAATTCAAATCCTGATGGAATTGATTTTCCAATACCAGGTAATGATGATGCCAGAAGAGCAATAGATCTTTATTGTAACTTGATAAAAGAG
>CABYLY010000024.1 GCA_902519945.1 uncultured Pelagibacteraceae bacterium
AAGGTTTAAAAAGCACAGGAACTGCCGAGTTTAATAAAGTTTGGTCTTACCTTGGTACGCCATGCATTTCGTTACCTTTACTTGAGGGAGAAAATAATTTACCATTAGGTGTTCAACTAATTGGCAATAAATATGATGATCATAGATTTCTAGGAGTTGCTAATTGGTTAGAAAAAGAATGTCAGGAATAAAATGAATAAAATTACTACAATCATAGGATTATCTTTCGCCGTTTTCTTTTTAATTGGTTTAGCAACAACTTTAACAAGATCAATGATGATAGGTTTCTTGGATGTTGTTCCAGTTTATCTTTTAATGGGTGCAGCTATCATCATGATGATATATGAAGCCTTCTTTGATAAAGATTAATATCAATTAAATTGAAAAATATTAAGACAGATATATTTCCATTATCATTATTATTTATACAACCAATCTTTATGGCTAGTAACTTAGTTGTTGCTAGAGGTGGCGTTGAATTCGTTCCACCTATTTCACTTGCATTTTGGCGTTGGACAGTAGTTTTTTTGATTTTATTACCATTCACTTATGTAACTTTAAAAAATAATTTTCATATAATAAAAAAGGAATATACAAGATTATTTTTTTTAGGGTCAATGGGATGTGGTGTATGTGGCGCCTTCCCTTTTTTAGCTGGTGAGACAACAACTGTAACTAATATGGGGATAATTTATACATCTTCTCCAGTTTTTATTATTTTGATTTCATGTTTTTTTTTTAGAGAAAAAATTAATTTGACAAAGGTAATTGGTTTAATTGCTTGTTTAATTGGTGTTTTCGTCATTATTATTAAAGGTGATATTGATTTATTAATTAATCTTAGATTTACTATTGGTGATTTATGGATGTTAGCTGCAGCAATAGGTTGGGCTTTATATTCTATTTATTTATTTTATTGGAAATCTAAATTAAAAATTTTTGATAGATTCACTATGATTTCTTTTTTTGGTGCTTTAAGTTTATTACCTTTTTATTTAGGTGAAGAATTATTTTACAAACAAACTATTTTTGTTACAGAATTTTATCTATGGGTAATTTTTGCTGCTATATCGCCGGGGATAATTGCCTTTACACTTTATACCATGGCTCAAAAAAAATTAGGTGCATCTTTAACTGGCTTTACACTTTATGTTTTTACAGTCTATGGAGCAATTTACGGATACTTTTTATTTGACGAAAAATTCGAAAATTATCATATTATTGGAACTATTCTGGTATTTTTTGGCGTATATTTAGCAAAGAAAAATAATGTTAAAAAGGTTTAGGAATAGTTTGTTATTATTTTTACAACTAACAATTTTAGTTTATCTTTTTCTTTTGGTATTTCTTTATTTTTATCAAAGAAACTTAATGTATCATCCTGACGAAAATAATTATTTTGATGACAAACTTTCAGTTTATATTGAAAAAGTAAAAATCCCAACTCAAGATGGATTAAACTTATTGGGCTGGTTTCATGAAAAAGAAATAAAAAAAAATAAAACGATTTTATTTTTTCATGGAAATGCTGGATCTTTAGAAAATAGAATTCATAAACTGAATCATTTTCGCGACATGAGTGTTAATTTTTTAATCATTGCCTGGAGAGGTTTTAGCGGCAACGAAGGTAAACCATCAGAAACTGGATTATATGAAGATGGCGAAAGTGCAATTAAATGGTTGATAAAAAAGGGTGTAGACGAAAAAAATATAATAATCTATGGAGAGTCATTGGGGACTGGAATTGCAACACATTTGTCGCAAAATAGAAATTTCGCGGGTGTTATTCTAGAAACACCATTTACATCAATGATTGACGCTGCTAAAAAATTTTATCCAT
Organism: uncultured Pelagibacteraceae bacterium; assembly: GCA_902519945.1. Lineage (GTDB taxonomy): Bacteria > Pseudomonadota > Alphaproteobacteria > Pelagibacterales > Pelagibacteraceae > Pelagibacter. The sequence goes on from CABYLY010000024.1 coordinate 1,841, forward strand.
ATATACCTGTTGGTTTTTTACTTAAAGATAAATTTGAAAATAAAGATAAAATTAAAAATGTAAGATCTCCAATTTTGATAATGCATGGTGAAAAAGATCAAATAGTCCCTTTTGAAATGGGTAAAAAAATTTTTGAAATGGCTAATGAACCTAAATATTCATATTTTACGAAATATGACAATCATATGATGGAGTATGACGAGAATCTTGTAAAAGCATTAAACTCTTTTTTGATTAATTTAAATTAAGCCATATTCTAAACAAATATTTTTCAAGATTTAAGCTTATGCTTAATATGTGAAAAATTTTTTTTTAATCGTAATTTTATTTTTAACATTAAAAGGTTTTGCTTTCTCAAAAGACAATTCGTTTTATCCTGATGATCTATTTTATATAGACCACATGGACTCACATGATAAGAAATTTGCCTTATATTTTAAGGGAAGGGAAAAATCTATTTTGGCTAGGGGCGAACAAAGTAACTATATTAATGATTATCCGAAAGACCTTTTTATCTATAATTATTCAACTAAATCTTCCACTCCATTGATTTCTCACGATTGGTTTCCATCCCAAGCCAAATTTCATTTAAAGGAATATGATTTTCCAGTCTTTCCAGATGATTTTGCTTACTATCTTTTGAAAGACGACAAGACATTAGTAATGATTAGTGCAGTAAAAAGTATAAATGCAAATTTTAAATATGATATTTTTAATAAAAAACTTGAACTTTATCCCACTTCTGGAAAATTCGATTTTATTATTTCGTCATTCTCTAAGGATTGTGGGCATTATAAATTTAAGGACAATTACAAATGTAGTATTTATAAACCGCTAATCTCAAGTAATTTGATTAATTAACTTGTGTGAAAGCCTCAGCAAATTTTTCTGCACTGAACAATTGTAAGTCATCTTCTTTTTCACCTAAACCTAAAGCAATAATAGGCAACTTGTATTTTTTTGCTATCGCAAGAAGAATACCTCCCTTTGCAGTCCCATCTAATTTTGTCATAATTAAACCTGTTAAAGGAATAATTTTATTAAATTCTTCTACTTGATTTATTACATTTTGTCCTGAAGTTGCATCTAATACTAAAATTATATCGTGAGGTGCATCCTGATCTATTTTTTTGGTTACATTTGCTATTTTTCTATATTCCTCCATTAAATTTTTTTTGTTTTGGAGTCTTCCAGCCGTATCAATTAAAACTTGATCAAAATCGTTCTTGATTGCCTCATCAATTGCCTTATAAGCAACCGAGGCAGGATCAGATCCTTGGGAAGATTTTATTATTTGAGCATCAACTTTATTAGCCCAATTTTCTAACTGTTCAATCGCTGCAGCACGAAAAGTGTCTGAAGCAGCAAACATAACTTTATTTCCATTTGTTTTTAGGATTTTACCAATTTTTCCGATGGTTGTTGTTTTACCAACACCATTTACTCCTGAAATCAAAGTTGCGTTAAGCTTCTGTTTTTTCTCAAAAAAAGAATCATTTTCCAAAGGTCTCATTAAATTAATAATATATTCTTTTAAGATTAAATTAATTTCAGTTGTTAAGTCTTTATTAGGATCAATTTTCTTACCTGAAATAATTTCTTTAATTTCAGATGCAGCCTCAACACCTACATCAGATTCGATTAAAAATTCCTCAATTTTATTTAAATTTTTATCATCAATCTCTTTTTTTATTATTATTTCTTTTAATCCAGAAGTCAGTGCTGATGCACTTTTTTTAAAGCCTATTTTGAATTTATCAAAAATACCCATTATAACTTAATTTCAATTTTTTTTATTTCTGAGACTGGCCCTTTCATGTGTATTGAGTCTTTGTCATCTATAAAAATTGATAGTTTACCTGTTTGAAATTCTATATCTGTTCTATTTTCAGTTAGATTATTCAATTTGCCAGCAAATGCAGTTGCACATGCGGCTGTTCCACATGCTTTAGTTAGTCCCGCTCCTCTTTCCCATACCCTCACTTTAATCAAATTTTTATCAACTATTTTTGCAATAGTAACATTACATTTTTCAGGAAAAATATTATAGTTTTCTACTTGAGGCCCAATTTTTTCAATATTAAAATTTTCAATTTTATTTACAAAAAAAACAACATGCGGATTTCCCACATTTACAGCAGTACCACCGAAATATTCTTTATCATTCACATCTATAATTTTGATATTCAGATTTTTTGTGTCCGATTTTTTTGATAAGGGAATTTCATTCCATTCTATTTTAGCATTTCCAATTTCAGTTGTAACAATATTATTTTCTAATATTTGAGATTTTAAATCTCCATTTAAAGTCGTTAAAATAACAGTTTCATTTTTTGTCTCATTTGAAATTAATTTTGCAATACATCTAGTGCCATTTCCGCATGCGCCAGATTCTCCTCCATCAGAATTAAAAAATTTTAAATTTGCATCAGTTGATTTACTAGATTCAATAAATATTAATTGATCACAGCCAATAAAATTTCTATCACAAATTTTAATGATCTGATCTTTTGTTAGGTTGATAATTTTTTGTCTATTATCAATAATTACAAAATCATTACCTAATCCATCCATTTTAAATGCTTTAAATTCCATATATAGTTATTTAACTTATTTATTGACTTTTTGAACCTCTATTATAGTTTGAGGCGGTTTCCGCAAAAACATTAAATTTGCGGTGTCTTTGGAAACAAAGAGATCGACACTAGTCAGCGAGGGTTCGCCCACTAGTGAGATAACTGCTGTGTGTAATAAATATGTTTGAAAATTTGACAAATAAATTCGAGGAAGTTTTTTCCTCATTGAAAAAAGCACCCTCACTTGATGAAAGTCAAGTTGATGAAGGTCTTAGAGCTATTAGACAAGCTTTATTAGAGGCCGATGTTTCACTGGATGTTGCAAAAGATTTTATTGAGAAAGTAAAACCTAAAGCTTTAGGGCAAGAAATAATTAGATCAACATCTCCTGGAGATATGGTTGTAAAAATAGTTTATGACGAATTAGTAAGTTTGTTAGGTGAAAAGAATATTGACGTAAATTTAAATTCAGTGCCTCCTGTGCCAATGATGTTAGTTGGCTTACAAGGTTCGGGTAAAACAACAACTACCGCCAAGCTTGCAAAATATTTAGAAAATACAAAGAAAAAGAAAGTGATGATGGTTAGTTTGGATATCTATAGACCAGCTGCTCAAGAACAGCTTAAATCTTTAGGTGAACAAAATAATATCTTAACCCTGCCAATTATTGAGGGACAACAACCAGCAGATATTTGTCAAAGAGCTATAAGTGCAGCAAACTTAAATGGAGCTGATATTATTTTGTTTGATACAGCTGGTAGAACACAAATTGATCTTCAAATGATGAGTGAAATTAAACAGATAGAAAAAATTATTAATCCTACCGAAACTTTTTTAGTTGCAGACTCATTAACTGGTCAAGTTGCTGCATCAGTAGCGAAAGAATTTAAAAATACAGTAGGTTTATCTGGAATTATTTTAACGCGAGCTGATGGTGATGCAAGAGGTGGAGCTGCAGTGAGTATGAAATTTGTTTCAGAGACTCCAATAAAGTTTTTAGGTATTGGTGAAAAAATTGATAATTTTGAGGTTTTCCATCCTAACAGGATTGCGAACAGAATTCTTGGCATGGGAGACATTGTATCTTTAGTTGAAAAAGCTGCTCAAGACTTAGGTGAGGAAAATATAAAAAAAACAGAGGAGAATCTTAAAAAAGGACAATTTTCAATGCAAGATTATCTAACTCAATTAAGGCAGATGAAAAAAATGGGTGGGATAGAAGGTATCATGTCCTTCATGCCTGGTATTTCAAAAGTTAAATCACAAATGGATGCTGCTGGAATAGATGAAAGTGTTATTACAAAAAATGAAGCAATAATTTTATCAATGACGATTAAGGAAAGAGAGAACCCAAAAATTATTGATGGTTCCAGAAAAAAAAGAATTGCTAATGGTTCTGGTACAGACCCAGCCACTATCAATAAATTGTTAAAACAATTTAAGATGATGTCTGAAATGATGAAAAAGATGTCTAAAGGAAATCTGAAAGGTATGTCTGATAAAGGAATACCTCCAGAACTATTTAATCAATTAAAATGAAAAGGAGAGTAAATGTTAAGACTTAGATTATCAAGAGGAGGCACAAAAAAGAGACCAGTTTACAAAGTTGTTGTGGCTGACAGTCGTTTTGCAAGAGATGGAAGATTCATAGAAAAAGTAGGTTTCTTTAATCCTTTGTTGCCAAAAGAAAAAAAAGAAAGAATAGGATTAGAAGTTGAGAGAATTAAATATTGGTTGGGCCAAGGCGCGCAACCGACAACAAGAGTAGCAAGAATTTTAGGAGAAAATGAATTAATGCCTATGCCTGCTAATGGTAACAATCCACAAAAAGCAATTCCAAAA
>CABYLY010000025.1 GCA_902519945.1 uncultured Pelagibacteraceae bacterium
ACAAAGGAACACAATCAGCTGTCAAAACAGCAATAGGAAGTCCTTTCTGATTTGTAATAATTGCATCAGCTTTAATTTTTTTTTTTATCAAATTTCGATTTTTATTAAGATATAAAAATTTACCACTGTGTATTTGATTTACTAAAAAAATCTTTTGGGCCTTTTTGCCGATCTTTCTTCTTACTATTTCTAAATTTTTATCAATACTTTTTTTGCTATCTTTTGATCCAGGTCCACAGTTTAAGCTTTTGTAAATTCCTTTTGATACACCACCATTTTTATTAAAGAAACCATGGTTGATATTTTTGAATTTGAGTAATTTTTTTGAAGTAATCAGTTTTAAAATCCCAAATTAAATCTATTTTTTTTATTTTTTATAAACATTACTTTAAACAAATTTCCCATTTGTTCTTGATGAATAAGTCTTTTTAATCTGTAATACATATCTGCTTTTTTTTTAAAATTGTAATTTTTAGATATTATTTCAGCCCTCTCATTAATCCCCATTCTTGTTAGAAAGTTTTTTTGAGTAGTTAAATTGTGGTTGAGACCCCCTAAGTTATCAATAATTTTTTGAAATAATTTAAAATTTATATTATGTGTAATATCTGATTTACCAATATTTTTTAATATATTGGTATATTTATGCTTAATAACTCCCTGAATTGTATTTTTCATTTTATTTTCATTATAACCATAATCTATTATTAGAAAGCCGCCTGAATTTTTTTTGATTATTTTTCCCACATCTTTCAAATATTTTGCACCCAGCTCAGAGTATTCAATAAAATTTTGATTTTGAGATAATTTTAAATCAATTTTCTTTTCATAATCTTTAATATTAATTTTCCTTTCTTTGAATTGAGCATCTTTGTTATCTTTTAACCTGACAAATTTTTCAAACCACAAATTATTTTTTTTCATAAATTGTTTAATTGCTAACGCATCAAAAAATTCATTGGCAACGAATATACTTGGAATATTTTTTAATTGTGTGATTTTTTTTGCCCAAACAATTCTGTTTTTTAGCAATTTTTTTTTTTGAATATTTATCAATGAAGAACTTTTTTCGTGAATAATAAAATTACAAGATTTGAAAAAAATTGGGAAATTTTTCAGGCTCTCTATCATAATTCTCATCATTTCACCATTACCAGCACCTAACTCAATTAAATTAAATTTTTTTGGTGAACCTAAGCTTTGCCAAAAACTAAAAACCCAAATTGCAATCATTTCAGAAAATAATCTTGATACATTTGGAGCTGTTACAAAGTCACCATCTTTTCCAAAAGGATATTTTTTCATATAATAACCAAACTCTTTATTATAAAGGCAATAGTTAATGAATTTATCTAAAGGAAGATTAAGTATTTTTTTTGTTTTCATATTTTGTTAGGACCAAATAAAAGCCAATTAATATAAAAAACAAACTAATTATTTGACCCATGGTAAGATTAAATAATAAATTGCCCAATTGTTCATCTGGGACTCTAAAAAATTCAATTGTAAATCTAAAAATTGAGTAAAATATTAAAAATATTCCAGAGATAAACCCAGGTGTTTTTGCGAAACTTTTGTTTCTTATATAAATTAAAATTAAAAATAATATAAATCCTTCAAACAAGGCTTCGTATAATTGTGAAGGATGTCTATAAAGATTGTCTACTTTTATAAATTTTACACCCCAAGGTAAATTTGTTTCAAAACCGTATAATTCAGAGTTAATGAAGTTTGCTACTCGTCCAAAAAAGATACCGATCGGCGCAACTAAAGAGACGACATCTAAATAAATAAATGAACTGTGATCACTTTTTCTATTGAAGAAAATAGTTGCAATAATTACTCCTATTAAACCACCATGAAATGACATACCTCCTTGCCAAATTTTAAATATATCTAGAATATTGTTGGCATAATAATTAAAATTATATAATAGGATGTATCCAATCCTCCCACCTATGATTATACCCAAGATTGCAAATGTTAAGTAATCATCAAATTTTTCCTTAAGACCATCATCAGTTATAAATATTTTTTTTGCTAAGAACCAGCCTACTAAAATACCAAGAACATATGCTAAAGAATACCACCTAATTTCAAAAGAAAAAATCTCAATTGCTACTGGGTCAAAATTATTAATAAACATTTCTAGTTATAATTATAAATTATCAGTATTATAAGTTAGTATACAAAAATATGAAAAATTCAAAGTTTGTTCTAGATAAAATTGCAAAATTAGTTGAACAAGGGTTAATTTCCTCAAAAGACATTGTTAATGAATTGATGACTATTTTAAAATCTAAAAGAGATGAATTTGTATTTAAGATGAAATTAACTAGTAAAGATGAATTTGAGATTTTATCTAAAAGAGTGGAAAATCTTGAGAGAAAAATTGATAAACTTAAAATAAAAAAAAAAAAAATTAAACGGGTAAAAAGATCTTAACACTTAAGCCATTCATTTTGGATTTTTCAAGTTTGATATTTCCACCATGTGATCTGACAATATCAGACGCAATCGAAAGGCCCAATCCAACACTTGATTTTGACTCTGTCCTACCCTTATCAATTTTATAAAAAGGTTTAAAAACATTGTCATATTCATTTTTTGGTATACCAGGGCCATCGTCATCTATTTTGATAAAAAGGTTATTATTATTCTTAGTTAGAGCCACATTAACTTTATCAGCATATTTAATTGCATTATCAATTAGATTATTTATGCATCTTTTGATCAAATTTTTTCTACCATTAATATAAATTCTTGGTGGCAAATTAGAAGATACGTTTGTGCTATCATATTTTTCAATAACTTTATTTATTAATTCACTTAAATCAAACTGCTCATCTTTCTCTAAATATGTAGAGCTAGTAAATTGAAGATATTCATTAAGCATTTTTTCCATCTCATCAATATCATCAGACAGTTTATCCGCTAAATTCTTATCCTTTATAAAAGCCAATTGTAGTTTCATTCTAGTTAATGGAGTTCTTAAATCATGACTTATACCTGACAACATCTCTGATCTTTGGGTAAGATGACGAACGATTCTTTTTCTCATTCTATCAAATTCAAATCCAGCCTGCCTAATTTCAGCTGATCCTGATGGCTTATACTCCTCAATCTTTTCGCCTTTCCCAAATTTTTCTGCCACTCTAGCTAACTGCGCAATAGGCCTTGTTTGATTTTTCAAAAATATTAGTGATATAAAAATCATTACTATTGCTGGCACTGTGATCCATAAAGCAAATATTCTTGCTGAGGAACTCGTAACCCTATCTCTCGGTATAAGAAATTTAAAATAACCTGATTGATATTTTATTCTGAGATCAATCAATTCTTTGTAGGTTGTTGTATTAAACCAAAAATCTTGAGGACTAAATCTAGACTTTAATTCTCTTCTTAATGTTCTGTCTATTGGACTAAACCACCTTTCCTCAAAATCAAAATTAAAGTTTTCATCTTCTACATATTCAATATTTAGATCTTGGTATATGGAAAATAGATTTGTGATTTCTTCTTTCTGATAAGTCTCATCATTATAGACCTCAATATATGTTTTGATTTCATTTACTAATGCTTTTGTCATTCCTTTATTTGTTTTAATCCATAAACTGTCAAAAAATACAATTGTAATTACAAGCTGAATAACTATTACAGGCGTTGCAACAATTAGTAGTGCACGATAAAAAAGAGTTTTAGGAAGAAGTTCTTTAATATATCTATTCAATCCAGAGAACATATCCCACTCCTCTTATTGTTTGAAGAAATTTTGGATTTTTAGGGTCAATTTCGATTTTTTTTCTCAACCTTGTTATAATAACGTCAATTGATCTCTCTTTATCTAAATCAATCAATTTACCGATATCTTCCCGAGAAAAAGTTTTACCAGGATTATTAATCATTTTTTCTAAAATCATTTTTTCAGTAGAATTTATTTTTAAATCACTATTATTTTTGGTAATTAAAAGTTTATTAAGATCAATCTTAATATTTTCAAATTTAATTATTCTCTTCTGATCAATTTTTTTTGTTTTATTGAGTATATTTTTGATTCTAAGCAAGAGTTCTTTAGGTTCAAATGGTTTTGCAAGGTAATCATCTGCACCTTGTTCTAATCCTTCAATTCGTTCATTAGCCTGACCTTTTGCTGTTAAAAGAATGATTGGTGTTTCAAGACTTTTTTTATTCTCTGCTATAAACTCTAAGCCATTTTTACCAGGCATCATAATATCTAAAATAATTAAATCAAATTTTATAATTTTAATTTTTTCAGAGGCATTCTCTGAACTATCAGCAGTTGTAATTATATAATTATTCTCATTTAAATATTTTTTTAATAAAGATCTGATACCCTCATCATCGTCAACAACTAATATATGAGCAATAAAATTATTCATTAATTATTTTTTTTAATACATTATCAAAATTAATTACTTCTTCTGAGCTAGAATTAAGTAAAGCATTATAAATTCTTTTTTTTTGCACCTCAAAAATCTCTTTAAAAATTTTTTTTCCTTTTTCATTAAGAAAAATATGTTTTACACGAGTGTCTTGTTGATCTTTTTTAAATATAATAGCCTCTATTTTGATTAGATCTTTTAAAACTCTATTTAAACTTTGCTTAGTCACCTTTAACCTTTTTAGTAATTCTGAGATTGAAATACCTTCATACATTGATAGCAAATGTATCACTTTTTGATGAGCCAAACCTATTGAATATTTATTAAGGACTTTTTTTGAGTCAGAAAATGTTTCTCTATAACTAATAAACAGTTTTTCTATTAATTCTTTTAATTGATCGTCTTTTAGATATAAAAGTTGTTTCATTATTGGTAAGTTATATTGACATATTATAGATACAAAGATATTTTTCAGTAAGAATATTTCATAATGATACCCTACGATAAAAGATCGGGAAAAATATGGTACAATGGCGAATTAGTTGATTGGTCAGATGTTAAAGTGCATGTTTTGAGCCATGGATTACACTATGCAAGTTGTGTTTTTGAGGGAGAACGAGTTTATGATGGCACGATCTTTAAATTAGAGGAACATACTTCAAGATTATTTTACTCAGCGAAAAGAATGGGTTTCGAAATTCCTTATACAGAAGAGGAAATTAATGCTGCTAGTAAAAAAATTATTGCAACACAAAAAGTTGAAAATGGATATGTAAGACCAGTAGCCTGGCGAGGGAGTGAAATGATGGCTATTTCTGCCCAGCATACAAAAATTCATGTAGCAATTGCGACGTGGGAATGGGGATCTTATTTTGATCCAAAGCTTAAGGTAGAAGGTATAAAGTTAAATATATCTAAATGGCGAAGACCAGCACCAGATACTATTCCATGGGATACTAAAGCTTCAGGTCTTTATATGATCTGTACTCTTTCTAAACACGAAGCTGAGAAACAAGGTTATACAGACTCTTTAATGTTAGATTATGAGGGTAAAATCGCTGAGGCGACAGGTGCTAATATTTTTTTTAAAGATAAAAATGGAGAACTTCATACACCAATTCCAGACTCATTTTTAGATGGTATTACAAGAAGAACTGTAATTGATATTGCTAAGTCTAAAAACATAAAAGTTCATGAAAGAAAAATAGATCCCAGTGAACTCTCAAATTTTGTTGGATGTTTTTTAACTGGTACAGCTGCAGAGGTGACGCCTGTATCTTGTATTTCTGAGCATCAGTATAAAGTTTGTGATATGATAATTAATCTTAACGAAAGTTACCAAACTTTAGTGAAAAAGAAAAAAGCGGCTTAATCTTTGTTATCTTCTGAAATTGCATGATCAATGCCTTTTCGCATATACTCATATCCTGTAAAAAGCGTCAAAGCTGCAGAAAGCCATAATAAAACAATTCCGATTGTTTGTGCGTTATAATCTTGAAAATTTATAATTTTATTTCCAGTTTCACCTGATAGTAAAAGAGCAATTGAAACCATCTGTAAGACAGTTTTTAATTTTGCGAGATTTGAAACGGGGAGTTTAATTTTACC
>CABYLY010000026.1 GCA_902519945.1 uncultured Pelagibacteraceae bacterium
ATTCCCATATTAAAAGAAAAGTACATAAAGAAAAAGCCTTAGCAGGCTTTGAAAAAAGTGGGCATTTTTTTTTCAATCCACCCCTTGGTTATGGCTATGATGATGGGATCAATTCAGCAATTCAAGTATGTCACTTATTAGATAACGAAAATAAGAAAATGAGTGAAATTATTCAAGAACTGCCCATTACCTATCAATCTCCAACAATGGCGCCGTTTTGTAAAGATGAAGAAAAATATACTTTAGTAGATGAAATGGTTATAGAATTTAAAAGAATCAAAAACCAAAAAATTAAAATTGATAATCAAGAGATAAAAGAATTAATTACTGTAAATGGAATTAGATTTTCCTTTGAAGATGGTTCATGGGGTTTAATCAGAGCTTCCTCAAATAAACCATCTTTAGTAGTAGTAACTGAGAGTCCCACTTCTGACCAAAGAAAATTAAATATTTTTAAGTTTATTGATGGCATACTTCAAAAAACCGGAAAAATTGGTAAATATGATCAAAAAATTTAATAAATAATAGATTCAACTATTAAGTGTTCATATAATTTAAAAGAATCGACTAATATTATTATTGAGGTGATGGAGGGAGACTGAAATCACCTCTTTTTTTTATGGCAGATAAAAAAATAAGATCCATTGCTAAAACATTTTCTTGGAGATTTTTAATTTTTGTTTATTGGGTGATCTTTGGATATGTATATACAGGTACATTCACAGGAGCTGGTATTTTGGGTGTTGGATCTATAATCCCCTTATTTTTTTATTATTTTCATGAAAGAATTTGGAATAAAATTAAATGGGGAACAGATTAATACTTTAGCTTTAGCTTATAGATAAATATTCAATAAAAGATCTCACAGCAACAATAATTAAAAAAGTACCAAAAATCTTACTTAGTAGCTTTTTATCAATTTTATAAACAGCCTTCGCTCCAATTCTGGCCATTATCATTGTAACTGGAACAAATACAATAAAACCAAGCAAATTTATATAACCTAAGCTAAAGGGAGTGCTAACATTATCAATTATTTTTCCACCGGTTATCATAGTTATTGAACCACTTACAGCTATCAAAAAACCTACTGCAGCTGCTGTTCCAATGGATTTTCTTATATCATAACCAAAAGTTCGCATAAAAGGCACCATTAGAGAACCTCCACCTATTCCTAATGGCACAGAGATAAAGCCAATTATAATTCCTGAAATATTTTTAACAAAATTGGAAATTTTCTTTGGATTTTCCATAAGTTTCTCTCTTACAAAGATAAAAAACAACCCCACAACAAAAGCAAAGATAGAAAAAAATAAAACCAATGCGGGTGTTTTTAAATTAACTGCTAAAAAAGTACCTCCAACAACACCAAAAAGAATAAAAATACCGAATGATTTTACCATTTTAAAATCTACTGCATCATACTCCATGTGTGTTTTTGTGGAAATAATTGAAGTAGGAATGATAATAGCTAACGAAGTTCCGACTGATAAATGCATTCGAGTTACGATATCAAAATCTAAAACACTAAAAGCATAATAAAGTGCCGGTACCATTATTATTCCCCCACCCACTCCTAATAATCCTGCCATAAAGCCGGCTACTGCTGCAGCTGCACCTAATACAACTAATAGATTAATTAACTCACTTGTATTAATAAAATCCATTATGTACCAGCTTGATTAGCTTTTTCGTTATTCTGGACAATTGTCATTATGTGTTTGGCTTTTTGGAAATCTGAGTCTCTAGCCATCATATTATCACTTAAATATCGTTTCCATTCTTTTGAACCTATTTGACCATGGTATAAACCAACTGTATGTCTCATTATATGATTTACTTTAGTTCCTAATTTTACTTCTCTATCTAAATATTCTAAAAGTTTTTCAGCCACTTGCTCTCTAGATGGATTATTTTTTGTTTTAAATATTTCTCTTTCAATTTCTACAAGAGAATATGGATTTTGATAAATTGAGCGACCTATCATTACACCATCACAAAAATTTAGATGTTTGTTTATCTCATCAATTTTTGAAATTCCACCATTAATTATAATTTCTAAATCTGGATTTTCCTTTTTAATTTTATAAACCATGTCATAGTTCAATTTAGGAATATTCAAATTTTGTTTGGGTGTTAAACCACTCAAAATTGCTTTTCTAGCATGTAAGATAAAAGTTTTAGTGCCAGCTCCTTTCATTTTATTTATAAAATTATTTAGATAATTAAAATCTTCAGTATCATCAAATCCTATTCTAGTTTTGGCAGTTACTGGGATATTGCAACTTTTTACCATTGAATTTATACATTCAGCAACTAAGTCTGGCTCTTTCATTAAACATGCACCAAACATATTTTTTTGAACTTTTTTACTCGGACAGCCTAAATTAATATTTATTTCATCGTATCCCATATCTTCTGCAATTTTAGCTACTTCTGCTAAATCTTTTTTATCAGAACCACCAACTTGTAATGCCAGTGGTTTTTCTTCCTCACTAAATGATAGAATTTTTTTTCTATCTCCGTATATTGCAGATTTGGTTGCAACCATTTCAGAATAAAGCATCACATTTTTACTCATCAATCTTAAGAAGAATCGATCGTGCCTATCTGTGCAATCCATCATAGGGGCAACTGATATTTTTCTATTTATTTCTTTTTTAGAATCCAAGGTCTTTACCCATTATTTTATCAGGTAACCAAGTAACAATCTCAGGAAAAATACATAAAATTACTATAGCTAAAGCCATAATTATCATAAATGGTATAGATCCTTTTAAAATTTCTGACAAACTAACGTCTGGGGTAATTCCTTTTATAATATAAAGATTTAATCCAACTGGTGGTGTAATTAAGCCGATTTCCATATTGATTGTAAACACTATTGCAAACCAATATGGATCAAACCCTAAAGTAGTAATTACTGGTAATAATATAGCTGAGGTCATTACAATAACTGCGACTGGTGGTAAAAAGAAACCAGCTATTAAAAGAAATATATTTATTAAAATGAACACAACCCATTTGTTTGAACTTAATTCAACCATACTCTGTGCTAAAGATTGAGTTACATAGAGTTGTGAGAGAGTGAAAGCAAAAAGATATGATGCAGCAATGATAAACATTATCATCACACTTTCTTTCATTGAAACTTTAACAATGTTCCATATTTTGCTAGGTTGATAAATTTTGTAAACTACTGCAATCAATACAAAAACTAAAAATGCTCCTACTCCAGATGCCTCAGATGGTGTAGCAACCCCTCCGTAAAGAACATATAAAACACCTGCAATAATAGCTAAGAAAGGAAGAATTCTTGGTAATACTTCAAGTTTTTCCTTTAAAGTTGGTCTTACTCTGTTTCTTAAAGCTTTTGCAGCATCTTTATCAATGAAATAACTATGAATAAGAGCCCAAATTGCAAACATACCTGCTAACATGAAACCTGGTACAAGACCGCATAAAAATAATCTACCTATTGATGTACCTGTTGCAATTCCATAAACAATTAAAACAATACTAGGTGGAATTAAAACTCCTAAGGTTCCGCCAGCTGCAATGGTTCCTGTTGCGATTTGATCAGAGTACCCTCTTTTCCTCATTTCAGGTATTCCCATTGTTCCAATTGCTGCACAAGTTGCAGGGCTAGATCCACTTAAAGCTGCAAAAATTGAGCAAGCTCCAATATTTGAAATCACTAATCCACCTGGTACTCTCCAAAGCCATCTATCTAATCCTGTATATAAATCTTTTCCAGCAGGAGAATTAGCAACAGCCATTCCCATTAAAATAAACATTGGTATAGAAAGTAAAACAAAAGAATTTAATCCTGCAAAAAATGTTTCAGCAAAAACATCAAGCATTTGAAAACCCTCAAATGTAACTAATAAAGCTATCGAAACAAAACTCAAACCGAATGCAATTGGAATTCCAGAAAAAAGTACTAATAAAGTAAAAACCGCAACAATTAATGCTATAATTAATGGATCCATTTATTTAAAATCCTCTTCATCAGTCAATTTAATAATTTCTGCGATATACTGTAATATCATCAATAAAGCCCCTAACATCATTGATGAATATGGTATCCATAATGGTGGATCCCAAACAGTACCAGTTGAATAATTTTTGGTAAATGCTTCCTCAAACATTAAAAATCCGAAATAAAATAAAATTAAGAAAAAAAGTAAACTTATTGATGATGTAAAAATTTTTAACCTGATTATATTTTTTTTTGATAAAAAATCGTAAATCCATTCCATGCTAACATGAGCTTTTTCACTTAGAACGTACACACTCCCTATAAAAGTTGAAGCCACTAACAACATTGTTACAAGTTCCGTTTGCCATGTAATTGCTCTTTGAAAAAAATATCTCTCAAAAACAAGTTCAACAATAACTAAGATTGATAAGAGCAATGCTAATACAGCGAAAGCACCACATGCTTTAGCTATTAGATCACAAAATTGAAGATACTTTTTTTTCATAAAAAAAACCCCTATTTAATAAGAATAAATAGGGGTTCTTTATATATTATTTTATTTAACTGCTAAAGCCATTTCCATCAGCTTATCGCCACCTGGAACTTTATCAGCAAATGCCTTATGAGAAGATTTTTTCGCAATCTCTACCCATGCAGCATGGTCTTTTGCATCCATGTATACTAATTTTACACCTGCAGCTTTATAAGCATCTTCAAACTTTTTATCTAAGTTTTCTACTTGAGCTGTCATGTATTTTTCAGCAACTTTTCCAGCCTTCATTAAAGCTTTTTGCTGCTTAGAATTTAGGGCATCAAAAGACTTTTTAGACATCAAAATTGGCTCATACATAAACCAAAGACCAAATTTTCCTGGAGGAGTTGCACATGAAACTTGTTCATAAATTTTGTAACTTACAAAACTTCCTGAACTTGTGTTAGCACCTGTTAATACACCAGTTTGTAAACCTGTGTAAATTTCAGATGAAGGCATACTTTGTATACCAGCTCCTGCTGCCTCTAACATTTGGTTAAATGCTTTTCCAGCAGCTCTCATAACTTGACCTTTTGCATCGCTAGGATTTTTAATACATTTTGTTTTTGAAGCAAAACCACCACCTAACCAAGCGTCAGATAAAACTACAACACCAGCATCATTAATAATTTTTTTAATTTCAGTCATCATTGGACCTTTATTAAATCTTAATGCATGGTCATGATTTTTTACTGTTCCAGGCATTAAAGTTGCATCAAATTCTGGATGGAATTTAGAAGCATATGCTAATGGAAAAGCAGAAATATCTAATTGACCAGTTGTCATTGGTTTCCACTGTTCTTTTGGTTTGTATAATGATTTAGCTGGGTAAATTCTAATATCTACTCCAACATTTGCTTTTTTAACCTCGTCAGCAATGATTTGAACCATTTCATGACGTGGGTCATAGGATCCATCAGCTCTTGGTGTACCAGGCCATTGGTGACTTGCTTTTAACGTAACCG
>CABYLY010000027.1 GCA_902519945.1 uncultured Pelagibacteraceae bacterium
TTGTGATTGTTTAGGTGTATCTGGTGGTTGGACTCCAGCAGTACACTTGTTTACACAATCAGGAGGTAAATTAAGATTTAGAGAAGAAGACCAAGTATTTATACCTAATATTTATCCTTCAGATCAAATAAGTATTGGATCTTGTAATGGAGACTTTGGTTTAGAGGAAATAATAAAGAATACCTTATCATCTATTAAAAAGTTTCTTGATATTGATAATTCTGAATACAAAACTGTTGAAACTTTCTCAGGTTTAAATCAATCAAAGAGAAATATTTGGCTATTACCATCTGATAAATCCATAGGGAAAACCAAATCTTTTGTTGATTATCAAAACGATGCAACTGCAAAAGATATTAAATTAGCTCTAAGAGAAGGATTTAGATCTATAGAACATGTAAAAAGATACACTACTGCTGGCATGGGAACTGATCAGGGTAAACTTGGTAATATGCATGCACTTGGAATTATCTCAGAAACAGCGGGAACTAAAATGGGTGAACACGGAACTACAACTTTTAGACCTCCTTATACACCTCTTACTTTTGGAACTATTGTTGGAAGAAATGTAGGAGAATTTTTTGATATATTTAGACGTACTCCGATACATGATTGGCATGTTGCCAACAACGCTGAATTTGAAAACGTTGGTCAATGGAAAAGAGCTTGGTACTATCCAAAGAATAATGAAAATATGCATCAAGCAGTACAAAGAGAAAGTAAAGCTGCTAGAGACTCAGCAGGTATTCTGGATGCATCTACATTAGGAAAAATTGATATTCAGGGTACAGATGCGTCAGAATTTTTAAATCGTGTTTATACTAATGCTTGGTCAAAACTAGCAGTGGGTAAATGTCGTTATGGTTTAATGTTAAATGAAGATGGAATGGTTTATGATGATGGCGTTACAACTAGATTGGGTGAAAATCATTATATTATGACTACTACAACTGGTGGTGCAGCTAACGTTTTAGGAAAACTTGAAGATTATCTTCAAACAGAATGGCCTGAATTAGACGTCTATTTATCATCTGTAACTGATCATTATGCTACAATAAGTGTTTGTGGACCTAATAGTAAAAAGATTGTTTCAAAAGTTATTCCTGATTTAGATCTTTCTGATGAAAAGTTTCCACATATGTCATTCAAAAATGCGAAAATAAATAACATTAAATGTAGAGTAATGAGAATTAGTTTTACTGGGGAACATAGTTATGAAATTAATATCCAAGCAAACTTTGGTAAATCTGTTTGGGAAAAATGTATGGAAGCAGGTAAAGATTTTAATATTACACCTTATGGAACTGAAACAATGCACTTATTAAGAGCAGAAAAGGGTTTTATAATAGTTGGTCAAGACACTGATGCAACACTAACACCAATTGATTTACAGATGGATTGGATAGTAAGCAAAAAGAAATATGATTTTATTGGAAAAAGATCATTATATAGATCTGATACTATTAGAGAAGATAGAAAACAGTTAGTTGGTTTATTGACAGAAAATCCTGAGGAAGTTTTGGAAGAAGGCGCTCAGATAGTTGCTGATATAAAAAAATCACCTATTGAAATGCTTGGTCATGTAACCTCAAGTTATTACAGCCCAAATTTAAAAAAGTCGATCGCATTAGGTGTTGTAAAAGGTGGAAAAAACATGTTGGGGCAAAAATTAATCATACCAATGGAAAATAAGAATATTAATGTAACTGTAGCTGATCCAGTTTTTTTAGATAAAGAAGGTGAAAGATTAAATGCTAAATTATAATCATACAATTAGAGAGGAAAAATCATATCAAGGTCTACAAATGAATGAGGTTAAACCTGTTATGAAATTGATAGTGAGAGGTAAAAAAAGAGAATTTTTATCAGCTGTTGGTAAATCTTTAAATATGGTTTTGCCTACGAAAGCAAATACTTCCACTCAAAGTGAAAAATTGACTGCTTTATGGTTGAGTCCTGATGAATGGATGATTTTTTCCAATGGCGTTGTTAAAGAAAATACAAACTCTTATGACACTGAAACACTTTTAAATAAAAACATATCTAAATTAAATTTAGGAGCTGTGGTGGATGTCACAGATCAATTCGTGAGAATTAATCTCAAAGGAGATAAGATATATGATTTATTTCAAACAGGCTCTCCTTTTAATTTTAATGATTTTAAGGGTAAAATTGGCTCAGTGACCCAAACAATTCTCGCAAAAATAGATGTAATCATTCATAATCAGAATAAAAATGAGGTGAATTTGTTTGTAAGACGCTCATTTTCTGAACATTTATTCGCATGGATGAATGATAGTGCGTCAAGATTATAGTCACATTTAAATCTCAAATAAGTTAAAAAAAAATATGAAAAAATTATTTTTAATAGCATTATTTGCTCTTTTACCCTTTTCACTAAACGCAGAATCTAATCTAGATAAAATTTTGTCTTCTGGAGTACTTAAAGTTGGTACTACTGGAGATTGGGATCCTATGACAGTCAAAGATCCTGCAACTAACAAATATAAAGGCTTTGATATTGATGTTATGAATCAATTAGCTAAAGACATGGGTGTTAAAATTGAGTTTGTACCTGCAGAATGGAAAACTATTGTTTCAGGAATAACATCTGCAAGGTATGATATTTCGACTAGTGTTACAAAAACACCAAAGAGAGCTGAAGTAGCTGGTTTTACCGATACCTATTACAAATATGCTACTGTACCACTTGTTCTTAAAAAGAACTTAAAAAAATTTCCAACTTGGGACTCGCTTAATAACTCAAACGTAACAATAGCAACTACTCTTGGTACTTCTCAAGAAGAAAAAGCAAAAGAATTTTTCCCGAAATCAAAATTAAACTCAATTGAAGCCCCAGCAAGAGACTTTCAAGAAGTCTTGGCAGGTAGAGCTGATGGTAATATTACAAGTTCAACAGAGGCAAATAAATTGGTCATTAAATATCCTCAGTTAGCAATCGTTCCAGATGGTGGAAAAAATCCAGCATTTTTAGCAATGATGGTACCAAAGGGTGATACTAAGTGGAATGATTATGTTAATAAATGGATTAAAGACAAAAAATCTTCGGGCTTCTTCACCAAGTTATTAGCTAAATATAATCTAAAGAGCTTATAAAAAATTAGTAATTAATTTTTTATTCTTTATAACTTAAAGAGTGAAAAATCTATTTTTAATAGTTCTATTTTTTCCATTAACGTCATGTGGTAAAAGTGAATTAAACTGGTTGATCTTATCACCAAACAATATTGAGGGATTAACTAATCTGAAGTTTTTATTAAGTGGTCTAACAACTACTATCTATATTAGTATAGTCTCAATCATTATTTCAATTATTCTTGGTCTTTTAGTTGCTATTCCGTCGCTAGCAAAAAGTAAATTCTTAACCTTCCTTAACATTGGTTATGTTGAGATTGTAAGAGCAATTCCTTTATTAGTTTTAATCTTATGGATTTACTATGGTCTTCCAATTATGACGGGTATAAGTTTTAGTCCATTCGTTTCTGGTATTATAGCTCTATCAATAAGCGAAAGTGCTTTTCAAGCAGAAATATTTAGAGCGGGAATTAATTCAATAAAAAAGTCGCAATGGGAGGCTGGAAGCTCCTTGGGATTAAGTTTTTTTAGAAAATTGAGATTAGTTATTCTACCGCAAGCAATAAAGAATATTTTACCAGCTATTGGTAATCAATTTGTGTATGTGCTTAAAATGTCCTCTCTAGTATCGATAATTGGTATTGGAGATTTAACTAGAAAAGCAAACGAATTAGTTGTGACGACTTATCGGCCACTGGAAATATATACTTTTCTAATTTTAGAATATTTAGTCTTAATATTAGTTGTTTCTTATCTTGTTAGAAAATTAGAAAAAAAATTACAAAAAGATTAATTTTTTCTTCTATAATCCCAAGGATATTCAAATGACATTGCCCACATACCTTTTTTATTTTTTTTGGCATAATCCTCATCTTGAATATATTTTGTTGAATATTTCCTGTAAGCAAAAGCATAACCCTCTCGAACAAGATATTTAGATAGACTTTGATTATTTACAAAACATTCAGCTAAAATTCTCTTATATTTATCTTCACCCTCCTTAACACATTTTACTTTATTTTTACCTATCTTATTAATAAGTAATTGTTTTGCTTGGATCCCGCATT
>CABYLY010000028.1 GCA_902519945.1 uncultured Pelagibacteraceae bacterium
ACAAATAGTACAAACTAAAAAGACATATTGTTTCTTTAAGCCTTGTTCTATAACAAAAATATTTTGAGCGCCGATCGCTAATATTAAACTTAACCCAGTAAAAAAACCTAATAAAGCAAACTCCATAAAATACCCTTTTAATTTTTTGAACTTACTTTAAATCTTTAGAAATAAAAATGATTATCAAGTCTCTGGAATAAACAATAAACAAAGCCCATTATTACAAAATCTTTTACCAGTAGAGCTAGGACCATCATCAAAAACGTGTCCATGATGAGCTCCACACTTTGCACAATGATATTCAATTCTTTTCATGCCAAATGAATAATCAACTTTAGTTTTAAAAGCTCCTGGTAAAGCTTCGCTGAATGACGGCCAGCCAGTGCCACTATCGAACTTTGCCTCTGATGAAAATAATTTGTTTCCACAATTAGCACAATGATAAAAGCCTTTTCTTTTTTCTTTCAGTAATTCACTAGTGAATGGTCTTTCGGTACCTTCTCTAAACATAATTTCTTTTTGTTTACTAGTAAGGTTTTGATTTATTATTTTTTTGGTCTCTGAAAGTACAAAGTTATATGGATATAAAATCCATGACAAACAAGATAAACTAATGATTTTTAATAGACTCCTTCGACTACTCATTAATACATAACAAAGAATAATTTAATAAAGATTATTCAGGATTTGCAGTTAATGTCTTAATTTCTAAAATATTTTCGTTTGGATCCTTAACAAAGAATGTTTCTTGCTCATACTTTGTGCCTTTAAATCTTAAATAAGGTTCATCATAGTATTTTGCACCTTTGTCTTTCAATCTTTGTTTTAAAGTATCAAAATCTTTTCTAGATAAATGAACACCAAAATGAGGTACTGAAACATTACCCATATCAACATCGTGTCTTTCATTATCAAGTTTATGTTCACTTGCATGAAGTGTTAACTCATTTCCCCAAAAATCGACATCAGCCCACTCTTGAGCTGAATTGTCTAGTCTGCACCCTAATGTTTCGCTATAAAATTTTTTTGCTGTCTCTAAATCACCGCACGGTATTGCCAAATGAAAGCAGTTTGTGTTTTTATACATAATTTCTCCTTTAAATACTTATCAGAATAACTATATAAGCATTAATTTTTAAATCAAGTTGGCAAATAATAATGAATGACTTTTTACAATCTATAATAGACAGAGACCCTGCGGCAAAATCAAAGGTAAGTTTAGTTCTTACCTATCCAGGAGTAAAAGCTATTTTTTTTCATAAAATTGCAAACTTTTTTGCGATAGCCAAATTTGATTTAATCGCAAGAATCATATCTCAATTTTCAAGATTCTTAACAGGAATAGAGATTCATCCAAAAGCAAAAATTGGAAAAAATTTATTTATTGATCATGGCATGGGAGTAGTTATCGGTGAGACATCCGAAATAGGAAATAATGTTACTATTTATCATAATGTAACTTTAGGAGGGATCGCGCCAAGTATAAATACAAATGATCAAAGAAATACTAAAAGACATCCAACTTTAGAAGATAATGTTGTTGTTGGATCTGGTGCTCAAATTTTAGGACCAATAATAATTGGGAAAAATTCATTGATCGGTGCTAATGCGGTAGTTACAAAAAATGTTCCAGAGAAATCAATAATGGTAGGAATTCCAGCTACAAGAGTTGGCGATGCTACAAAAGGATTTCAACCCTATGCTGTTACTGATAAAGATAAAGATTAATGTCACAAATTAAAAATAACTTTATTGAATCAGTTGGTAATACACCTTTAATAAAATTAAAAGCAGCCTCTGAGATTACTGGATGTAATATTTATGGTAAAGCAGAGTACTTAAATCCAGGTGGATCAGTCAAAGACAGGGCTGCTCTAGCACTAATAAAAGATGCACAAGAAAAGAAACTAATTTCAGAAGGTGGAATTGTTGTTGAAGGTACTGCGGGTAATACTGGGATTGGTTTATGTCTTTTAGGAAATTCTTTAGGTTATAAGACAATTATTGTAATGAATGATAACCAAACCCAAGAAAAAAAAGATACTTTAAAAAATATTGGTGCAGATCTTAGACTAGTACCACCCAAACCATATAAAGATGATGGTAATTATGTAAAAGTTGCAGGTCGTCTTGCTGAAGAATTAAAAAGTACAAATAATAATGGTGTAGTTTGGGCAAATCAATTTGATAACACTGCTAATGCAAAAGGTCATTATGAAACAACAGGACCAGAAATTTGGGATCAAACAGATGGAAAAGTAGATGGCTTTGTCTGTGCATCAGGAACTGGGGGCACCATCGGTGGTGTTAGTAAGTTTCTAAAAGAAAAAAATAAAGATATAAAAATTTATTTATCAGATCCAACAGGCTCTGCACTCTATAATCATATTATGAATGGAGAACTTAAAGCTGAGGGTGGATCAATAACTGAGGGCATTGGTTCAAGCAGAATAACTAAAAACTTTGCTGAAGCTAAAATTGATGGTGCTTTTTCAATCAGTGATCAAGAATCTTTACCTGTGCTTTATGATTTAATACAAAATGAGGGATTAAGTTTAGGAACTAGTTGTGGAGTAAACATTGCAGGTGCAATTAGATTAGGAAAGGAGTTGGGTCCAGGAAAAACAATTGTAACAATTCTCTGTGATAGATCAGATAAATACAACTCAAAGATGTTTAATAAATCTTTTTTAAAGGAAAAAAACCTCCCTATTCCTAGCTGGTTATAATAACGCATACCAGGCATGTAACAAAAAAGTTACATTTTCATATCAATATTATTTAACGTCGAGGAATTATGAAAAAAATTATTATAGTTTTATCTTTTTTCATTTTTACATCTGCTAATGCAGGAATGAGTGACAAAGATAAATCAAAAGCGTGGGATTGTATTGGTATTTATATGGCTAACTACTTTCTTCCATCAGGAGAAAAATTTGAATATGGAATGAAAGAAAAATCAATTTCAACTGTGAAAGTTTTAAAAACCTATGCACTTGAGATAGGTATTCCAGAAAAAGATTGGGATGCAGGAGTGAACAAAGCAGTAGATAAACATTATGGTTCCAAATACGACAAAGCTAAAACTGACAAATGTCATACGTTTGTTGAAGCTTTAGTTCCTAATGGAGCTGAAAGAGTTAAAAAAGTAGTTCAAACATTATATTAAGGAGATAGATATGGAAAAAGAAATGTTAGTAGTTGCTAAACTAAAAGAAGGTATGTTTGAAAAATTCATGGGTTTTATGCAATCACCTGAGGGTTTGGCAGAAAGAGCAAAAGTTGCAGTAGTGGAAAAAA
>CABYLY010000029.1 GCA_902519945.1 uncultured Pelagibacteraceae bacterium
TACTGGTGTTGCAAGATTAATATGACCCATTCTTTCTCTTCTAACATTTGATTTTGTAACCTCTACTCCACATTTTTCACATATGATGCCTCTGAATTTCATTCTTTTATATTTTCCGCACAAACATTCATAATCTTTTATTGGACCAAATATTCTTGCACAAAATAAACCGTCCTTCTCTGGCCTAAATGTTCTATAGTTAATTGTTTCTGGTTTTTTGATTTCACCATAAGTCCAAGATTTTATTTTTTCAGGACTTGCTAAAGAAATTTTAATACTATTAAAATTTTGTGCTTCAGAAATTTCTGAATTTTTGAATAAGTCTGTCAGTTCTTTTTTCATAATTAATTTAATTCTACATTTAGTGCTAAAGATTTAATCTCTTTAACTAATACATTGAATGACTCTGGTATACCTGATTCAAAGTTTTCTTCACCTTTGACAATTGTCTCATATACTTTAACCCTTCCAGCAACATCATCAGATTTTACAGTTAATATTTCCTGTAAAGTATACGATGCTCCATAAGCTTCTAAAGCCCAAACTTCCATTTCTCCAAACCTTTGGCCACCAAGTTGTGCTTTCCCTCCTAATGGTTGTTGGGTAACTAAACTATAAGGACCAGTTGATCTGGCATGAATTTTATCTTCAACTAGATGATGTAACTTAAGCATGTATATGATCCCAACTGTCACTGGTCTATCAAACATTTCACCTGTTCTTCCATCCCATAAATAAGTTTGACCTGACCCAGGTAGTTTAGCCAACTCAAGCATTTCTGTTACATTAGTTTCTTTTGCACCATCAAATACTGGTGTAGAAATTGCTATACCATTTTGTAAATTGTCACAAAGATCATTAAATTCAGTTTTGCTTAATTTATCAACTTTTTGATTAAAAATTTCTTCACCATAAACTGATTTTAAGAAGTTTGAAATTTTTTCAGTTTTCTCAATTTTCTTATTGTTTTCATTTATTAAATTTTTAACTTGTTCACCAAATTCTTTACAAGCCCATCCTAAATGTGTCTCTAAAATTTGACCTACGTTCATTCTACTTGGAACTCCAAGTGGATTTAATACTATGTCTACTGGTCTACCATCCTCTCTATAAGGCATGTCTTCTACTGGTACTATTTTACTAACAACTCCTTTATTTCCATGTCTTCCTGACATTTTATCACCAGGTCTTAATCTTCTCTTAATTGCCACAAAAACTTTAACCATTTTCATGACACTTGGTAATAAATCATCACCACTTCTAATTTTCAGTACTTTATCCTCAAATCTCTCAATAATATCCTCTTTCGCTTTATTGTATTGATCTTTCAGTTGGTTTAGTCCTGTTTCTGATTTTGCATTACCTGTACTGATTTTAAAAACATCATTTATATTAAGTTCATTTATTATACTAAAATCTAATTTGGTACCCTCATTCAATGTTTTAATTTTTTTTGATAATGTTTGGTCTGAAAGTATTTGAGCAGCTCTTTGTTTAATACTTCTCTCTAAGATTTCTTCTTCAACAATCTTATCTTGTTGAACTTGGTCAATTTCTGCTCTTTCAATCGTGATAGATCTTTCATCTTTTTCAATTCCATGTCTATTAAATACTCTAACATCAACTACCGTTCCGCTACTACCTCGGGACATTCTCAGAGAAGTATCTGTTACATCAATAGCTTTTTCTCCAAAAATTGATCTTAATAATTTTTCCTCAGGACCAGATGCTGAGTCTCCTTTTGGAGTAACTTTGCCTACCAATATGTCTCCTGCATTAACTTCTGCACCTATATAAACTATTCCAGACTCATCCAAATTTTTTAATGCTTCCTCATTTACGTTAGGTATATCTCTAGTAATTTCCTCTTCTCCCAACTTAGTGTCCCTTGCCATTATTTCATACTCAACAATATGCACTGATGTAAAAACATCATCAGTAACACATCTTTCAGAAATTAATATAGAGTCTTCAAAATTATAACCTTGCCAAGGCATAAAAGCGACGGTTACATTTTTTCCTAATGCTAGTTCGCCAAGTTTTGTTGATGGTCCATCTGCTATTATATCACCTGTTTTTACTTTATCTCCAACTCTTACTAAAGGTTTTTGGTTAATACATGTATTTTGATTAGATCTTTTAAATTTTTGTAAATTATAGATATCTACTCCTGACTTTGTATAATCAATTTCCTCAGTTACTTTAATAACAATTCTTTTTCCATCTATTTTATCGACAATACCATCTCTTTTAGCAACTATAGTTACGCCTGAGTCCAAAGCAACATCACTTTCAATACCTGTACCAACTAATGGTGACTCGGGTTTTAATAATGGAACTGCCTGTCTCATCATGTTTGATCCCATAAGGGCTCTGTTCGCATCATCATTTTCAAGAAATGGGATTAGAGAAGCAGCTACTGAAACAAGTTGTTTAGGTGAAACGTCTATATAATCAATGGTTTCAGGTTTTGATAATAGAAAATTTAAATTTTGTCTGCATGAAACAAGTTCCTCTACTATTTTACCATTTTTATCAATTTTGGTGTTTGCTTGAGCAATTGTAAATTTTGTTTCCTCCATTGCAGAAAGGTATTCAACTTTATCTTGAACAACTCCATCTTTTACTCTTTTGTACGGGCTTTCAATAAAACCATATTTATTAATTTTTGCATATGTGGATAAACTATTTATTAAACCTATGTTAGGTCCTTCAGGAGTCTCTATTGGACAAATTCTTCCGTAGTGTGTTGGGTGAACGTCTCGAACTTCAAAACCAGCCCTTTCTCTTGTTAACCCTCCTGGGCCTAAAGCTGAAACTCTTCTTTTATGCGTTATTTCTGACAAAGGGTTCGTTTGATCCATAAATTGCGAAAGTTGTGAACTCGCAAAAAAATCTTTTAAAGAAACAGTCAATGGTTTAGCATTGATCAAATCTTGAGGCATTGCTGACTCAACGTCTAATGTTGTCATCTTTTCTTTTATTGCTCTCTCCATTCTGTAAACACCTATCCTTGCTTGGTTTTCAACTAGTTCACCTACAGATCTTACTCTTCTGTTACCTAAATGATCTATATCATCAACATCATCTTTGCCATCTCTTAAGTCTAACATTTTATGAATGATCGCAATTATATCATCATTTCTTAAAATAGTGATTTTGTCTGAACATTCTAAATTTAATCTTGAATTCATTTTTACTCTTCCAACATCTGATAAATCGTATCTATCAGAACTGAAAAATAAATTATTAAAAATTTGAGTCGCTATTTCAATTGTTGGTGGCTCACCT
>CABYLY010000030.1 GCA_902519945.1 uncultured Pelagibacteraceae bacterium
GTAAAACTAGAAATAACTTTACGTCCAACCAAAGAACTAGCTCTTAATGAACAGGTAAACCCTGTTTCATGTATTGGTGGCTTAGAAACTGATATTGATCAAATAATTATATCAAAAAAATACAACTAAAAAGTTACCTTTTTAACAAAAGTGTAACAATTCTGTAATATTAAAGATTCAATAAATTTATACGAGTCAATCATCTTTTAATTAATAAATAACGAAAGGATTAAAGATAATGAAAAAACTAACTATAGTAATTGCTTCTTTAGTTGCACTTTCAATTGCAACTGTTGCTCAAGCAAGAGATCAAATTAAGATAGTTGGTTCTTCTACAGTATTCCCTTATGCAACAGTTGTTGCTGAAAGATTTGGTGGTTCAGGATTTAAAACTCCTGTAATCGAGTCTACTGGAACTGGTGGTGGAGCTAAACTATTCTGTGCTGGTGTAGGTGAACAACATCCAGATATTACAAATGCATCAAGAGCTATGAAAGATAAAGAAAAAGCTCTATGTAAGAAAAATGGTGTTAATGATATCGTTGAGATCGTAATTGGTAACGATGGTATTACATTAGCTTACAGCAAAGATGCAAAACCAGTAAACTTTACTAAAGAACAATTATATTTAGCACTTGCTGCTCATACAGTTGTTGATGGTAAATTAGTTCCAAATATTTATAAAACTTGGGACCAAATTGACCCTAGTTTACCAAAACAAAAAATTTCAGTGATGATCCCACCAGGAACATCAGGAACTAGAGATGCTTGGAATTCTTTAGTAATGAAAAAAGGTATGACTAAAGAAGCTAAAGCTCTTTATAAAGCTGGTTTTGAAGCTGGAAATAAAAAATACAAAAAACCTCAAAAACTTTACAGAGAAGATGGTGCTGCTATTGAAGTTGGAGAAAACGATAGTTTAATCATCCAAAAGTTAACTCAAGATAAAGAAATGTTTGGTTTCTTTGGTTTCAGTTATTTCTTAGCTGCAAAAGATAAATTGCAAGCAGCAAGTATTGATGGTGGACAACCGTCATTAAAGTCTATTCAAGACTACAGTTATGCTGTTGCTAGACCTTTATTCTTCTACGTGAAAAAAGCACACGTTGGAGTAATTCCAGGCTTACATGAGTTTGTGAAAGAATTCACAACTAAGAAAGCTATTGGAAAAGGGGGTTACTTAGCAGACATTGGTTTAGTGCCATTAGACTCTAAGTTGTATAAAACAACTAGAACTAATGCTACGAAGCTAGTTGCTATGGGTAATTAATTATTCCTCAGTTAACAAATGATTAAAAAGGGGGTCTTTTTAGACCCCTTTTTTTTAAAAAAAGAGTAAAGTCCTCACTTAAGGAGATTCTGTGAACTTAATATTATTTACATTTATTGTTCTTCTAGGTTTCACAAGCTATTATTTTGGACGCAAAAAAGCATATACAATTCAATCTACAAAAAAAAGATTAACCGCATTACCACAATTTTATGGTTATTATCTTGCAATCTGGTGTGCAATACCAGCCTTTATAATTTTTTCATTATGGGCAATTTTTGAGCCCACAATTGTAAAACTATTAATCTTAAGTGATTATTCAAATCAAGGTTATCTTGATGATGAATTAAATTTATTATACGAAAAATCAAAAGCATTGTCTCGAGGGCAATTCACTGGAGAAATTACACCTTTTATTGAAGCTTCAGCTGAAAAATATTTAAGTCTTCGATCAATAGCTCAAAGTTCAAAAGTTGTTATAGTATTATCTGCAATTATTGCCTCTGTTGCTTATGCGTATAAAAGAATTTCATCTAATTCTAGAACAAGAGAACCAGTTGAAAAATTTTTGAACGCAGTTTTATTTACAGCTTCTTTAGCTGCAATATTAACTACTGTTGGAATAGTTTTCTCACTTATATTTCAAACTATAGATTTTTTTAAAGTAATTCCATTATTTGATTTTGTCTTTGGAACTCACTGGTATCCAGCAAAAGCTTTTGTTAGAGATTCTTCTGAGGCTTTAGATCCGACAATGTATTCAGATACTTTTGGAGCAGTCCCTATTTTTGCAGGTACTTTTTTTATTGCATTTATTGCTATGTGCGTTGCTATCCCAATTGGATTAATGAGTGGAATTTATTTAGCTGAATATGCATCAACTAAAGTTAGACAATATGCAAAACCATTAATTGAAATTTTAGCTGGTATACCAACAGTTGTTTATGGTTTTTTTGCTGCCCTAACTGTTGGACCATTTTTGAAAGAATTAGGAACTTCAATGGGTCTTGAAGTTTCAGCTGAAAGTGCTTTAGCAGCAGGAGGGGTAATGGGTATTATGATTATACCATTTATTTCAAGTTTAAGTGACGATGTAATTACAAGTGTGCCTCAAAGTTTAAGAGATGGAAGTTACGCTATGGGAGCAACTAAATCAGAAACAATTAAGAGAGTTATTTTTCCCGCGGCATTGCCGGGGATAGTTGGATCTATTTTACTTGGTGTTTCAAGAGCTATTGGAGAAACAATGATAGTTGTTATGGCCTCTGGTTTAGCTGCTAATTTAACTTTAAATCCTTTAGAGTCGACTTCAACGATTACAGCTCAAATTGTAGTTATTCTAATTGGTGACCAAGCTTTTGGCGACC
This sequence comes from uncultured Pelagibacteraceae bacterium, assembly GCA_902519945.1. Taxonomy (GTDB): domain Bacteria; phylum Pseudomonadota; class Alphaproteobacteria; order Pelagibacterales; family Pelagibacteraceae; genus Pelagibacter. Next base: position 2,638 of record CABYLY010000030.1, read on the forward strand.
CAAAAACGCAAGCTGCTTTTGCTTTAGGTATGTCATTATTTTTAGTAACACTTTGTTTAAATATTGTGGCCTTGAGAGTAGTTAAAAAATATAGAGAAAAATATGAATAAAAATAAAGAACAATTATTAAACAAAAGATATAAAGCTGAACAGCGATTTCGCTTATACGGTCTGAGTGCAATTTTTATGGCACTTTTATTTTTAACAATCTTTATTTTTAAAATTTTTTCAACTGGCTATTCAGCTTTTCAAAAAACATGGCTTATTGTTCCAGTAACTTTCGATGCTGAATTAATGATGTTAGACCAAAATCCTTCTAAAGAAGATTTACAGGACGCTGATTATTACGATATAGCATTAAAATCAA
>CABYLY010000031.1 GCA_902519945.1 uncultured Pelagibacteraceae bacterium
TACATCTAGTATGGCAACGTCTGGCATTTTTTTATCAATTTCAGATAATGCCTGATTATAGTTTGCTGCTATTCTAGTTTTATAACCAGCGTCAATAATCAGTTCGTTTAAGATATTTCTTATATCTGAATTATCATCAACTATTAGAATTTCAATTGCCATGAGATTTAAAATTTATTTCTATTTTTGCTCCATTTGATGTTGGAAAAAAATCAAGTTCACCATTGTGATCATTTACTATTTTATTAACAATAGACAAACCAAGACCAGTTCCATTTTTTTTTGTTGTAAAATATGGGTTAGTTATTTCTTTAATATTATTTACTTTGTCAAAGCCTATACCGTTATCAATTAGTACCATCCTAATATGGTCATTATTCTCAGTAATTTCAATTGATATTTTTTTATTCAAATTGGGTGTTTTTTCTGCCTTTTGCTGAATACTTTCTATAGAATTTTTTATTAAATTAAAAAAAACTCTTGCTATTTGTTCTCTGTCACATTTGAATAAAATCTTTTTATCATCAGAAATAAGGGAAATTTCGATTGAGTTGTCAATTTCTTTCAATAACTTAATATTTTCTTGTAGTATCTTATTTAAATCATGATTTTTCAAAGTTGGTTTAGGCATACGGGCAAAATCAGAAAATTCATTAACTAAATTTTCTATTTGTTTAATTTGATTGTTGATTATTTTTAAATTTTCTTCAAAATTTTTTTTGTCATCATCTAATATCTGGCCTGAATATTTATTTTTTATCCTATCAATTGTTAATTGTATAGGCGTTAAGGGATTTTTAATTTCATGAGCAAGTTTTCTAGCTAAATTTCCCCATGCTTCATATCTTTCGTTAATTAAAAGCTTCTCTTGTTGGTTTTTGAGTCTATTAATCATTGAATTAAAATTTTTGTTTAAAATTTCCATATCCTTATCAGTTTTTACCTCAGGAACTTTTATATCTAAATTTCCTTGACCTATAGCAGTAGATGCTAAAATTAAATTATTTATAGATCTAAAAAACCTAGACGAAAATCTAATTGCTATAGTAATTGAGATAAATAATAACAAGGAAACAATTATTATATATATGATTATAAATGAAATTTTTATTCCTGTACTTCTTTCTTCTACAGTATAATAGAAATTAATTGCTTCTTGAGATTCAGTTAAATAGCTTGAAATATCTTTATCTAAATACTTTATTACATATAAAAATCTATTTTCAAATGATTGAAGCCTCATAATAGCAGCCGATATATTTGCTGGTGCATTAATAATTTTAAGTGGGCGATCATCATCGAGAACAAGATTTAATGCTTTATCTACTGGTGGCAGGTATTTATCTAGAGGCTCTGAAGAAAATAGCAGATTTTTATTTTTATCTATAATATGTACTTCATCCACGCCTCTTATCAATTTTTGTGTTCTCAAAAATCTTAAATATTCTTTTGAATTATCATTCAGAAAGTTACCACTTTTATTTGTATCAAATGCTATTAAAATTATATCTGCTTCAATTTTGTTTCTTACCTCTTGAACATAGCTTTTAGCAAGCTCATATGAATTATTAACTACAGTCGTTACCTTTTTGTCAAAATATTTTTCCAAAGCAAATGAAAATAAAAATAGAGAAAAAATAGAAATCAAAATTGATGGGATAAGCGTAAAAAGTGAAAAATAAGTGATATATCTTTTATTTGATTTTAAACCATCTTTATCAATATCATTTTTAATTGATTTTTTTACCTCCAAAAAAATGAAAATAAATAATAAAAAAAGTAATAAAATATTAAGAATTAATAAATATTGTAAATTATTTTGATTTAACTCGATAAAACTTCTATTTATAAAAGTTAAAAAAGTTAAAAAACCAATAAATAGTGTGATACTAGATAGAATAATAATGAATATATTTTTTTTCAAAAATTCTAACATAATCTAGAATTATAGCATTTAAACAAATGAACAACTGTTTTGTAATATTGGCGGCGGGAAAAAGTAAGAGATTTGGTAAAAATCTCCCTAAACAATTCTATAAATATAAAAATAAAGAAATTATAGATCATTCAGTCGAAATATCTTTAAACTCTAAATTATTTAAGAAAATAATTATTGTATCAAATAATATTAAACACTTAAAAAAAAAGAAATATCCAAAAATAGTTACAATAATAAAAGGTGGCAAAGAAAGGTCCGATTCTTCATTAAATGCACTAAAATACCTCAGAAAATATAAGCCAAAAAATGTTTTTATTCATGATGCAGCAAGACCAAATTTTTCAATAAGATTGCTTAAAATTATTTCAAAAAATTTAAAAAAGAATAAAGCTGTTGTACCTATTATAAACTCAAGAGACTCAATCAAGTATAGAGTAAAAAATAATTTTTTTAATTTAAAAAAGGAAAATTCATTGTTAACACAAACCCCACAAGCTTTTAGATTTACTAAATTATATAATTTTGCAATTCAAGAAAGTTCTAAAATTAGTGATGAGGCCACATTATTTTTAAATCAAAACTGTAAAGTAAAATTTATTAAAGGTGAAAACTCAAATAATAAAATTACTTATTTAGATGATGTAAAGAACTCTAGAACTTTCTATGGTTTAGGATTTGATATTCATAGATTAGTTAAAGATAGAATTCTTTTTCTTGGAGGTACAAGAATACCATTTCATTCAGGTCTTGAAGGGCATTCTGATGGTGATGTAATTTTGCATGCCATTACTGATGCAATTTTAGGTGCATTAAGACGAAAAGATATTGGTACATATTTTCCAAATACTAAAAAATTCAAAAATATAAGATCACCAAAAATGTTAAAACCAGTTGTAGAAAATCTCTATAAATCAAATTTTTCTATAAATAATTTAGATATTAATCTTATCTGTGAACAACCTAAGGTTTCAAAAT
>CABYLY010000032.1 GCA_902519945.1 uncultured Pelagibacteraceae bacterium
TGATTATGTAATAACTAGAGATGCAACAAAAATTTCACCTATGAGAGCAAGATATGTAATTTTATGTAATGCTTATGGTGGTGTTTTAAACGATCCAATTCTTTTAAGAATTTCAAAAGACGAGTTTTGGTTTTCTTTGTCAGACTCTGATATTGGTTTGTATTTGCAAGGTGTTAACGCAGATGGAAGATTTAATTGTACCATTGAAGAAATTGATGCATGTCCTGTGCAAATTCAAGGACCTAAATCAAAGGCTCTAATGAAAGATTTGTTAGGTGATCAAGTTGATTTAGAAAATATGCCATTTTACGGTTTAGCGGAAGTAAAAGTTGCTGGTAGAAGTTGTGTTATTTCTCAGTCAGGTTTTTCAGGTGAGGCTGGCTATGAGATTTATTTAAGAGATGCAACTCTATATGCTGATGAAATGTGGAACGCTGTTCTTGAAGCAGGAAAAAAGCATAATTTAATGGTTATTGCTCCTGCTCACCATAGAAGAATTCAAGCTGGAATTCTGTCATGGGGACAAGATATGGACCAGCAACATAACCCTTATCAATGTAATTTAGGTTACCAAGTATCTTTATCAGGAAAAGGTGAATGGAACAAATCTTCTGATTATGTTGGCAAAGCTGCACTTGAAAAAATGGGTAAAGAACTTAAGGATGGTAAGAAACCATACGCACTTCAATTAGTTGGATTTGAAATGGGTGGTAAACCAATTGATGATTATGCGCCAGATTTTTGGTTAATATCAAATGAGAGTGGTGGAGATCCAGTTGGTTTCATTACGTCACCATGGTGGCATCCTGAAAAGAAAACAAACATTGCAATGGGATATGTTCCTTTTGATGGAACATTAAATGCGAATGGATTTCCAAAAGGTAAAGTTGGAACTAAATATAAAGTTCATTTACCTGAAAAATACTCTGATACTCCAGGTAAGCCTGTAGATGCAGTTATTGTAGATATTCCATTTAAAGAATCTTTCAACGCTAACACAAGAGAAGTTTCAAAAGGTTAATCTTATTAATGGGGGAGTTTACTCCCCCTTTATCTTAAATGACCAAGAGTTTCATAATAGTAATTTGCATTCTTATAGCTATTGCTTTAATAATATTTCCATTAATCGTTTCTTATAAAGAGCAAAAAGATAAAAAAAAATAAATGTTAGGTGAATTTTTAAATATAGTTTTTAGATCTATTAAATTAGATAAAACCTTATACAGCGATAATAGAAATTTCGGTGAAGCTTCAATATATTTTGCTGGTCTGATTATGATACTTGATGGGATGGCAGGTGCTGTTGCAGCCAATACAATAATGAAAACTGCAATAGGTATGTCTGGTCTCACCGCGATCTTAACTTGGTTAGTTTGGGGATTATTTATATACGTAATTGGAGTAAAACTTTTTCCAGATAAACAAACATCAAAGGTGCCATTCAAAAAAGTACTGACTGCAGTTGGATTTGCACATGCGCCAGGTTTGCTCAGATTTTTCGCAATCACTCCAGATTTAATGATACCTATAATTTTTTTAACTCAATTTTGGATTTTTGCGGCTTTGATAATTTCAACAAAACAAATATTAAATCTTAAATCAGGATTTAAATCTTTTGGAATAGTTTTTTTATCTTTTTTAATAATTGCTATTTTGTCTATCACTTTTGTAATGAGTAGAATGAATGCTTTGCCGGTCAACCATATTTAGATTGGAAAAATAGTTTTAGAAACTCTGCAAGACTTACAAATTTTAAAACCAGTTAGAATCAAGTTTTGAGTAACACTTTCATCTTGTTCTTTACATTCATCACAAATATCATCTAAATCCTTTAGATTTTTCTCTATTTCTTTGTCTTCAGTCATTATCAGTCAAACCGGCTCCCGCTGCACCCTCTTTTAAACTATCAGTCTCCTCTACAAATGTATCCTCTGCAAGTTTGTAGAGATTTTTCCAATCTTGATCTGAAAAATTATCTTCATTGTTTAAAAAAATTATTTCTACTTTTTTTGCTAACATTGGCATTTCTTTATCCCAAATATTAGATGAGATACTCAAATTAAAATTCAATAAAAATTTACAATCATCAAATGAAAATAATAATTTTTTTCCAATAATTTCCGAAGCTCTACTTAAAAAAGGTAAAAGCAACAATGGATGAGCAAGATTTTCAACTAAGCACTTTTTTAAAGTCTCAATGTTTTTTACTTGGTCAATAAAATTAACACCCAGCATAATTGGACAAAAAGATGTTCCATCTGATTTGTTAATTTCATTGATAAATTTTATCTCTTCAAAATTTTCTTTTTTTTTATTTTGATAATATTGATTGAGATGTTTGATTGCTGGAAAACCAAATAATTCAGATAATCTTATAGATTTACCGACCTCTTCTGCTATACCCCACGAATAACCAGCAGCTCGACTTGCCCTCTTAGCTGTAGTTTCTATCTCACTTAAAGATTTCATAATTTAAGAGTAGGTTTTATAAACCCATTGCTCATCATAATCTTTTAATTCATTTGGGAGTGGCGCACCTTGAAACATACATATTCTCAACCACTTATCAGACCTTGGATCAAATTTTAAAGCTCCAAAAAAAGATAATTTTAATCGCAACATATCAATTGGAACTAAATTTTCTCCGATAGTATTATCTTGTATTTCTGAATATGGAAATTTTTCAATAATAAAAGCTCTTCTAACAACGTGTCTTAAATCAGAATTATCAATTAAAAATTGATTAATTTTTAAACCATCTTTTAAAGGTAGTAATCTTTC
>CABYLY010000033.1 GCA_902519945.1 uncultured Pelagibacteraceae bacterium
GTAGATGTTGAATTGAGACAAGAAATGTGGAAGGTAGTAAAATCTTTAAGAGAAACAGGGGTAACTATAATTCTAACCACACATTATATTGAAGAAGCTGAAGCGATTGCTGATCGTGTAGGAGTAATCAACCAGGGTGAGATTATAATCGTGGAAGAAAAGAATGTATTGTTGAAAAAGATGGGACATAAAACATTAACAGTAGAGTTGCAACAAGAAATTAAAGAAATACCGATATCTTTAAAGAAATATAATTTAGGAATTGGAAATAATAGAATGTCTTTAGATTACACATATAATCTTATAGAAAAACAAACTGGTATTACTAATCTTTTACAAGATATAAAAGACTCTGGTTTGAAATTGAAAGATTTGAAAACTGAGCAGAGTAATTTAGAAAAGATATTTGTAACATTAGTAAGGGAAAATAATGAGAATTAATTTTTACGGCTTTAAAGCTATCTATTTTCATGAGATGGATCGTTTTAGACGAACATTAGGTCAGTCACTTCTATCTCCTGTAATATCAACATCTCTGTATTTCATTGTTTTTGGTTCAGTCATAGGAGGCTATGTTCAAAAAATTGATGGGATTAGTTATGGATCTTATATTGTTCCTGGACTTTTAATGCTTACTTTATTAACACAATCGATAAGCAATACATCTTTTGGAATTTTCTTTCCTAAATTTAATGGAACTATTTACGAAATTTTAGCTGCGCCAATTTCAACTTTTGAAATTGTTTTAGCTTTTGTTAGTGCTGGTGCTACCAAGACTTTGATAGTAGGTTTTGTAATATTTTGCACCTCACTTTTTTTTGTTGAAGTTCAAGTGCAATTCCCATTATTAATGATTTTTTTACTAATTTTAGTGTCATTTACTTTTGCTTTATTTGGGTTTTTGATCGGCGTGATTAGTAAAGATTTTGAGCAAATGTCTATAGTCCCTTCTTTGGTGATAACACCAATGGTTTTTTTAGGGGGAAGCCTCTATTCATTAGATATGCTGCCTGAGTTTTGGCAAATGATAACTTATTTTAATCCAGTTGTTTATCTTATTAATGGAGTGAGGTATTCTTTTTATGGTATTTCAGATTTTAATATATGGATAAGTGTAGGTCTAATGATCTTATTTTTTATTATATGTGTGATTAGTGTCTCAACTCTGCTTAAAAAAGGTTATAATATTAAAAGTTAAGACTAAGCAACTGACCCATTTCTGGGCCAGTTAATCAACTATATTACTAAGAGGATGTTATTTAAAATTGCTCTGATTCTGTGGAACCTTTCATCGCTGTAGTCGAACTTTTTCCACTACTGATGGTATTTGAAACTGCATCAAAATATGAGGTACCAACCTCCCTTTGATGTTTAACGCTTGTATAACCATCTTTTTCACGAGCAAATTCTTGTTGTTGAATTTTTGAGTATGCAGTCATACCTTCTTTTTTATATTTTTCTGCAAGTTCAAAAATTGCAATATTTTGTGTATGGAAACCAGCAAGTGTAATAAATTGAAATTTATAACCCATATTACTTATTTCTTTTTGGAATGAGGCTATTTCTGAGTCTGATAAATGCTTTTTCCAGTTAAATGATGGAGAGCAATTATATGCCAAGAGTTTTCCAGGATACTTTTCATGAATTGCATCAGCAAATTTTTTTGCTTCTTCAAGGTTTGGCGTTGCTGTTTCACACCAAATTAAGTCTGAATATGGTGCATAAGCTAAACCTCTTGATATTGCTTGCTCTATACCAGCTTTTACATAATAAAAACCTTCTGGAGATCTTTCTCCGGTTAAGAACGGTTTATCATTTTCATCATGGTCATTAGTAATTAATTTTGCTGCATTAGCATCTGTCCTTGCTAATATAATTAATGGTACATCCGCTATATCTGCAGCCAGTCTTGCAGCTTTTAAATTTTTAATCATTGTTCCAGTTGGTACTAAAACCTTACCTCCCATGTGACCGCATTTTTTTTCACTTGCCAATTGATCTTCAAAATGAACACCTGCTGCTCCGGCTTTTATAAATTTTTTAGCTAATTCAAATACATTTAATGGACCTCCGAAACCAGCTTCTCCATCAGCAATAATTGGTAACATATAATCAACTCTTTTATCTTTTTTCATATCTCCATCTTGAAGTTCCATGTGCTGAATTTGGTCTGCTCTTAAAAGTGCATTGTTCATCGACTCAACTAGTTTTGGAGCACTGTCATATGGATACAAAGATTGGTCAGGATACATTTCACCAGCACTATTAGCATCTGCCGCAACTTGCCAACCACTTAAATAAATAGCTTTTAAACCTGCTTTAGCATGTTGCACAGCATGATTACCTGATAACGATCCTAAGGTGTTTACGTAATTTTCAGTATTTAAAAGCTTCCATAATTTAGTAGATTGTTGCTTACATAATGAATATTCAATTTTTATTGAGCCTCTTAATCTTTCAACATCTTCAGGAGTGTAGTCTCTCTTAATTCCTGCAAATCTTTTTAATTCGTATGAAATATTTTCTGC
>CABYLY010000034.1 GCA_902519945.1 uncultured Pelagibacteraceae bacterium
CTGACATTGAAATCTTTAATCCATGTGTAATGTGACCTCCTGAATTTAAACTCATTCCCATGAAAGTATCATTTGGTTTTAGTAAAGCTAAAAACACAGCTCCGTTTGCTTGGGCTCCAGAATGAGGTTGGACATTAGCATATTTACAATTAAAAAGTTTTTTAATTCTCTCTAGTGCTAATTGTTCTGCAACATCAACATGTTCACAGCCATTATAATATCTTTTACCCGGATAACCTTCTGCATATTTATTTGTTAAAACTGATCCTTGAGCTTCTAAAACAGCTTGTGAAACTATATTCTCAGATGCAATTAATTCAATATGATTTTGTTGTCTTATTAATTCATCATTAATAGCTTTAAATAAATCTGGGTCAGTTTTTGAAAGACTTTTTTCAAAAAAATCTTGATAAGCTGAATTTATATATTTTGTTTCACTCGACATTTTTACCTATATTTTCTTTACTCTTTTTTTATGTCTACCACCTTCAAATTTAGTATTGATGAAAGCTTCAATACATTTAAAGGCAGTATCTTTTTTTGTCAATCTTGATCCTAATGTTATAATATTCGCATTGTTATGCAATCTAGATAATTTTGTGTTTTTTACAGAATAACACACTGCAGCTCTTATTTTTTTGTGTTTATTTGCTGCCATTGACATACCCATGCCAGATCCACATACCAAAATCCCTATATTTTTTGTATCATTGCTAACTTTTCTACACAATCTATGGGCAAAATCTGGATAATGTACTGACACTTTCGAATTATTTGTTCCAAGGTCTAAAAAAATATATTTTTTTTTAAATTTTCTTTTTATATTTTCTTTCAAATTATAACCAGCATGATCTGAAGAAATATATATTTTTTTCAAATTAATTAAATTTGTAGTCTAAAACACAAGCAACTAAATGGATTCTATTTTCTTCACCACCGTTAAAAGCGTTGTGATATTTAGTATTGTTAGTAATCCAGACTGAACCATCAGCAGGCATATGCTTTGCAACATTATCAATAACCATTATTGATCCAGGATTTGTAATTATTGGAATATGAAGTCTTGGCTCTGGATCTCTATGCCAACTTAAAGTTGATCTTGGTTCTTTTAATAAAATTCTTACACGTCCTAATTTATATTTTTTTGAAAGTGTATCAAATACCTCTTTAAAATATGTTTCTTTATATTCCTCAATAAATTCAGAATAAGCTGACTCATCAATCATTTCATCTCTCATAGCTTCTTTACCTGATGAATCAGGTTTAGTCCAAAATACTCCTCTAGCCTTGTGACCTTTGATAGAGTCTGGATCACCAGGAATTTGTGTGAGGGAAATAGCTCCAAAATTGGAAATACCTTCAATACTAGTGAAACCTTTAATTGCTAATAATTCTTTATAAGCTTTTTGGAGTTTAACAATGTCAAATTTGACTTCTTGTTTTTGAAAATCATCAAAGTTTAAACTCATAAAATTTTTTGTCTCCTTTTATTGTTTAATATCTTTTTTAAGATATATTTGTATATAACATTTGTCGCATATAATAAATATATTTAATAATGATTACAGGAAAATTTCCGAATTTAAGACTTAGACGAAATAGAAAAAACGATTGGTCAAGAAGATTAATTGAGGAGAATAATCTTACATCTAATGATTTCATTCTACCAATATTTTTAATCGATGGAAAAAATAAAAAACAACCTATTAAATCAATGCCGGGTGTATATAGATATACTATTGATAAATTAAATTTTATAATTGATAAAGCAATAAAAAAAAAATTACCTATGATAGCTTTATTTCCTTATACTGATAAAAAAAAGAAAAATGCTTTAGGCACCGAAGCTCTAAATGAAAACAACATTGTTTGTAAAGCATTACAAAAAATAAAGAAGAAATACAAAAATGAAATTGGTGTTATGTGTGATGTAGCATTAGATCCATACACATCACATGGTCATGACGGACTTTTAAAAAATAAATATGTTCTTAATGATGAAACAATAAAAGTTTTACTAGATCAATCTTTACTACAAGCACAAATGGGCTGTGATGTTCTTGCACCATCAGATATGATGGATGGTAGAATTGGTGAGATAAGAAAATCCTTAGATAAAAATGGTTTTAAAATGACACAAATTTTATCTTATGCAGTTAAATATGCATCAAGTTATTATGGACCATTTAGGGATGCAGTTGGTTCAAAAAATTTACTAAAAGGAGATAAAAAGAGTTATCAAATGGATTTCAAAAATAGTGATGAAGCTCTCAGAGAAGTCGCTTTAGATATTAAAGAAGGTGCTGACATGGTTATGGTTAAACCAGGGCTACCATATCTTGATATAATAAAAAAAGTTAAAGAAAACTTTAAAATTCCAGTCTTGGCATATCAAGTTTCTGGTGAATATTCTTTATTGGAACATGGGATTAAAAATAATTTGACTGACAAAAAAATAATTTTAGAAAGTTTAATAGCATTTAAA
>CABYLY010000035.1 GCA_902519945.1 uncultured Pelagibacteraceae bacterium
AGAAATAACTTATTAAAATGTTTTTAAAAATTAAGAAAATACCAAGGGTCAATTGGAGTTCTGATAAGCCTTATAATTTTAAACCAAAATTCTCTACATTCTTTTTTTTATGTTTTGGCTTGATGTTATTTGGCCTTGGAGAAGGTCTATTAATTGTATCTTTTACTGGTGCTTCTCCATGGAGTGTTTTAGCTCAAGGTATTTCTTTAAATGTTAATTTGAGTATAGGAACAATAACATTTTTGATAAGTGTTGCAGTTTTAATTTTGTGGATACCGCTTGGTCAAAAACCAGGGATGGGAACAATACTTAACGCAATCATTATTGCATTGATGATTGATCTTTGCATAAAATTTGTTCCAACCCCATCCAATTACTTTTATCAATTAATTCTGGCAATAATTTCAGTAATAACCGTTGGGATTGGTGGAGGTATTTATCTAGTATCTAATCTTGGAGCTGGACCAAGAGATGGTTTGATGATTGGTCTACAAAAAAAAACTAATTTACCAGTTGCTGCCGTAAGAGCATTCTTAGAAATTTCTGTTGTAAGTATCGGATGGTACCTAGGTGGAACTGTGGGAGTAGGAACTTTATTATTTGCTTTTGGAATTGGTCCTTGTGTTGCCTTAGGCCTGTATTTAGTTGATAAAATTTTCGATTAGGCTGCAGCGCCTGATTTTTCACTTTTCTTTCTTTCATGCGGATCAAGAATGGCTTTTCTTAATCTACAAGAGTCTGGAGTGATTTCCAAAGCCTCATCAGTATTTAACATGCTTAATTGCTCTGCGATGGACATTTTTCTTACTGGTGTTAGAACGACGTTTTCATCTGTGCCTTGTGTTCTCATATTGGTTAATTTTTTGCCCTTCATAACGTTAATAATCATATCTCCAGGTTTAGGAGACAATCCCACAATCATACCTGGATAAACAGGATCATTATGAGTTACAAACATCTCTCCTCTAGCCTGTAAATTATATATTGCAAAGGCAACTGCTTTTCCTTGTTCCATTGAAATAAGTGCACCATTTCTTCTACCCTCCATTTCACCCTCAAATGGTCCATATGCATGAAAAATTCTGTTTATTACGCCATTACCTTTTGTAAGTGTTAGAAACCGGCTTGTGTATCCCATTAATCCTCTTGTTGGTGCATGAAAGATTAATCTTTTTTTATTTTTACCAGTATCTTTTAATTCTATTAATTTACCTTTTCTTCTATTCATGGAGTCGATAATTTTTGATGAATGTTCTTCATCTAAGTCCATAGTTATTTCCTCTATTGGCTCAAGTTTGCTACCATTTTCATCTTTTTTATAGAGAACTTTCGGGGGACTAACTGTCATTTCAAAACCTTCTCTTCTCATCTGGGTGAGTAATATTTCTAACATTAATTCACCTCGACCGCTTACAACAAAAGAATCGTTACCTTCATTTTCTGTAAAAGTAATTCCAACATTATTCTGCGCTTCTTGAAGCAACCTATCTCTTATTTGAGTACTTGTAAGTTTTTTACCCTCAGTCCCTGCAAGAGGAGATGTGTTTACGGTAATTGTAATGGACATTGTTGGTGGATCGATTGGAGTAGCTTTTATAGGATCATTTACCTCAAGATCACAAATTGTGTCAGCAACATTTGCTTTTTCTAAACCAGCGACAACTACAATATCTCCCGCCTCACCGATTTCAATTGGAACTTTTTTTGTGCCCTCATATCTAAAAATTTTAGTAAGTCTTCCTTCATCTACTTTTTCACCCTTTAGATTTATTGCCTTGATCGATTGATTAGCTTTAGCAGTTCCTTGAGCAATTCTTCCGACTAAGCTTCTACCTAAGAAATTGTCCGCATAAAGAAGAGTAGACAACATTGCAAAAGGTTTTGTTTTATCAAGTTCGTCAGGTTTTACATGATCAATAATTTGATCTAATAAAGGATTTAAATTTTCCCTTGGACCATCAATTTCTTTATCAGCCCAACCGGATCTTCCACTTGCATATAAAACTGGAAAGTCTAGTTGATCTTCATTTGCATCTAAACTTACAAATAAATCAAAAGTCTCATCTAAAACTTCATTAGCTCTTTGATCTGATTTATCCAATTTATTGATTACAACGATCGGTTTTAAGCCTTGTTTTAAAGCTTTAGATAAAACGAATTTTGTTTGAGGCATAACTCCTTCAGCAGAATCTATTAAAAGCAATGCGCCATCTGCCATGCTTAAAACTCTTTCAACTTCTGCTGCAAAATCTCGGTGACCTGGTGTATCAATAATATTTATTCTTGAGTCTTTCCAATTAATAGATGCAGGTTTTGCTAAAATTG
>CABYLY010000036.1 GCA_902519945.1 uncultured Pelagibacteraceae bacterium
TTGGTTGTGGTGGAAATAGGGATAAAAATAAAAGATCTAAAATGGGAAAAATTGCAGCTAAATACTCAAATCTTATTTACCTTACTGATGATAACCCTAGATTTGAAAATCCAGATAAAATTAGACGAGATATAAAAAAGGGAATAAAAAATAAAAAAGTTGTAGAAATTTTTATGATAATCTAAATGATCTTGAGATATATTGGTAAATATACCGGTATTGAAAACTAAACCATCCAGTCTGTTTTGACTAAGACCGTGACTTGATGCTTCCATTATTACATTATCTATGTTTTTATCTTTCAGAATTTTTAATATTTTGCCTAATTTGATTGGATCAATTGTTGTATTGTTAAGCTTCAGATTATAATTATCTGCTTTAACCCCAAGGGTTCCTATCGAGGCAACTTTTTTTTTATTAAGTTTAAGTATTTGATAGTAAAAATTTGCAATTGAAGATTTTCCATTAGTTCCCGTAACAGCTATTAAATTTTCTGGCCTTTTTTTATAAATTTTAAATGAGACATCAGCTAATAACTTTCTAATATTATTAGTATCGAGATATATAATTCCATTGTGTTTTTTCTTAAACTTTTTCTCTGACACAATGATTTTAGAACCCTTTTTAATTGCAAGTGGAATAAATTTATTTCCATCTATTTCATTACCTTTTATTGCAAAAAAAATATTATTTTTTTTTACACTCTTGCTATCAAATGAAATACCTGAGAAAAAAATGTTTCTAAATTTTTTGTTAACATTGGGAATGTAGTCTTTAAGCAACATTAGTTAATTAACCTCACTGTATTTTGTGGCTAAAATAGGCCCAATTTTATCTAGAATTTGGCCTGTAACTTCTACAGAAGTCCAACCAGCTGTATTAAAAGGTGTTCCTTTGTATTTTATGTTTGAACCATCTCTATAATGGTAAATATAATCTTTACTAATTTTAGGCTCGTCTAACATTACAGCCATTACGAATTTCGGTCTAGACGTCGGAAATACCGATAAAAAAGAATTTATTTTTTTATTGGTATAAATACCATTTATACTTTTTTGTGCAGTTCCAGTTTTTCCACCCACCTCAAAACCACTGACATTAGCTAAAGATGCAGTCCCATTTTTTGTTGATACAATTTTCCTTAGAATAGGTAAAATTTTTTTTGATACATCGTCATTCAAGATTTTTTGTCTTTTATTTCTATTTTTATTTTTAATCAAAGTTGGGTCAATATTATAACCTCCATTAGCTATTATTGAGTATGCCTTAACTAATTGAATTAATGTGGTGGTAATACCATGGCCAAAAGAAGCAGTTGCCAATGGACATTTGCCCCAATTAAATTCAATTGGTTTTCCAACTTCCTCTATCTCAAAAGTTATTTTTTTTAAAACCCCAATAGTTGATAAAAATGATTTGAATTTATCCTCACCTAGTTTTTGACCAATCCTAACAGAACCTATATTTCCAGAGCGAATTAAAATTTCTTCAGCAGTTAAATTTGATGGTATCTTATTGTCGTACTCTCTTATTGGGAATCCGGCACAACTTAGTGATTTTGGTAAATCCAAAAATTCTGTTTGAGGTTCAATAATTTTTTCATTAAGTGCGGCAGCTAAGGTGAAAGTCTTAAAAACAGAACCAAATTCATAAACACCTTTGGTAGCTCTATTAATAAAATTAGGATCTGAAATTTTTTTTCTTTGATTCGGATTAAAATCTGGCAATGAAACTAAAGAAATAATTTCACCGTTATTTACGTCCATTAATATACTTGCACTTCCTTTAGTATCAAAAATTTTATTAAACTTAATTAATTCTTCTCTAATTAAATATTGAATATCTTTATCAACTGTTAATTTTATTGGTTGTTGGGAATTTTTAAGCTGTTCATCTAATGTTTTTTCCAGACCAGAAATACCATTATTATCATTATCTATCTGACCGATAATATGGCTGAATAAATTACTTTGAGGATAAATTCTTATTAAATTATCTCTTGGTTCAATAGCGTTATCACCAAGCTGCATTAGTTTTTCGTAATTTTCCTCTGAAATCTTTTTTTCAAAATAAAAAAATTTACCTTTATCAATTCTTTTTTTTATTTTCTGAATATCTTTCTCAGGAAATAAGTATTTGAGATTTAATAATAGTTTTTTTTCATCAATTATTTTTGAAGGACTAATTCCTATATCTATAGAATTTATAGTTTTGACTAAATATTTATTATTAGTATCAATTATGTCAGCTCTATAAAGTTTATTCGAAACTTTTTTTAAATCATTTGTCTCATTCATTTTGGAAT